>VGRU01000125.1 GCA_016875255.1 Deltaproteobacteria bacterium
TGAAGAGTATTACCCCATAAAGAAAGATGTATTTGCATTACCTGTTAAGAGGCTTTCAGAGATTGCTTCTGAGATAACCCAATAACTCATTCTCTTATTAACTCGAATTCCCTAACCGCAGCACCGCAACACAGCAGCACTTTCACGTATTAACTCATTAACTTATTACCTCAATTCATAACTCATTCTTGGGGAATTTTGAATTATAAGTTTTGAATGTTGAATTAATTCAAAGCTCAACACTCAAAACTCAAAACTATTTTTTACTTCTAACCTCTTTCCACGAAATCGGAAGAATCGTTGAATGCCCCTTCAGGTGCGTCGAATAGAGCCCTCCCGGAAACCCTGTGTAGGCAACAGGTCTTTTGCCCAGGGCAGAAATAACCGTGCCTGACGGAATCCCGGTCCCAATGATCTTTGAACGGTCTGAGAGGTCAATCTTTGGCCCTCCTTGATCATTTTCAGGGTTGAGATTGAAGATTGGGTTGCCGACTTTATAATTCAGGGCATAAATCCGGGCGATTCCGTCACTCTCCTGAGAAGGGGTATAAGTGGAGAAATAGACCGCTCCAAAGACAACAACCGGAGGAGCCAGGACCTTCTCCCCTTCCTTTAGACTGATAAACCAGCCCTCTTTGTTGGCAAGGGTCTGGACGGTGGCAAAATCCTTTGTTACATCCGCAAGATTACCTTCCGATAAGGGTGAGCCGTTTCCCTTATCCATAAAGGCATAAAATTTGTCGATTCCAATCTTCACATTGGGATGTTCCCGGTCCCCTGTTCCAAACAGGACTATTTCCCCGCCTTTTTCAAGCGTCACATCCGGCGCATGGAAAATCTTCTGCTTTACGCTTCCCGTATTCCCAGGATTTGTATTGAAGACAACCCTTCCTGACCAACCATTCGGATCGGATCCTTTGAGATCGAACCTCCAGAGCTTTCCTCCCATATCTCCGACATAGAGCCGGTCAATGTAGCCATCGCCATTGATATCCACGCGGGAGATCGCGCTTGGAATGGAGTTTTTCATATTGGGATCTTTCTTAGAATCCCATCTCCATATCTGCTGTCCGGTTAATAAATCGACCACATAAACCGCCCTTCCCTTCTTATCTTCAGCGGCCGGGGTTTTTCTATCCTGATTCTCGTCATATCCGCCGCCAATGATGCAGACCGCCTTTCCCTCTTTACCGTCTTTGATACGCCCGAACTGGGGTTCTGACCAGGTCTGTCCTATTTCCGAAAACCCGGTGGTTTCTGGGCCGATCTTCCAGAGAAACTTTGGACTTTCAGGCTTGGTCACATCAAGGGCATAATAATTTTTTCCCCCTCTTCTTAATCCGAAAACAATGATCTTCTGTGAATTGGTGATATAAGCCTTTGGTGAGCCATCCACGAAATATTTAAGGCCATTTCCCTGAGGCAATTCTTTTAAACGGACAAGTAACTCAGAGGGGATAAAACCCCAGAGCTCCTCTCCTGTGGCGTCATCAAAGGCACGGAGCATCCCGTCGTTTGCTCCCACAAAGATGACCTTCTTCGAATTCCCATAAGGAATCACCAACGGCCTTGAATTGACAATGGGGCCGAGGATCCATTTCCGTTTTTGAAGGGAGGTCTTCTCCTTGTCTTTGGCATAAGAGTCATATCCCTGAACATATTGAATCAGTTTATCTTTTGCGGCCTTGTCCTCGGATGAAAGCCCTAACATCTCCGGCGTGATCTTCTCGTTTGAGGTAGAAAATTCGTGTAATTCGGTCGTTAAATTCGTGCTATTCGTGGCTTCAATATTTGTCAATATTTTCCTTGGGTTAACTCTCTTAAGAAGGACCTCTCCAACGCCCCCCTTATCCACGTTTTTCCCATCGGCAGAAGAGCTCCAGGCGCTCTTTGAAGACTCCTTTATCTGATTGTTCGTGTCAAGAATAGGCGTCTTAGATGAATCCACAACCTGAACAACTGTCGACCCATTCGTGTCATTCGTTGCTATAATATTCGTGTAATTCGTTGATGTAATATTCGTGTTATTCGCTGTACTTCCATTCGTGTTATTTAATTCGTATCTCTTAACATTTCCGATGGCCTCACCCTCAGAACTGATTTCAGAAACAGCAACATACACCTGCCCTCCGATAGCAGGTTCAGCAACCGGAGAAGGAGTGGGAGTTGGAGCGGGTGCTGGTTCTGTAGTTGGCGAAGGGGGCGTTCCGGGCTCTGGCGTCGGAGCAGATGTTGGTTTAGAAACAATTGGAGCAGGTTCACGCGCAGGCTCTGGAATGGGCGAAGGAACAATGGTGGGCGGAACTAATGAAATTGGAGGAGAGGGTTCAATGGCAACCCCGTTTACTTCTATGGAATAATTACTTTCATTAAAATACAAATCATATGCTGTAACAGCTATATAATAAGTCTGTCCTTCCTTGACACCCCTTAAAACATAAACGTTCACATTTCCCACATCGACTGAAGCCGTATATTGCTTTGAACTTGTTCCGAAATATACTTTATACCCTGCCAGATCGGACTCTTTATTTGGGTCCCAGGCCAATCTTAGCTGGGCAGCCGTTGCAGAGGGGGGAAAAAGAAGCGTAATGATAGCACAAATAATTGCAAGGGTTAGATATCGTAATCCATGGTATTGCATAAGTGAAATCCTCCGAAAAAAGTGATAATGATATCTAATAAGCAAGAAATATACCATTAATAAAAACAAATTCTTCACGCTTTATGAGGTAATAGAATAAATTGAGTGGTGTTGATTAACAAATTGAAATTACACTATATTCTCATTTTTTTCCTAAGAAATATTTGGGTATCAGTTTTGACAAGAATAACAAATTTGCAGCTATATTGAACTTTTCAGAATTAAAAATTTCCATGCCTGGACATTTTGTCATTTTTTTTTCTTCCAGCAGGCTCTCTTGAAGGCACAGCGGGAGTTCTCACGAGTGGCGGGAAGGGGTTGGGGTATTCGGAGGCGAAGATGGCGCGGTAGCTTGGGGTGATCGGTTCTTATGGGACAAGGATTGTGGCCGAGCGGCAACTGTCGGAAGGGGTGAGATTAAGGTATAAAAAATATCTGATCAATCGGTTTGGAACAACGATACCTGTAAAAAAACGGAAATCTTTACAAAATCATTTGAGGAAAAACTTTCATATTATCAAATGGTTAGAAATATAATTGATCAACTTGTCAAGATTTCTTACAAATCTCAATGTGTTCTGAAAATTAACAAAAGAAAAAACCCTAACAAAACAATAACTTCCTTTCCTCTCTTAAATCGGCATGAAAATTGTAAACAATATATATGATATTGAGGTGATGATCCTGTTGAGGCGAGTATGTTGGTTTATGAATTTTACTGGCGCGGTGACATTGGGGATACCCATCTGGTTGGAATATTACCTGAGAGAAGAAAAGAACCCACCCGAATTACCGACGAATCGATTATTAATTGGGTGAAAAAGGTTATTGGGGATGAAATAAGAGCCAATGACATCTTCTTCTGCAAGGTAAACATAGAATAGTTTTAGAAAAAGAAAAAACCCACAGGCTCAATTGACTGATGGGTTTTTTTTATGAACCCCTTGAGGTTAGATCTTTCGCATACGCCGAGAAGCTATCCCAACCGCAACTATCCCTATCACTATCATTATACCTAATTACCGTTGCCTGGCACCATTTTCGTTTCGAGCGGCAACTGTCGGAATAGGTTAGATTAAGATATCAAAATGGCTAGGTACGTTCCGCACGAAGTCTCCCATTTCTGAAATTTAAACGGTATTGACATTTGCCATTTGGCATTTTATTATGGCAATAATATAAGAGGAGGTTCTTGCTATGGAGACAACAATAGATAAATTTGGCAGAGTTGTAATACCGAAAGAAATTCGTGTTCATCTTGGTTTGAAATCTGGAGAGGTTTTACAAATTGAGAGATTAGAGGATGAGGTTATGCTAAAACCTTTAAGAGAAGAATCCCCTTTACATATTAAAGAAGGCGTGCTGGTATTCTCAGGCTCTGCAACGGGGAATATGAAAGAAGCTGTCCGTCTCCATCGAGAGGAACAACTTAGAAAAATAGCCCTACCAAGTAAAAAATGAAAATATTATTTGATACTTCTGTTATTATCGCTTCGATTATTGAATCACATCCTATGCATTCTCGTGTTTTCCCATGGCTCAAGCGCGCCAAGTCCAAAGAATTCGAGATGTTGGTTGCGAGCCATACATTAGCGGAACTTTATGCTGTTTTAACAACACTACCCCTAAGCCCTAAAATTACACCCGGAATGGCTCGCCAACTTATCCACAATAACATTGAGACTATTTCAAAAATTGTACCTCTTTCTTCTTCAGATTATTTCTCCGTGATTCAACAGATGGCTGATCTGGGACTATCAGGTGGCGTTATTTATGATGCTCTTATTGCGAAGGTAGCTCAGAAATCAAAGGTTGAGCACCTTTTAACTTTCAATATAGAAGACTTTAAGCGTATATGGCCCGAAGGGGTAAAGCATATTTATTTACCTTAATGCCCGAAAAACGTTTTTTAATCTCTCCCTTCTCTACCGTCCTGTAATTTGAGAAACTCATGGCCTTAATCCTACTAAAAATTTGCTCCCTTTTCAAAAAATAGAACTGTCCCCTTTTTTGTCTTTACGAATGAATAAAAAGTCTTGTCTTCTGCCCACTATCATAATACCTAATTACCGTTGCCTGGCACCATTTGCGCACCAATCTCACAAAATGCACTTTTTCAGCAAGAAACGCCTGGCTCTTGCGATTTATACGGCAAAGCCGTATAAATCGCATTGTGGAATTTATTGAGGCACCCGCTTTTACCAAATACGTTTACACATACTTGACCGATGACGAGTATCTCGGTCTCCAAAGCTTCTTGTTCAAGGATCAGGAATCTGGAAAACTTGTTCCCGGTTCCGGTGGTGTGAGAAAGCAAGGCAACATTGGCGGCATTTGCGGGCCTGATGGGTGTGAGTTTGCGAACAGTTCAGGATTGGGAAAAGGGACGCCGTAGGCCTAGCGGTCCTGCGGAAGCCTTATTGCGAATTGCGCAGCAAAAACCCGAAGTGTTTGCAGAATTGCTCTAAGATTTGTTCAACATCATCCGATGAGAAATTAAGCCTAAAGCGCCAGGCATCATCGACCCGCTGACTCAAAAATTGAGTTAGCGGGTCTGAAGGTTGGAAAGGGCCGTTTGCCCGTGAAAGGCGGGAGCATCTGCTTCTCCTGGCTTCCTTATTAGGAACCCATGAATCCATGAATAAAGAATTTGGGTTTTAGAATTTGAATTTTTCCTGTCTTCCTGGCTTCCTTATAGTCAAATATCAATAAGTCAACCCCAATTCCTCTTTGGTGAGTAATCTTAAAAATTATCTATGAAGGGGAGAGGGAAGTCGTTTTTACATTCCCAATTTGATCGAGCAGTCTCTCTTTTAACCATAAATTTACTAATGTCTCAAGTGAGATATGTTGTTTTTTGGCTATTTTGGCAATGAACTCAGAAATCTCTTTTTCAAGAGGGACATAACGAGGGGTAGGAGGTACCTTAATATCACCCTCTACCTCTTTTGTAAATTCCCAGTAATCGGTCAAATCATGTTTGTCCCAGAACTCTGCTGCTTCTTTAAGTGTAGTAAATTCCCCCGGTATAGGCTCTTTTATTTTTTTACTTCTTTGCATATTTCCTCCGCTCCCTTTCTGTCATATCTCTGCCTGTAACAATTAAAGACTTCTTGTTTTTCTTCATAATAAAGAATACCAGAAGATATCTTCCGGCATCAGTCCTTCCTGAAGCAACATAAAGATGTTCCCCCTTAATTTTCCCTTTCTCGATAAATCTTATATTTGGCTGATTATTGAATACCTGTCTTACCTCAAGTTCTGAAATGTTATGTTTCCAAATAAGTTTGTCAATAACGTGGTCCCTTAATAATAGGTCTATTATTTTCACGTTCATTCATTTATCAAAGAGGATCAGTTTTCAAATTCAACCTTTAACACCCTTTTATATTTCTTTAAACAAATAACTTCCAAAAGTCAAGACCGGTTTACCTTTTCGAAGCTTAATCCCAACCAAGTCTCGGCCGAGAAAAAGTGTCTTTTCCCTGGAATCCCAAATCGCAAATGCAAACATTCCAAGGAAGCGATCGACACGGCCTAAGACCCCGGGGTGGCCCTTCGCACTCGCCTTTATCGCACAAAGGACTGTAGCCTGCTGGCCCATTAATACCATCGGCCTTTCCCATGACGGTCTTATCGGGGCTCAACGCCTTCACGGTCAGCATCACCTGGTACATGCCCGTATGATCAGGATTTATGCAACATCTGGGTTAATAGAAGTAGTCTGAGCGTTAGCTCCCACTGCTTCATTGGCCGTTCATGTATGATGACTCTGTGCCAACAAAATAGGGGCTGTTGCTCAAATCGATTTCATTAAGGGGGGTAACAGAAAAAAAACCGGACAATAGTCCGATATCATTGGATTATTTTTACATTTCAAGTTTCAAAATTCCGCCATTTCATCAATTCATCATTGATAGACTCGTAAAAAGTCGAAAAAGCCTAATGACCGTCATTCCGGCGAAAGCCGGAATCCAGTAATCTCAGATACTTATGAAAACACTGGACACCGGTTTTCACCGGTGAGACGACTTTTTACGAGACCATCATCATTCGATCATTCCAGCATTCCTACTTTTTCTCTTGACAGAAGTTTTTAAATTCTTTAAAATGTAGTCGTAATGACCAATAAAGGAGGTTATTCTGACCATGAAAGAATGCTCTGTAGCGGAGGCCAAGAAGCATTTTTCAGAACTCCTGGGACGTGTGGCTTTCGGAGGCGAACACATCCTGATATCCAAAAGAGGGAAGCCTTTGGCAATGCTTGTGCCTTCAACCGGAGAGCCAACCGAAGATCACCTCTGCAAAGTGGAAGGCTGGTTGGAAAACGACGATTCTTTCTTCGAGATTATCGATCAAATCGTCCTTGACCGAGAGAAGCATACCTCTCGTGTTTTACGGTCGCAGAGAGGCTAATCCCATGTACCTTATGGATACGAATATGCTTAGCGAAATCATTAAAAGGAACCCCAACAAGAGCTTCATGGACAGGCTAAAAGCCGTCCCATCCGCAGCCCTCTTTACGTCAACGATTTGTGTTATGGAACTCAGATTTGGTGCGCTCAAACGAGGCAGTAGCCCTTCGCTTTGGCCAAGGATTGAGCAGAATATTCTCCCGAAAGTCCGCATCTTGAGCTTCACTTATAAAGAGGCGATTAAAGCAGGAGAGTTAATCTCGCATCTATATTCTTCCGGACAGCTCATTGGAATAGAGGATATTATGATCGGGTCGATTGCGCTCTGCAATGGGTTGACAGTGGTCAGTGCAAATACCAGACATTTTTCTCGTATCCCGGATCTAAAGATAGACGATTGGTCTCAATAAGTTTCTGTCCCATTAGGCACAAGGCATCCACAAAGAAGAGCTGTGGCAGCCCCTGTTACCTCTTCATCCTCAAACTGCCATTTCAGAGCAACGCTTGCATCAAGCACGGATATCATGGGTTAAAGCCCTCTTCTTCCTTGCCTGTCTGACCCACTCCCCCGAGTCTTCTCTTATCTTGCCGATATTATTTCGGAGTTGAATAATAAGTTTCATAAGATCTCTTCTTCGTTGCCTTTCTGTGTCTGCCTGGACCACTTTCTCAAGAGCTTTAGCGATGGCTTCAGTTTCGGTTTTAGCTCCAAGAACCTTCTTGGCCTTCTCAATTTTATCCTGGTCTAATCTCAAGTGTTTATACCTTAACATGTAAATCCTCCTTACAAGATGTACATAATTAAATTACCATGTACATCATAATTTATCAAATTTTCGGCATAAGCAGTTAACCAGATCTCTTCGAGCATGACACACTCACTTCCTCCCTATCCACCCGTCGCATCTACTTCCGCACCTTCCGGATGACTATTGGACTTCGGGTCTTGTTGCCCCCTCGTCCAGATGCAACTGCATCTATGCGCTTGTGTTTCTCGGGCCAGGGGTTTGCCTGCTGCTTCCTCCAGACCCGACCTCATGGCGGCAGCCCTTGCAGTTAGGCTTACGGTTCTCGTCATCAGGGTCTTATAGAGGACCCTTCAGTTCCAGGTGGGTGCCCCCTTCGGGGTGCACACAAAAAAGGCAGATGAGAAATTATCCCACCTGCCTTTTTTATTTTTAGATAGTTTTATGGATCTTACTTTTTCATTCTCTTCCTCACTAAGCACCCAAGGCCGATAATGCCTGATCCAAGAAGGAGAAGAGTTGAGGGTTCAGGAACAATAGGAATAATTGGTTCTCCTCGTACGAGAAAAGCCTCACCATGGGAATGTGTTCTATGGTAGTCATCAGGAGCAAATGCCCCGCTGCAACTGGTCGATTTACGGAATTCCTGTAGAATTTCTAACGGGGTTTACTTTTTTAAAGGATTTGCTATAATTAATAGTCTTGTAAAAAGTCTCTTTGGGCCTGGTTTTGTCATTCCGGCCCCGATTTTCATCGGGATAAACTCCAGCCGGAATCCAGTGTTTTCAATTGGTTAGGTATTGCCTGGACTCCGGTTTTCACCGGAGTGACGACTTTTTACGAGACCATCATAATTGATTCTAATAAAAGGGCTTCCGGGTCTATGACAACGTACAGGAAACTTTTTGAAAAAATCCTTAGCGGACGATCAGATGCGAACATCCGGTTTGACGATCTAAGAAATTTGCTGGCCCGGCTTGGTTTCGAGGAGAGAAGCCGGGGGAGTCATCATGTCTTCATAAGAGCTGGAGTTGACGATATGATTAATCTTCAGAAAGAGGGTCATATGGCGAAACCCTACCAGGTTCGACAGGTTCGAGCTGTCATCACCAAGTATGGACTTGATCAAGAAGGGGGATAAGTAATGCACAAGTACGAGATTATCATCTATTGGAGCAAAGAGGACCAAGCGTTTATCGCGGACGTTCCAGAACTTCCCGGATGCCTAGCACATGGACACACCCCCAATGAGGCTCTCGCTAACTGCCAGGAGGCGATTAATTTATGGCTGGATACAGCAAGAGAGTTTGGGCGAGAAATCCCGGAGCCAAAAGGTAAGCGGCTTATGTATGCCTGATAAATCATCTGGTTCAAATCCCAGGATTCAAGACAAGACTTGAGCCCTTCTGCCCGATTTCCAGATATACTTGCCATCCATTTCCTCGTAAGATGACGTGGTATAATGCGGTGGGATAATGTATTCTTTGCTTTCGTGCCATGGTTACATCTTAGCGAAGATTCTCAAATATAACAAGCCTGACCCCAAGGGTGACCCACAAGGGTGACCCAAAGTCTTCGCCTGAAGGCGAGGGTTTTTCTCCCCGAGTGAGACAATAAGTGATTCTTGCCGTATTAGCTCATGATGAAGAGCTTTTACTCTTTTCTTCCTCTTGATTGCCATTTCCGGGATATCCCCCGATACTGCCCATTATCTTTAATAGTCCCATAACCTTCGTCTGCTTAAGTCCATCCCAAATAAAAAAGGCAGATGAGAAATTATCCCACCTGCCTTTTTAATTTTAGATAGTTTTATGGATCTTACTTCTTCATCCTTCTTCTGGCCAACCTGTCCCGTGTCAAGGACTGATCCCAGCCAGCCATAGTTTAGATTTGACCCCGGCCCCCCTCAACAATGCCTGTTGGCTCTGGTGACCATCGGAAGATTCCTTGGAAGCGCTATTTTGACCCCGAAAAAGCCCTTCTAAGCCCGAAAACACACAACCTTTCCTTAATCTTCATCCATAAAGTCAAGCACTTAGATTGGTCCGGAAGCTTCACTTGAAGTGGCAGTGGAAGGTCGCCAATCTCATCCAGAAAGAGGGTGCCTGGGCTGAAAAGAATCCTCCATGCAAAAGCGATTTAAAAGCTCTGGAATCTCGATTAAAAAAATGAATCCTTCTGTCAGCAGAATTTTAAGGGTAAAAGATGAAATGCCAACAAAATAGACCTGACCCTGATCCCAGCTTCCTCATAATCAAATATCAATAAGTCAAGCCCGACCCCAATTCC
>VGRU01000126.1 GCA_016875255.1 Deltaproteobacteria bacterium
TGACAAATGCGTAAAAAGTCGAAAAACACTACAGATCGTCATTCCGGCGAAAGCCGGAATCCAGTAATTTCAGATAATTAGGAAGACACTGGACACCGGTTTTCACCGGTGAGACGACTTTTTACGAAACCATCATACTTATTTTATGGAAATTGGTCAAACGAAAGTTTCTGAAGAAAAGAGCTATTGTCCGGAGATTCAGTTTTTGGTATATTTTCTTAAATTGAATAGGTCAGATTCCGTGATTGCGATTGGCTGTATGTATTAATGCGTATGCGGTGGCAGCAGGGGGAGTGACTCTATGGGTAAGTTCGTGGGCCGCGTCATCTGGGTTACTGGTGGCGGTAGCGGCATCGGCCGTGCCGTGGCTTTGGAATTCGCACGTGAGGGCGCTTCGGTGGCGGTCTCAGGGCGCCGCGTTGATAAACTCGCAGAGACTGTCGCGGCGATTGATGCAATCGGAGCCCGGGCTCTCGCAGCACCCTGCGACGTATTGGATGAGGCGTCGATCGGCGCAACAGTGCGAAGGGTGGTCGATACCTGGGGATCGATTGATGTCGTGGTCGCTAACGCAGGTTATTCCGTAATGGGCAGGATCGAGGATCTGGACCTCGCCTACTGGCGGCGGCAGTTCGACGTCAACGTCTTCGGACTCGTTGGCACGGTGCGTGCGGTGCTGCCGGAGCTTCATAAGACACATGGACGGATTGTGCTGATCGGCAGCGTTGCGGCGTTCGTTGCCCCACCGAAGGGGGGTATCTATTCGGCATCCAAGGCGGCCGTCAGAGCGATCGGAGAGGCACTCTCAATGGAGCTGAGAGGAAGCGGAGTGAGCTGCACGACAGTGCACCCTGCATACGTTGAGACCGACATCGTCCGTGTTGACAACGACGGACGGTTGCACAAGGATCGCAAAGACCCTCGCCCCAAATGGCTGGTGTGGAAGGCGGACCAGGCGGCAAAGGCGATCGTGAACGCGTCCTACTGCCGACGACGTGAGGTGGTGCTTTCTATATATGGGAAGGTAGCCGTTGGATTAAGCCGATTAGCTCCCGGTTTGCTCCAGAAGACGCTGGGACGCGGCGTAGGAACGAAGCAAAGGGCAAAGTCCAGCACGCCGGCACATCGCATAGAGATGCCTGGAGAGCCGCGGCGCATTACGATTGGCCGAAGTCCCGGCGCTGTAGCGATCTACCTTCGCGCGCTACGGCGGATGCAGGTACGTTCGCAAGGTGTGCTCCCGCAGGAATGCAGCCGGGCGCTGGCGCCGATCGAGGTGTCGCAGCCTGGCACGCGGATCGATTCTGTCCGGCTTGCACAGTTTCGGGACGTCTGCGGAAACCCAAACCATGGACTTTCAGTACCTCCGGCCTATCCTGAGTGCCTCTTCCTTGGACCGATGGCAGAAGCAGTGCTCTCGGATGCCTTCCCGTTCAGTCCGTTTGGCCTCATCCACATACGACAGCAAACTGTGCTATTGCATCCGATTGATCCAGGCGCTACGCTGGATCTATCCTGTCGGCTCGTAGAGATCCGCGAGACGGACCGCGGGTTCGAGGTTGACTTTGGACTGGGCGCGGTCGTGGCAGGAGCGCAAGCGTGGAGCGGCACGACGACACTCCTGACGCGCAACAACCAGGCCCGGTCTGGAAGCGGGCGCAAAGGCGACAAGTCAACTCCCTGGATTCCCGAGGAGGAACCCTTCAAATCCCTATTAGTCCGTGTGCCGGAGGATACGGGTCGGCGCTACGCCAGGGCATCGGGTGACTGGAACCCGCACCACCTCTATGCCGTGACGGCACGCCTACTCGGGTATAGACGGGCCATCGCTCATGGAATGTGGACATTTGCCCGAACGCTCGCTGCAATCGAAGCAGAACAGGACTTCTCCCTACCGATTGAAGTGGACGCCTCGTTCAAACGACCGATCTTCCTCCCAGGAGAGATCGAGATCAGGCTGTTAGACGAGCGGGTGATTGGAAGCGACACGCGAACCCTGCGGTTCGAGGCTCGCAACGCCCAAAGCGGTGAGCCGCACATGACCGGATCGATTAGGGGATAACAAGAATCTTCCGGTCCGTTCTTAGATGTCAATCTTTAAGTCTGACCCCACGTTACACGTTATTCACTTTAAATTGATGGGAAATAAACTCTGTATTATGTTACAAATATTTTAAATGAATTGATGGATATTTTTAGCTGTGAGGGCGGTAGAAAGATGCGACCCGACGTACAAAAAAGAATTAAGAAAGTTGACACCAAAAGTTGGAAGAATATCTCCGTGGAGTTCGGCAAAAATGGGATAGACATTCTCGTACCCCCAAACTGCGTGGAACTGACGATGAAGGAGGTGCCTGTTTTGCCCAATCCACGGGAAGCGATTGAGGAGGCTCTCCTCAACCCCCTTGGCAGTCCTCCTCTAAGAGAGATCATCCTGAAAAAGGGAAAGCCTCCGGAAGAGATGTCTGTGGCCATTGCCGTTTCCGATATCACCCGGCCTGTTCCTTATAAGGGAGAAGCCGGCATTCTTCCGCCTTTGCTGAGACAGTTGGAGTCTTCAGGCATTAAAAAAGAGAACATCAAGATCATTGTGGCAACAGGAATGCATCGGGCGAGCACTGAGGAAGAGAAGGTGGAGATGTATGGGAAGGAGGTTGTCGAACAGTATACGATCCTTGATCACGATTGCGAGCGGAACGATCTTCTGGAGAGCATTGGAACCACCAAAAGAGGGACGCATGTCTATGTCAATAAGGACTTTTACTTTGCGGATATCAAGATCGCCACTGGACTGGTCGAAAGCCATTTCTTCACTGGCATCTCCGGCGGAAGAAAGTCGATCTGCCCCGGCCTGGTTGATGTGAAAACGATACAGAAATTTCATGGTCCTGCCTATCTCGAAGATCCCAATGCGACGAACCTTGTCCTCGAAGGGAATCCCTGTCATGAGGAGGCGCTGGAGGTTGCCCGGACCGTCGGGGTTGATTTTGTGATCAATGTCAATCTGAACAAGGCTCTGCAACTCATCCGAATCTTCACGGGGGATATGGAAGAGGCAAACCTGAAGGCGTTTGAAATGATCAAGGACTATGC
This sequence comes from Deltaproteobacteria bacterium, assembly GCA_016875255.1. The sequence continues at coordinate 3,094 of VGRU01000126.1, forward strand.
AGAAATACCTATTGAGGAAGAGTTCGATCTTGTGCTCACTCATAGCGGATATGTGGGAAGGGATCACTATCAGACCGCAAAGGCAGGCGTTGGGGCTCTTCCTGCGGTGAAAAAGGGAGGCGTCATTATCATTGCGGCCAACAACCGGGACCACATCGAACCCATCGGGTCTCCGGAATATAGAAGCCTGATTCACCTGCTAAAATTACAGGGGCCGGATGGATATCTCAATTTGCTGAGAACTCCCGCGTGGAAATTTACCAAAGACCAGTGGGAGCCCGAGGTCTGGGGAAAGGTTTTAAGAAAAGTGGGGGAGGAGGGATTGATCTACTGTTCTCTCGAGATTGAGAGAAAAAACTATTGCCTTCTTCCCGGCGTTTGCGGCCTCGATCTTTTGAAGAACAAGAGGATCAAACCCTCTCTTGAAAAGGCACGGGAGATGGTTCAGAAGGCGGTCCTCTTTGCCATTCATCGATACCGGGAAAAAGGAATCGAACCGACCATGGCCTTCCTCCGGGAAGGCCCCTATGCCGTTCCTGTCCTTAAAAAGAGTTTATAATCTCCCTCTCCCTTGGGAGACTGTGTCGTAATTACTAATTTGTCACCCTGAACTTGTTTCAGGGTCTCGTAAGTTGTTGGAATGATTAGATGCCGAAACTAGTTCGGCATGACATTTTTTCAATTTCCCCTATTACGACACAGCCTCTGGTGGGAGAGGGTAGGGGTGAGGGGGAATTCGGGAATTGGGGAGTCTTTACCTTAACATTGCAAAACATTTAGTCAAAACGGACATGGGTGAACCGTTCGTAAAGGCTTCGGGGCGAACCTTTTAGCGAATAAGCACACACATCCCAAGTCCTTGCCGGAGTTCACCTTAGGTGAGGTCTACCGTTTCCCTTAACATGTCAACTTAATCGCCGTCAGAAGCCTTGAAGAGCGGTTTACCCGTGGCCGTTTTTGCAACCGTAAGGTTTAATCTTACACCTCCCTATCTCCCAATCTCCCAATCTCCCGAACTCCTCATCATCACTCAAATATAGCTCCGGTGTGAGCGGAAGTGACCAGCCTGGCATATCTTTTCAAATAACCCTTCAGCTCTTTTTTCCGGGGCTTCCACTGGGAAAGCCTCTTCTTCAGCTCTTCGTCGGAGATGAGGAGGTTCAGTTTTTTCCCGGGGATATCGATCTCGATCCTATCTCCATTTCGAACGATGGCAATGGCCCCCCCTTCCGCAGCCTCGGGAGAGATGTGACCGACGGCTGCGCCGCGGCTTGCTCCTGAGAATCGACCATCGGTCAGGAGGGCAACCTCCTTATCCATGCCCACTCCAGCAATGGCGGAAGTGGGAGCGAGCATCTCCCTGAAACCAGGCCCGCCCTTGGGCCCCTCATTTCGGATGACAATGACTTCACCTTTTCGGATTTTTTTAGAGAGGATAGCCTTCAAGGCTTCCTCTTCTGACTCAAAGACCCTTGCCGGCCCCTGATGCCTCAACATAGATTCATCCACAGCCGACCGTTTTACCACCGCACCTTCAGGAGCCAGGTTTCCAAACAAGGCGACCAGCCCTCCATTGGCATGATAAGGTTTTTCAAGAGAGCGGATGACATCGGAGTGAAGACGTTTTTTCCCTTTTATGTTTACCCCAACCGTTTTCCCTGTCACGGTCATCACGTCCTTGTAAATCAATTTTTTTCGACTTAGCTCTGCCATGAGGGCTGGAATGCCGCCCGCACGGTGAAGGTCTTGAAGATGAAAAGGACCTCCGGGAGACATATTGCAGAGGTGCGGGGTCCGGTCGCTGATCCTGTTGAAGGTTTGCAGGGGTAGGGGAATTCCGGCCTCATGAGCGATTGCGGGGAGGTGAAGAGATGTGTTGGTGGACCCTCCGAAGGCCATATCAACTGTGACGGCATTTTCAAAAGCCTTTTTCGTCAGGATTTTTGAAGGCCTGAGGTCTTTTTTAACCAAATCCATTATCTGAATCCCTGACTCCTTTGCCAACCGGATTCGATCCGCAAAGACCGCTGGAATGGTTCCATTATAGGGAAGGGCAAGCCCCAGGACCTCTGAAAGGCAGTTCATTGAATTGGCTGTAAACATTCCGGCACAGGAGCCCACTCCTGGGCAGGCGCACCCCTCGATCTCCTTCAGATCCCTTTCGTCGATTTCACCCGTCTCGATCTTTCCGACCGATTCGAAGACCGTGGCCAGATCGATCTCTTTTCCGTGGAATTCACCGGCTAACATAGGACCCCCGCTGATCAGGATCGTGGGGATATTGAGCCGGGCGGCCGCCATTAACATCCCTGGAATGATCTTGTCACAGTTCGGGATAAGGACAAGCCCATCAAAGGGGTAAGCCATGGCCATCGACTCAACCGAATCCGCAATCAATTCCCTTGAGCTGAGCGAGTATTTCATCCCATCATGTCCCATGATGATCCCATCGCAGATGCCGATGGTATTAAATTCGAGAGGTGTTCCTCCTGCCATACGGATTCCCGCTTTCACAGCATCAGAGAGTTGCTGTAAGTGGAGATGCCCGGGAATGACTTCATTGGCTGAGTTGGCAATGCCAATCATGGGCTGTTCGATCTCCCGGTCCGTTAAGCCAAGGGCCTTAAAAAGAGAACGATGGGGCGCCCTTTCAATCCCTTTTTTCATCTGGTCCGATCGCATCTTATTCTCCTTCATTCGGGGTAATCTGATTTTTTAATCACTGTAATCAATGAATAACATATCTTGACAAAATACGTCAAAGAGTATAAATGATGACTTAATAAACATCGAGTTATAGACAAAGTACAACAGACTATAGTGTTAAGCCTACAAGACTGAAGACTACGAGACTACGGACTAAAAACGCCTGGGTGGCGGAATTGGTAGACGCAAGGGACTTAAAATCCCTCGGTGGTCCCCCACCGTGCCGGTTCAAGTCCGGCCCTAGGCACCAAGGAGACAAGGGGGGGTAGCTGATGATCGGTTGTCCCCCTTTTTTTGTTCTGTGAACCTGACTGTATCCGTTTTCCTGGGGCCGGAGGGTCGTCAGAGGATAAAAATAATAGATAGAGACCAAAACCTATCCTCGTTTCTTTTTGTTGAAATATCGATTTTTTACTTTTATGATATCCATGATCATATAACTTGAAACCGGGGTAACGGAATTGGATTTCAACCTATCGCTCAAACAGAAACAGACCAGGCGCATGGTGAGACAATTTGCCAAAGCGGAACTGATTCCGATTGCCGGGGAGATTGATGAGGAAGGCCGTTTCCCCTGGGAGGTCGTGGAGAAGATGGGGCCTCTCAATTTTTTCGGAATGCAGGCCCCGAGACAATACGGTGGATCTGAGATTGACTCCATTTCCTATTGTCTGGTTATTGAGGAGGTCTCCCGGGCGTGTGCGGCCATGGGGCTGACGATCGCCGTGCACAACAGCGTGTGCGTCTATCCCCTGACCAAATTCGGCGATGATGAACAGAGATCCAAATTTTTGCCCCCTCTGGCTGCAGGCGAAAAGATCGGGGCTTTCTGCCTGACCGAACCCAATGCCGGGTCCGATGCCATGGCGATTGAATCCACCGCTATCCGTGATGGCGAATCCTATATCGTCAACGCCAACAAAATATTCGTCACCAACGGAGGGGTAGCCGACACCCTGATCATCTTCACTTCGGTCAATCCGGGCGATGTCAAGAGAGGTTTTAGCGCCATCGTCGTGGAACGGGGGACCCCTGGGTTTGAAGTAGGCCTTCTTGAAAACAATTGCGGCATGCGTGCCAATCCCGTCAGCTCAATCGTCCTGACAGACTGTCGTGTGCCCAAGACCAACCTCCTGGGAAGGGAAGGGGATGGATTCAAAATTGCCATGGCGGCCCTGGATACAGGACGAATTGGGATTGCATCCCAGGCCGTGGGAATCGCTCAAGGAGCTCTTGACGCCTCCCTGAAGTATGCCAAAGAGCGAATCCAATTTCGTGTCCCACTGGCCCGTCACCAGGCGATTCAGATGATGCTCGCAGACATGGGTACGATGGTTGAGGCGGCCCGGCTTCTGACCCTACAGGCCGCCCATATTAAGGATCAGGGCGGGGACCTGTCCGGTCCATCCGCTATGGCCAAGCTATTTGCAGGACGCACCGCCTCGAAGGTGGCCTCCATGGGGGTTCAGATTCATGGAGGTTACGGATACAGCAAAGACTATCCGATCGAGCGTTATTTTCGGGATGCCCGTGCGACAGAGATTTACGAGGGAACGAATGAAATTCAACAAATCGTGATCGCCCGGGAATTACTGAAACGGGAGGAAGACTGAAACGCCTCTTAAGTTCTGAATCCCAGATCTGAATTTAGGAATGAAGAGCATTTCAAATAGGTTTTTTTGGAGATGGAATGAATATCATCGTATGCATCAAACAGGTGGTCGCGGGAGATCAGGTGAAATTCGATCCCCGCACCCACCGCCTTGTGCGCTCCTCCGATATGTCACGAATCAATCCTTTCGATCTGTTCGCTCTTGAGATGGGGGTGAGGCTTAAAAAGGAGTATGGCGGCTCAGTGACGGTTCTCACGATGGGGCCCGAGATCAGCGAGGAGGTCCTGTGGGAGGCCCTGGCCTTCGGAGCTGATGGGGCTGTGCTCCTGACCGACCCACGTTTTGCCAACAGCGATACTCTGGCCACCTCCTATGTACTCGGGATGGCCATCCGGAAAATCGGCCATTATGACCTGATCCTTTGTGGTTTAAGGACAACCGATAGCGGGACCGCACAGGTAGGGCCGCAACTGGCTGAGGAACTGGGTATTCCTCATGTGTCCGGTGTGGAGAGTCTTAAGGAGAGGGAGAGTCTATTTCAAGCCGAACGGGTCTCCGATGGGTATAGAGAAATGATAGAAGTGTCCACCCCCGCCCTCTTTATGGTTTCCTCCAAAGTCAAAATACGGACTCCGAGTTTAAACGAAATTCAGGATGCTTTCACCCGATATCGCATCGAGCGCTGGAATCTGGAGGATTTAAATGCCGATCCACAAAAGGTTGGGAGTCAGGGGTCCTGCACCTGGGTGGAAGAGTTGATCCCACTCCCTCAGCAAAAAACCTGTGTCTTTGTCGAGGGGGACCCCAGGGAACAAGCCCGGTCACTCATTAAAAAATTAACGGAGAAGAATTTGGTGTCTTAGAATCGAGCCATGAAGAAAGGTTTAGAGATCTGGGTATTTGGAGACCATCGCCGCTTTCCCCAGGACCGCTTGACCCTTCAAGCTCTTGGGAAGGCCCGGACGCTTGCGGGTGATCAAGGGAGAGTTACGGCAATCCTTTTGGGGCATCAGTTGGGGGAAGTCGCCCGAGAATATGTTGCCCGCGGCGCTCAGCGCATCCTCCTGGTGGATGACCCGACATTAGCATTCTATCGAATCGATTTATTTACAGACCTCATCGGTGATCTGATTCAGGAGCACCGGCCGGAGATTTTTCTTCTAGGAGCTTCCGACTTCGGACTGGAACTGGCAGCGAGGGTCGCCAAACGACTCGGAGTCGGGCTCAGTGCTGATTGTGTCTCTCTGGATTGGGATGAGCCAAAAGAGAGATTGATCGCTTCGAGTCCCGCTTTCGGAGGAAATTATTTAGCCCGGATCGCTTGGAGTAAAGCCCGGCCTTACATGGCCACCCTCAGCGCTGGAACTTTTTTCGAACGCCCGTATGATCAAAACGAGCATGGAGAGATTGTGAAGGTGGAACGGAAGCTCAGTGACGTTTCAACCAAAATCAATCTACTCTCCTCTGTTTATGAACCCCATCCGACGGTTAAGTTGGAAGAGGCAAAAATCGTGATTGCCGGGGGCCGGGGAGTGAAAAACATAGAAGGGTTCAATTACCTCAGAGAGCTGGCCATGCTTCTGGGAGGAGAGTTGGGGGCCACCCGGCCTGCCGTGGACGCCCATTGGACGTCACATGAGCAGTTAATTGGTCAGACAGGCAAGTCGGTCAAGCCGGAGTTGTTGATCACGTGCGGCACCTCGGGCGCGGTCCAATATACGGCAGCCATTCAGGGGACGGGGACGATTGTGGCAGTCAACCGTGACTCCCATGCACCCATCTTCAAGATGGCCAGTATCGGAGTGGTGGCCGACACGCACACCTTTCTGCCCGCTTTTATTACGGAGGTGAAACATCATCTCTTCCGGGAGATTACCGACCTCTATCGGATCCAGGTCAGGAACGGAAGGGACCAGAGGTCAGTCACCTTCGGCCAGCGGATCAGAAAATTGAGGGAAGACCACAAGATGAGCGTTATGGATCTGGCCGAAAAAACCGGTCATCCCCCGGAGTTTATCGAGGAAATAGAAGCAGATGGTTTGACCCCTCCGGTCTCCTTTCTGTTGCAGCTCTCACAGGCCCTCCAAATTGATCCGAGTCACTTTCTGACCGAGCAGGAAAAGGTTCAAATCGAAGGAAAGAGGCAGGAAGGGTTTGTAAAGCGGACGCAGAATTATTCTTATCGAACCCTGACCCCGGGGGGAGCGGATAAGCACCTTCGGGCCTTCCTGGTTACGATTGAACCCAGAGAGGCCCATAAAATGGTGGAATATAAGCATCCGGGAGAAGAGTTCATTTTCGTTTACAAGGGGGAGTTGGAATTGACGTTAGGAGGTAAAGTGTTCCATTTGAAACAGGGGGAGACCCTCCACTTCGATTCTGAAACGAAACATAAACTCCGAAATATTTCGGATGAAAAATGCGAACTTCTGGTAACGCTCTATACCCCATGACTCCCGACTGTCTCCGTATTATGCCTTTTGAATCGGATAGAAATAGAAAGCCCGGTCAATTCTTTCCGCACCCAAAATATTTAAATAGACCGGTGATAAAGTTTCCCCAGGTGGGCATCAGTCGATCGATCTCATAGGGGAGCAGTTCGATCTTTCCGTCGTGAATCAATTGATGCAACTCCTCTAACTTGCAGAAATTTAAA
>VGRU01000127.1 GCA_016875255.1 Deltaproteobacteria bacterium
CATTCAATTTTCGTGGGCAACTTCTTATCCTTGTCGGCCCATAGTTTGATCTTGTCATAGGCAACGGTTTTCGTTTTTGCCTTAAGATGCAAGAGATATTCTTTCCCTGCTTCCTCAACCTTTTCCACATCGTATTCCGCCGCATAATCGAGCTGGAGGATATCGGCGTTATTGAAAACCCCTCCCACGACGGATTGAAGACTCGTGATCCGAACGGGTTTTCCCACATTGGGAATGTAAAGCCACATATTGTCCCCGAGCCTCAAGGTGCTTCTTCCCTTTTCGCTGGCCGGAGTAAAAGCCGGGGCAAGAAAGAGGGCTGCAACCTTATCTACTCCCTTTTTCACAGAGAAGAGAGTATACTCCTTCTTCCGTCCATCCGGTTCCACATTGATCAGCTTTCGGTACATCTCATAAGACTCGGGGTTAAGATTCCGGTCAATCTGCTTCAGGAGCTGGGCGCCCTCAATGGCATGGACCGGAACAGCAACAAGCAAAGCAACCAAACAAATCAGAATTTTTTTCATAACCAACCTCTCTTTCTTAACCCCACCCTGCCTCCCCTTAAATTAAGGGGAGGTTAGGAGGGGTTATACGTGTCTCAATGCCTTGATCGGCTCCATCCTCGATGCCTTAAGAGCAGGCTGGAAGCTGGCAATCACTGAAATGGCAACCACAATCCCGGTGATGATCAGAACGTCAGCCGGAACAATGGTTGCCGAAACGACGAGGACCTGCCTTCCGAAATTGAAGGTCATCCCGGCGTGGTTGAGGACGACCATGATGATCAGACCCAGGAGGGTGCCTGCCACGGCTCCCACCGCTCCAAGGCAAAACCCTTCCACGACAAACATGGAAAGAATCTTTCCGGGGAGAGTGCCAATGGCAGCGACAGTGCCGATCTCGCGAATCCTTTCGTAAACGGCCATAATCATCACATTCATGATACTGATCAAAACGATCGCGATCAGCATGATCTTGATAAAGAAGGTCATGATGTCGATCATCCTCGCAATGTTGTAAAAAGGAGATAGCTTTTCCCATGAGTGGACCTCGAAGATGGGGTTTCCCTGTTTGCCCACCTCTGTTGAAAGGAGAGTTTCCATCCTCGCGGTGAAGGTGTTGACCCTATTGAAATCCTTGAGGCGGACCGCTATCTCACTGATTTCCATCTCCTCCATTCTTAAGACTTCCATGGCATCTTCAATGTGGATGTAACTATCTCTGCCTCCAGGGCCTGTAACGCTTTCAAGGACGCCCGTCACTTTGAACTGTTTTCCATTGACCGAGCCATCCTTGTTCGTGGCAATAACAACCACGGTATCTCCACTTTTCACTTTCATGCTCTTCGACATCAGTTCGGGAATCCAGATCTCTCCTTTTTCAAGACTCTTGGCAGTGCCATTTGTAAGCCTTGATGAAAGGAGAGGGACCGTTCTAAATTCCAGGTCCGGGTAGACTCCATTGAGTCTTATGTTGGTCGTCTCCACGAAGGTGCTGAACATCCCTCCGAATTTTATCCGGGGAGAGAAGGCTTCCACTTCAGGCTGCTGCTTGAGAATCCCTTCCAATTTCTGATAGGCTTGAAATTTAAGGTTGAGATTGAGCGGAAGATTCTCGATAGAAGCCAGGTAACCTTTCCTGTGGACCTGGAGCTGCCCCATCATCGAATCGGTGATCTGTCCGATCATCATGCTTTTAAATGAACCCGTGACAGCAACAAAAACCAGGACAAAGACAACTCCAATACCAATGAGAGAAGCTGTCAAGAGCGTTCTCCTTTTGTACCTTAAGAGGTTTCTCACGGCGATCTTAAAAAGGTTGTGCATCTTTTGCTCCTCCTTTAGCCTGTTTTCCAACTAGCTCTCCATCTTCCAGACTATAGATAACCTCCGCCTCCCCTACGATCTTCTGATCATGAGTTGAAAAAACGAAGGTAGTCTGAAACTCATCCCTCATTTTTCTCATCGACTCAAGGACGAGGAATGCGGTCTTATGATCGAGATTGGCGGTCGGTTCATCAGCCAGAACCAGCTTGGGATTGGTCACCAACGCTCTCGCGATGGCCACCCTCTGTTTCTGGCCGCCGGAAATCTGGTCAGGGTATTTGTCCTTCTGATCAATCATCCCAACCGCCTCCAGGAGCGCCAAAATTCGCTTTTTCCTTTCGCCTCCGGGAACATTCTGGACCATGAGGAGGGGGTATTCGATGTTTTCATAAACCGTAAGCACTGGAATAAGGTTGAAGTCCTGAAAGATGAATCCTATGTTTTCACCACGAAACTTAGCGCTTTGCTTTCGGTCCAAATGAAGGACGTCGGTATCCCCAACCTCCAATTTCCCTTCCGTAGGCTTATCAAGGCATCCGATTAAATTGAGAAGTGTTGTCTTCCCGCTTCCAGAAGGGCCGACAAAAGAGACAAAAGAGGCGGGTTCGATCTCAAAGCTCACCTCACTCAATGCTCTTATAGTGATCTCCCCGACCTTGTAATCTTTGCTTACCTTCGCGGCCACAACACTGTAGATCTTGGTGATATTCTCAGCAACGACAAGTCCCATAATGTTCTCCTTTCTTCGTTATGGCAGTCTTCTCTTATGCTTTCTGTCAATCTCCCTAACAGGGATCTCATGTGTTAAGCCTATTTCAAACGCCCACCCTTTAGGAAGTTGTTGAAGTTGCTCTTTTCTAAATACCGACCTTGCCTTCACCTGATAAGACAGAGTAAGTTCCTCAAGTTTTACCTGTAGGGCAGAAATTTTTCTTTGATGATCAAAGAGAATTCCGGGCGGAACACCCGAATCCATCATTAGATGTCGCAATTGGACCTTCAGAGTAAAAAGAACAGTCCTTATGGGACCGGTTTCCGCCATATAAGCTCGACGGAGGTTTTCGAGTTCCTTCTTTTGATCCTCGGTAAGGGACGGGAAGAGTGATTCTGAGCAGACCTTTTGATTGTCTCTCTGTAGGTTCCGCCTGTCCATTTTCGGAGGCGAATCCTGAGCGGTCGAAATCTGGGTAATGAATGGTGTTAATAAAAAGAGTATGAGGGCAATGAAGAATCCTCGTGGAAATGATGAATTTTTCTTAATGGCCTCTTTTGCAAAACCATGCTTCCCAAGAATAGTAGCTTTTTGAGTATTCATTTTATCCTCCCTATCCTGAATGGAGAGGGACAAAGTGGGAAAGTCTCTCCGTCCTGGGAACGAATTGCATTAGATGGAGGTATTGTTCATGATAGGGATTTAGCAGCGAAGAGGAATGGAGTGGAAGATTAGATTTGAATGGACAGAGTCAAGAGACGATACTTGAAGATCGAATTCCGGAGTTGATTCCTGATACAACAAAGTTAAATTCAAGTTTATGATAATGGGCTCCTCCTGAGATACAATGGAATGGAAAGGGCAATGGTTGTTAAGGCATGTTTGCTTGCCATGGGCGAAAGGTCCCCCGTTTGCTAACTTATGAGCCATGTTCAAGGGAGTCATCCCAAGAAGGATCGGGATGAGAAGGATTGCTGGAATAATAAATAGTAATTTATGTTTGTCTGCCATTGAAATCTCGATGAAATCAACTTCCCCTTCAATAAAGCAAATTTAATGCCAGGCTTCCAGACATCTTCAGGGGAAGGCTGAATCTTCAATTAACACAAAAGGTTGAAAATTTATTAGAGAGTTTAAACTCTCTTTGAAGAATTAAGTCTTCTCGACAATGACGTCGATTGCAGTTTGTGTCAAATTGCAGATTTCTATTTTAATTTCAAATGATTATCCAAGATTCATATTTTTTAAAAAATTTTTCACGATCTCGACAAAATTGTCGCAGATTCTTTTTCAATGATTCCATCCCTATAAAATCACTAAAAAATCATATCTTGATTTAATCCTCGATTTTCTTTTAAGATGAAGTTGATGAAAGGATTTTTCAATCAACTTCTCCGGATCGATCTGACAAGGGAAAAATGGAGCGCTGAGCCTATCCCCGACTCAGTTCTTAGATCCTATCTGGGTGGAAAGGGTTTGGGGTCTTACTTTCTTCTGAAAGAAAACCCGCCCCATGTTGATCCTCTTTCTCCGGAAAATCATCTAATCTTCACGCTGGGCCCATTAGCCGATACTCCTTTTTACGGCTCAAGCCGTTTTGCCGTCTTCACCAAATCGCCTCAAACAGGGATTTATTCGGAATCTTATTCCGGGGGGAAAATCACCCATTCTTTCAGCCAGACGGGTTATGACGCCATCATCATCGAAGGAAGATCGCAGCGCCCTATCTTTCTTGAGATCAGTGATGAAGATGTCCTTTTCCACTCCGCTTCTCCTCTCTGGGGAAAAGATACCTACGAAGCGGAAGAGGCGATTCTGAAAACCATTGGTAAAAAAGATGCGCGAGCGCTGGTCATCGGGCCGTCCGGGGAGAACCTCGTCAAATTTGCCGTGATCGAAATCGAGCGCTGGCGCTCCCTCGGAAGGGCGGGAATCGGCGCAGTGATGGGATCGAAGAAGTTAAAAGGAATCGCCTTCCATGGCAAAAAGCGGCGTGTAGTAGCAGACCCATCCTCTTTGAAAAAGCTTGCCACAGAATTCAAGGGGCGCGTCAAAGATCATGAAGTTGTCCACATCTACAAAAAGTATGGGACTCCCATGCTTGTCTCCATCATGAATACGATTGGCGCCTTTCCCACTCAATACTGGTCCAAAGGGACCCTCGAAGGATGGGAAGGAATCAGCGCGGAAAGCCTGATGGAGCATTGTGACGTCACCTCCTCCGCCTGTCCTCACTGCTTTATGGCCTGTGGAAAGATGTCGCAAGTCAAGGAGGGAAGACACCGAGGCCTCCGTATCATGGGGCCTGAATACGAGACCATCTATGCCTTCGGGGGGCTCTGCATGGTCAAATCCATTGAGGAGATCATCTACCTCAACGACCTCTGCGATCGCCTGGGAATGGATACGATCACAGCAGGAAACCTGGCCGCTTTTGCCATCGAGGCCTCCCTGAAAGGGAAGATAAGAGACAAATTCCGTTACGGAGATGCCGATACAATCGCTGAGATTTTAAAAAAGATCGCCTATCGAAGAGGCGTGGGGAAAATTCTATCCGAAGGGGTTCGCCATGCCGCATCCGTCTGGGGAATGGAGAATGAGGCAATCCATGTGAAGGGGCTGGAGCCGGCCGGTTTTGACCCGAGGGTATTGAAGGGAATGGGGCTGGCGTATGCCACTTCGGACCGGGGAGCCTGCCACCTGAGGGCCACCTTCTACAAATCGGAACTCTCGGGACAGATCGATCCTGACCAGATCAGAGGAAAAGCCCGTCTCTTCATCGATTACGAAGACAAGATGACCCTTTTTGACGCGCTCATCCTCTGCCGTTTTTATCGGGACCTCATCACCTGGACTGACCTTGAGGAGATCCTTCGGGCAACCTGTGGCCTTGCCCTGAAAAAGAAAGGCCTGAAAGCCATCGCCTCCGGGATTATCCATTTAGCCAGGAATTTCAACCGGCAAGAAGGGATGACGAGGAAAGACGATAAACTCCCACGCCGGTTTTTCCGAGAAGTCCTGCAGGGAACAGGGAAAAACATCCAACCCGGAGAGCTGGAGGTCATGCTGAAGGAATATTACCAGTTGAGAGGGTGGGAATGATACGTTTCCGGAGCTTGAAGACAAAGATCATTCTGAGCGTGATCATCGTCGTGGTGGTCATTGAAGGGGTTTTTCTCTACCTCAACATCAAAACCCTTTCCCAGCAGATGATCGAAAAAACTGAGGAGGAAGCTTTCAACCTCAGCGAAACCATCCGGCTGAGCATCCGTTATGCGATGATCAAAGACCGCAGAGACGAGTACCAGCGGATCATCGATGATGTGGCCCAGCGAAAGGGAATTTTGGAGGTCCGGATATTCAACAAAGCCGGGGAAATCACCGTCTCTTCGGATCGGGCTAAAGTGGGAACGGTCGTGGATATGAAGGCGGAGGCCTGTTATGGATGTCACAGAGAAGACGAAGCCAAGGTGCTTCTTCCGTCGGACAGCAAGACCCGGGTCTATCATACGGAAAAACAGAGGCTCCTCGGTCTCATCAATCCCATCTACAATGAACCCTCCTGCTATCCCTGTCATCCGAAAACCATCAATGTCCTGGGAGTTCTGGATACGATGATCTCTCTTGAAGAATTTGATAAGGAAAAAGCTCAACTTTACAACCGGATGCTGCTCTCCGGGGTTATCAGCGTGATTGTGCTTAGCCTCCTGTCGAGTTTGCTTCTCAGACGTTTTATAAACCGGCCCATCGATAAGCTTCTCGCCGCCACGAAAACAGCGGCCCAGGGCGATCTCGATCAAACCGTGCGCATAAAATCCCACGATGAACTTGGAGAACTCTCCGGTTCTTTTAACCACATGATCATAGAGCTGAAGCGTTCTCGTGATGCCATTGAAGGATGGACTCAAGCCCTGGAACAGCGCGTCCAGGAACGCACCCAGGAGCTTCAGCAGGTCCAGGATCAACTCATCCGGGCGGGCAAGATGGCCGCCCTCGGAGAATTAGCCGCAGGAGTGGCCCATGAGATCAATAATCCTCTCACCGGCGTTTTGACCTTCAGCTCTTTGATGCTGAAGAAGACGGATGAAAACCACCCATGGAAAAAAGACCTGGAGAACATTGTCCAGCAGACGACCCGGTGTCGAAATATCGTAAAGGGACTTTTGGATTTCGCCCGACAGAGGAAGCCTGACAAGAAAGAGTCCGACATTCATTTCCTCATCGACCGAACGCTCACCCTGGTTGAAAATCAGGCCCGTTTTCAGAATATCAAGATGGTGAAGGAGTTTAAGGCCGGCATGCCAATGCTCTTCATCGATGCAGATCAAATCCAACAGGTGTTTATGAATATCATTATCAATTCCGCCGATGCGATGGGTGAAAATGGCGGCACGCTGACGATTAAGACAGCCCTCCATCATGAAATGATTGAAGTCTCCTTCGTGGATACAGGGTGTGGGATGAACAAGGACCATCTCTTAAAAGTTTTTACGCCTTTCTTCACAACCAAAGAGACCGGAAAGGGCACGGGGTTGGGCTTGGCCATCAGCTATGGAATCGTTCAAAGCCATGGCGGGGATATTGAAGTGGAGAGCGAAATAGGAAAGGGATCGACCTTCCGGATTAAACTTCCGATTGGAAAACAGAATGGGGAAATGGGAGGATCAGGAGGAGCAGAAAAAGAAAAAGTATAGTACCCGTATGAATCCAGCGATAATCACGTAAAGTACTGTGATTATGCCAGTGTTATTGTCATCCTGAACTCGTTTCAGGATCTCATGAGATGCTGAAATAAATTCAGCATGACATTTTTATCGCTGGATTAAAGCGCTCGTATGAATGTTTGATGAAATTTTATTCGTGCATCCCCTGCGATGAGGGGATTAAAGATTCAGGTTCTGAGTTAATTTCCCAAGAAGGCTGCTTGCTTCTTGTTCATCGAAACCGCTTGCCCCCAGGAGGTAAAACTTTCTTTGGATCACAAGAATCTCCCCCTGATGAGTATTTTTTCCTCTCAATGTTTCTGCTTTGAATTGATAAATTTTTCCATTCCTGGCAAGGTCGTCCCTATATTGTCTTAAAGCATTGGCAGCTTCCTGAGAATTCTTAAAAACAGCTATTAAGAGTTTAGGCTCTTTAGCCCTATTCTTTCCTTGACCTGCAGTGTCGACAGGTCCATTTCCCCGATAGGCCGCCTGGAAACCTCTTCCTAAAAATTTGCGCCCCCATACCCCCTCCGGAAAATATTGAATCGAGCCCGGGTTAAGGCCTTCTTTGGGGAAAAACCCGATCTCCCTGGGCGGAGGCGAGGGATCGGGGATGTTTTTGGAAATGAGCAGAGACCAATGTCTCAAAAGGTCTGGATTCCGTTCTGTCCCAAAGAGCATAATGAAATATTTCCCTTGATAGAAAATACCTGACTGATCCTCAATAAAGGATTCCAGCCCAACGCCGCCTCCCCGGTCGCCACTTCTAAACCTTGAGAATATTCCAAAGGCATGAAGCACACTTCCCATATCATAAATATCAAGCTCTATCTGACTCTCCCTATCCTTCTGGTTTTGATAAATCGCGAAGACCGACTTTTGAAACCCATACTTAAAAAAGAGCTCCGCCTGACCATTGATCCGTTCAAAGAGCGTCTTCTTCGTGTAGACCCGGGGGCCATCGGCCAGGATCCATCCTTCAGGCAGATCTTTCTGAGGAATGAGGGACTGGAGAGGTGTCGCTCCTTCAGACACGCTGCCCCAGGTTAAGAGAAATAAGATAAGAAAAAAGAGGATTGTTTTCATACATATCCTGTAGGGGGGATTATCAATATTCTCAAATGATAAAGACATCTATTTGTAAAATCCCTCCTATCCTCCCTTTTCCTAAGGAAGGAATTACCCCTCTTTGGCAAAGAGGGGCGAGGGGAGATTTTTCGATGCCTGTATCAATTCAACTATGAAAACCTTAGTAATGCCTGCGCCAGCCTCATCTGTGCTTTCACATCAAGACCCCTCCTGCAGATCACAGAACAGGAGGAGCAATCGGAACAGAACTGAACATTTTGTGCCAAGTCTTTTTCCTCAAAAGCCTCCCGGATGAGTCGGTCCTCTTCATAACCCTCGTGATATGTGACAACTCTTAACAGGTCTTGATGGGAAACCCCGTGAGGACATTCTCCGCTGCATCCTCCGCAAAAGGTACAGATCCTTCCCTGAAGGAAGCCATGATATTTCTTCAATTCATCGATGTTCTGCTCTGTCAACAAAGTCCGCATGACGGCGGCGCACTCCTCTATCTCTTCGATGGTGGTGACTCCCGGCACAGCGCAGGATACATTCTGATCCATCAGCGTGTATTTGAGGGCCGCCTGGTGTGGATTGAGACCTCCCATCTTCTCCTTCTTATACCCTCCAGCCTGGGTCTTCATGGCCACAATCCCTATTCCTGATTTGGCGGCAAGAGCAACCGCATCCTTCAAACTCTTTGAATGGGTAAAATTGTAGGAGACGAGCGCCACATCATGAGTGTTCGATTTCGATGCCTCGTTCAAAAGGGAAGCCATACCGCTGTGGGACGAAAAGCCGGTGAATCGTGCCTTTCCCTCTTTTTTCATCTTCGTCATGAATTCGAAAAGTTTCGGATCGGATACTTCTTTTGTTGAATTAAAATTATGCCAGATGAGAACGTCGATATAGTCCGTCCGAAGCCTGCGCAGGCTTCTCTCCACAGAGGCCCTCATCTTCTTTTCATCGCCGTCATGAACTTTTGTCTGGATAAGGACCTGCTGCCGTTTTCCTTCGAAGACTTTTCCCACCATCTCCTCATTTCGTCCTCCCATGTAGCAGTCTGCTGTGTCATAGAAATTGATGCCAAGCTCAAAGGCCCTGTGGAGCACGGCGGGATCGCTACAGTTCATCACCCCCATGGACACAGACGTCACCTTCAATCCGGTCTTACCAAGAGTTCTGTGCTCAACCTTCGCCCCCTGTTCTGATTTTCCAAGAGAGGCCGTTTCCAGCAAAGGAGTGGCCGCAACTCCTAAAACCGTTGCAGATAAGTTTTTAATGAATTTCCGCCGATCCATCTTTCCTGATAACATAATCCCTCCCAAACTTTTTCGTTCAATTAATTATAGCCTGTTTATAAATGCCCTTTCCCCGTCATGCCGGACTTGATCCGGCATCCAGAAGGTTTTGAAATTACTGGATTCCGGCTGGAGTTTACCCCGTTGCAGAACGGGGCCGGAATGACGACCTTTTTGAAAGCCTTTAGTTTATAAACAGACTTTAATTATAGCCCACATCACTCAATTATCAATGCTTCCAACCGCGTTAATTTTTTTGTTGTCTTATCGCCAGGAACCCGGGAAAGCACTCTCTTTCTGACAGAAAAAGGAGTGCGGGTTGTGGGTATTGATGCCTGGAGCTGGGATAGGCCTCTTCCTTTTCTCGCGAAAGAATTCAAAGAAACCGGTGATCCGAGGGTCATCTGGGAGGCTCACTTTGCGGGGATTGAAATTGGATACTGTCATAT
>VGRU01000128.1 GCA_016875255.1 Deltaproteobacteria bacterium
AAAAAAATCCATTTCTTCTAAATTTAAGAAGATATTTAAATCCTGAAAGAGATAAACCTACCCATCCTCCACAGGAGGTCGCCATGCAGAGTCCCTCATTGCCTTTTAAGGTATTGGCCTTAGGACCGTTTACGCTCCAGGAGAAAAAGGATTATCTTCGGGAGCCGATTCGGGTTGATCAGAATCATCCGGATCAGGTCATAGAGAAGCTCAACCTCTCACTCTCCATCTCTCTCCCACAGAATCTCTGCCGATGGGATCACTTGTCCCTCGACTTAAAAAGGTTTAAAGACTTCCATCCCGACTCCCTCATCGAGAACCATCCATCCCTGAAAAACCTTTTAGAGGCGAGAAGATTTGCTGAGGAGTCGAAGACCAGAGGTCTTGGAGAGGAAGAGATTTATCAACGGCTAAAGGAGTGGCCGGGTCTTCCCGTGGAGATCAGATTTGAATCCACAAAGGCAAGGGAGGAAGTTTCAAGTTCTGTGGATCGCCTGTTGAAGATGGTCGCCATGCCGGGAGAAGGCCCGGCTTCTCCTCCGGAGCGCCAGGCCTTTGTTCCCCAGATCGACCTTGTCCTTCAGCAAATCCTGAGACAGGTCTTTTCGGATCCTGATTTTAGAGCTCTGGAATCGACCTGGCAGGGGCTTCAATTTCTTATGAAACAGGCAGGAGCCGACAAAGACATTATTTTCGAAATCGTTCCTGTTTCCTTCGATGCACTTGAAGAGACGCTGGATCATCTGACCGTCTCTCTCATCGATGAACTTCCCTCCCTGGTCCTCCTCGATCTTCCTTTCGATAACTCTCCGAGATGCCTCGAACTCCTTGAAAAGGCGGCGCTCTTTTCGGAGACCTTGCTTGTTCCCACGCTCTGCTGGGTCACTCCGAGATTTTTCTATCTTGATCAATGGAAGGATTTCGGAAGGCTTCCCTTCCTGCCCCATTATTTTGATGAGCCCGCCTTTGCCAAATGGCGTCGTTTAAAAGAGTCCTCATCTTCAAAATGGATAGCCGTCACCTGCAATCGATTCTTAATCCGTTATCCATACGGGCCGGATAATAGACCCAGATCCATTCATTTCGACGAATCGGAGAACCTCTGGATTTCTCCGGTCTGGGCCGCCGGAAGTCTCATCCTTCAAAGTCTTCTTAAAACCGGTTGGCCGACAAGATTTACGGAATGGCAGAACATCCGGTTGAGCAATCTTGCCCTTCATATGATCGAGGGCAATCGGGGGATTCCTACGGAGACGAATTTCAGCGAGGAGAGAATCGATCAGTTCATCCGGGGGGGCATCCTGCCTCTGGTTTCACCCCTGAATAAAGATACTGCCTTCATTCCCAGAGAGACGACCGCAGGGGGCAGTTCCCTGAGCTACCAGCTCTTCCTTTCGAGGATCACCCATTTCCTCTTCTGGTGTAAGGATCATTTTGAAAAAGATCTTAAACCCGGCCTCCTCGAACAGAATTTAAAGAAAGCCTCCTCCTTATTTTGGGAAAGATCGGGCGCTCTCATTCCGAATGCTCTCGAAATTTCCGTAAACAGACCCAAAAGCGGACAACCCATCGTCGTTAAGATGGTCGTCGAACCCTCCCGGCAGATGTTACCTTCCCAAGAAAAAGTGGAATTTGAATTGAACTGGTGAGAAGGAGCGGATCCACTTCCTCAAGAAATGGCCTGGTTGAATGAGGGCGGTTTCGGAGACAAGATGGATGATCAGGGGGATTTTCAATGCTCTTTGAATAAAGGCAGACCTTTTCCTATGGATGCAAGCACTTCGTCTATCTGAGAGATGGTCATCAATCCCTGCTCCAAAAATATTCGACCAATCAGTCTGTGCTTCCCTTTTTGTATATCCTCGATCACCTGAGCTCTCAATGCCTCAATGACATGATCTGCAGTGACAAATCCTTTTTCCACAGACAAAACCCCAAAACGCTTTTCAAGATGCTCGGTTTCCATGGTATCCTCCTCTATTTTGTTCATCAGGCATCTCCTTCATTTCTTATTGGCTTGGGAAAAATATAGAAAAAACAGGCTCGGGTGTCAATGACGAATTTATGGGAGTCGGTATCAGGGTAGCTTCCTCAAATTCTTCAGCAAGTTGCGAGCCCTTTGGAGATCTCTCTTTGCGTTTGGATGGTTTGGGTTTATTCGTAACGTCTCTTCCCATTGTTCAATGGCCTTCTCCAGCTCTTCAGAAAGGAAATATTTAATTCCCTTTGCGTAATGGACATCAGATTGTTCTTGTAACGCTGCATCCAGTTTGAGGGGTTTTGATGGGACAGGGGTCTTAGGAGGCATCTCTTCAGGGGGAACCTTCTTGGGCATCCCTGCTGGGGCGAGGATAGGAATTTTGAGAGCCATTCCAGGTCTTAATGGGTTCCGGCTATCCAGATTATTGAAATACGCGATCAGGAATTCCTTTTCGGGATCTTTATAAATCTCCTGAGAGATTTTTCTCATGGTGTCGCCTTTTTTGACTTCATACATTGTCCAGACGGGCTCATTTAATTTATGTTTTAGATAATCCAGGGCCTGATTGTGTTCGGGGTTATAAGCGAGGGCGATGAGGAATTCTTTGCGCGCCTCTTGGACTGAATTCTGTTTGAAGTGTTCTAACCCTTTTAAAAAATGGTTTTCTGCCTCCCTTAGAATCCGGGTCTCCCACAATAGTGCTTTCTCGGAAGCCTCTTGATCATTGGAAGTGAAACTCTGCACCACTCTCCAATAAAAAAGGGTCTTGGGGAATTCTCCACTCCTCTCCAACTTGATCGCTTCCAAATAATATTTTTCAGGAAAGCCTTGAAAGGGGTCTTTTTCTAAGGCCGTCTCTTGACGGAACGAAGGCGCCGGAGGGGGATAATTTTCCCCCAAGGAGGTTTTATCAACAGAGCGTTGAACAGCACACCCAAAGGACAGGAGGATTACGATGCATAAGAAATGGGGTTTAAGCCACAAAGGTTTCACCTTTCAACGGACCATCTTATCATTAAAATGATTCAGATTATTTTCAAACTCTCTTAAATTGAAGGTGCCATAAATCATGGAGCGGTTTATCCTATAAGGATTTATAAAAAAAGGGTTACTGTCTCTTTCCACCGTGAATGCCCCTCGGTAGCCCAGTTTCATCAGGAGGGCAATAATGAGGGGATTGGTTTCACCATAGGGGTAGGCTAAATATTTCACGTCTTTATTGAGTCGCTTTCGAAGGATTTCAGCCGATTCCGTCAATTCTTTTTTAACGGCTTCGAAATACTCCCTGAAAGATTCTTGCCCATCTCGTTTGTTCAGGTTTCTATGGCTTTTCGTATGGCCTTGTATGTCAATGCCGTTTTTGGACATTTGGATGAGAAGATCCCAATTTAACGTCTTTCGTCCCGGAAGAATGAGATCCGTGTAGACAAACAAGGTGGCCGGATACCCATACTGCTTCAATATGGGGAAGGCGATTTCATAAGTGGAATACCAATTGTCATCAATGGTGATCACCACCGATTTCTTGGGGAGAGGGCGCTTAAAATCGAGGAAGTCGAAAAATTCATCGAGGGTGATCACCCGATATCCATTCTCTTTTAAGAATTTCATCTGTTCCGCAAACGCGCTCTCCGTTACCGTCAGGATGTCGGCCTTGTCTTTCGAAAATTTGTGGTAGGCAATAATCGGGACCGTTTGATAGCCTTTTAAAAACAGACCGCCTTTCCCGTAAGCCATGAGAGGAATGATCACCTCCTGCCCTGGAGTTAAGGAGGCGATCTCATTAAACTCAGCGATAAACCAATCCATAGAAGAGTCGTTCAAGTATTTCGATGCAAGAGAAGAGAGCGTTTCTCCTGGCTGGGCAATCAGGGCGACGAAATCAGGGAAGATTCGCACATTCAGGGGAGTCAAGGGAGGGCGCATCGGTTCAGGAGAAGGGTGGGGTAAGGGTTCAGGCTCAGGACGGGTTGGAATCGTTGCGCAGCCGACCATCAAAAGTCCCACCCCTATCAGACACAGACAGGATAAAAGGAACTTTTTAAACATGGGGCTCTCTTTCCACAATATTGCGCAAACGGAAGCTTTCCCATGCTTCCGTCCGCTGTGTCATTTCTCGAGGCGGTAAGGGGTCAACGGCAACGGAATGTTCAATGGATTTGTATACCTCTTTGCTGATGACAATTTCTCCCGGGCCAGCTAAAGCATAAAGGGAGGAAGCCACCTTGAAACTCTCGCCGATATAATTATTCTTCTTTCCTGCGTGAGAACCGATATCGCCGTACAGCACTACTCCTGAACTGATTCCAATGCCCACCTTACCCAGGAGTGGGTTTTCACTCCCCTGTTGCTTTTCGAATTCTAAAGCTTTTTGTATGGCCACGGCACCCCTGACAGCCCTGTGGATGTGGTCTTCCTTCAGAGGGGAACTTTGAAAAATGCCGACCACTGTATCTCCTGCGACCCTGATAACATAGCCCCCATGGTCCAAAACAACTTTTGTGGCGATAGAGAAATATTCACTCAAGTCCTGGAAAACCCCTTCCGGGTTCCTCGATCCCGCATAGGTTTTAAACTCCCGGATCCCCGTGTAAAGGACAGCGACCTGATTTCTGATGGCTTCAGGGAAAAGGGCCTTGCCCTGCTTCTCGGAAGGGTCCACCCACTTCGTGAGAAAAAATGCCGCTCCGATTCCCGCGATCAACATCGTCACACTGATCCATAAGACTTTTTTGATTAACTTAAGCATTTCTTTTTTAATTTCATGATTGACAAAATCAAGGTTTAATCCTACAGAGACAGATCCAATCTTCTTATTCATAAACGCGATGGGCTTGGACAGATTCAAAACGCGCGTTCCAGAAGGAAGGCGATACGTCAGGGTGGTCACCGCTTCTGTTGTTATCAGATTTTCGATGTTTTCAAATTCTTTCAGAAAGGCTCCGATTTTTGCCGGATCGGTATGGGCTTTGATGAAAAGAGTACTGTCAAGAATCATTGCGTAAAGAACTCCTTCTACCTCCCTTGCTTCTTTCACAAGAGTGTTCAAAGCAATCATATCCTCTTCCATCAGGGGAAGGGCCGCTTTGCTTGCGAAATGGGTCAGGACCATTTTCCCTGAGTTCACTTTATCCCGATAGAGAATGTCCTTCTCCCGTTTAATAAAAATCAGAGTCCACAGGGAGGAAACGATGAGGATCAGAAGGATTGCGAAAGCAGATAATTTAATAAAAAGGGAAGTTTGAGGAAGAGGCCGATTTTCTTCACCTTTAAAAGATAACAGCTTGTCCTGAAATTTCATAATGAAGCTTTGGGTCTATACCGATTTTTGAAATACTTTGTTCTTGAGAAGTTACTTTTTGGGCAATTCTTTAGGGCCAAAAAGCTTAGGTTCCTCCTCGGCCTGAGGCGGAACGGGTTTGGGCGCAACCTTCTCCGGTTTTGATGTCTTGTAAAAGCTATCGACAAACTCTTTTGGCATCGAATCCCGAGTCTTCAACAGGCTTTCCGGTATGAGAATTTTATTCCCTACATAAATCCGTTTGATATCGACACCCGGATTGTTCTTGGTCATGACCTCCGCCAGGACCTTCCAGTTATCAAGATCACCTGTGTACCAGGCAGCAATGATCGATATTGTCTCACCACTATACTTCACCGTGTGGGTGTAATAGGTCTCTTCCGGGAGAGGCTTTTCTGAAGGCAGGGGGGCTGCTTCCTTCGGTGGAGGAGCAGGCTTGGTAGGGGGGGGCGAGGGCCTTCGAGGAGCGGGCGCCGGCTCGGAGGGAGCGGCGGGAGGTTCAGGGGGGGCTGGCGCTGGCTTGGGGGCAGCGGATTTACAAGCATGGAGGGTCATGAAAAGAAAGAGGACAATGATCCACCAGCAGACTTTCGGATAGCGATGGTTCTTCATAGATGTTCCCCTTAAGATTTTCTTTTTAATTTTTCAAGAAGTTTTTTCGCCATCTCATTATTGGGATTGACGGAAAGCGCTCGTTCAAGGTTTTCAATGCTCTGTTTTCTTTTTCCCTGTTTCTCTTGGACCATTCCAAGATTGAAGAGGGCTTCGTCAAGATAGGAAGGGGCCAATATCACGACGCGGTCGTACATTTCTTCGGATTTTGGATACTCCTTTTTTATTGCGTAAAGATAGCCAAGGTTAAAAAACGCGGCAGCATACTTTGGGTCGAGCTCCCCAACCTTTTGAAACATCTCAATCGCTCTGGGATAGTCCTTCAATTTCATATAGACCGAGCCCAGCTGGAAGTGACCCTGTAGGCTTGCAGGGTCTAACTGAATGGCTTTGAGTAATAACGATTTTGCCTCCTCTGGATTTTTCTCCATCATCCCAGCGGCCTGGTCGCTCAGCGCTTTTGCCTCCGCATCGGGGGCTGGACCTTTTTCCTTGGCTTTTGCCACCGTTGGAGATTCCTTACCTGGAGCCGTTTTTACAGATGGGTCCGGGACAGCAGGTTGAACGGATTTGACGGCTGCTTCTTTTGTTGGTGTTGTGACGGGCCTTTCCTTATACCAAAACGCAAAAACGACAATGAATGCGATCAGGACAATTGCGGCCACTCCATAGAAGACGCCTCGCTTCTTTTTCACTTCCTGTTCTATTGCTTTCGGTAGGGTGTCTGGTTTTTCCTGAACTTCTCGATCAAGTCTCTCTTCTTTCTCAACGGCAGGCGGGTATGTCACGTCATTGATCGGTAAATCCTGCATCGTCCGCGATTCGGCAGCGATCTCTTCCTCAAAAAGGTCCTTCATATACTGAGAGAGTCCCCGGGCAGAAGGTCGCAATGAGAGCGCGACCATACACTCCTCGATGTCGGCCAACATTTCGCCACAGGACTGATAACGTTGATCACGATCTTTTGTGAGACTCCTGTTGATGACCTGATAGATCATGGGGGGCAGACCACTGCGGGCGACTTCCGGAGGTTCGAATTCAGCCTTGCTGACCTTTGCGAGGATCTGCATGGTATCCGCCCCTGTGAACATCCGTTTATGGGTGACCATTTCATATAGAAGGATTCCTGTCGAAAATAGATCGGAGCGATGATCAATCGGTTGCCCGGAAGCCTGCTCAGGAGACATGTAGGAAATCTTTCCCTTAATCATGCCCAATTGGGTAATGGTGCTCTGGCTGGCAGCCTTTGCAATGCCGAAATCGACAATCTTTACTTCTCCCTCGTATGTGACGAAGATATTTTGAGGGCTGATGTCCCGATGGATGATGTTGAGAGACTTTCCCTGATAATCTTTCAGGTTGTGGGCATAGTCAAGGCCTGAACAGATTCGAGAGATGACATAGAGGGCAAGTTCGTTACTGATGGGTTTCCTCTTTTCCTGCGACTTACTGAAGATGTGACGGAGGTCTTTTCCGAAGAGATATTCCATGGCAATAAAATAGGAGTCCTCCATGGGTCCGAAGTCGTAGATCTGAACGATGTTCTGGTGGTGGAGCAGGGCTGCCAGCTTGGCCTCGTCAATGAAGGAGGTCAGAAGTTCTTTTTCATTAGCCAGGTGGGGGAGGATGGTCTTGACGGCAATCAGCTTCTCGAAGCCCTGGATACCCGTGATCTTGGCCCGGTAGAGCTGGGCCATCCCTCCAACAGCCAGCTTTTCTAAAAGGAGATATTTCCCAAAGCGTGTCGGTCCCAAATCAGCCATAACTTCTATCCCTTAGAAGGAAAGGTTTGAAACAGATGGAATTATATTAAATATTCAGTAAGCTGTCAAACGTATTTAAGAGAGCTCTGAAAAACTATCTTTGGCTCTCTGATTTCACACCTGCCTACCGCAGGCAGGGATTTCAAAAGATGATTACTGAGATTACAGAGATTTCTGGCCTTTTTCAGAAATCTCTTTAAGGGTTGCACCTTCTTCACGGTCATCCGGACAACCATCCATCACTTTAATTGAACGACGAAAACATCGGCCTCTTTTTCTGTGGCATAGGGGCCGAAGAGGATGGATTCCGGAAACCCCTCCAGCTTGACGAAGTAAGAGGTATCAGCGTTCATCTCGTTCTGAGCGGCCCAGGCCGTATATTCCTTCCCGCCTAAATTCAATTTCATCCCCTTTAACGGATAGCGAAGGCTCGATTGTGTGGGAAGGCTTCCTTTAGGGCCGACCGCATGGAAGGCGATCTCAGCGCCTGACACTCCAAACATCGCACCCGGCCAGGAACGGTTGCACGGCCCCACTTCGATCCATTGCCCGATGTGGGGATTTCCATAAGTGTCGAGACGGTACTCCGGGACAATCTCCTTCGCAGGCGTATTCACCTTGACCACCAGTTTGGCCGCCATGCTGGGATCGGTCATGGATAAAAGATCGCAACCTTTTAATGGCGTGGGAAGGGTTTCAGCAGGGGGGATCTCTCCTTCAGCGATGAGAAAGAGGATGGGGAAAGAGATCCCTTTTATTGCCTGAATGGTGAGGGTCAGAAGCGAGAGGCCATACCGGATGGAAGGGCTTTTCAAATTCTCACTCGATGCCAGAATGAGCCAGAGTGAGGTTTCTGGTTTGATCAACTCCTCCCGTGGCTTGGCCCACGCCATCTTGCTGATCTCATCCTCCCAGAAATGTCCCTTCACATCAAGACCATAGGTTTTAAGTTGAGCGATGAGGTTTTTCACCTTCTCTTCCGAGTCCATCATAGAAGTCAACCATATGGTTTTCATTTGTTTGTCCTTTCAAATAACTCCCCCCTCTTTTCTAAAGGGGGGGTGAGGGGGGGGTTATAGATTCTCATGACCTTTACGGATGATGCTCCACTGCCATCAGACTCATCTTGCCATCTTTATTTATATTAAAAGAATAGACATTCTTTACCCGGGGCTTTAATTCGACCTCCTGCTCAAAAGGTTTTTCGGTATCCGTTCTGAGAAGGTATTTTCCCTCTTCGATCGTCAGAGGAATCCCTACTTTTCCTTTGGCCACCACTTGTCCCTTTTTATCGGGTTCGGTTGAATAGAGGCCATAGGTGAAAGACATGATTTCAGCATCCATAAAGGCGCTCAAGAGCTCATGGGGAGAGGTGGCCTCGAGATAGACGCTTCCGCTTGCCGTTGCGAGCTTATGATAAAAATCCCTGATCTTTTTACCCTCTTTATCATCCGGGCCCCGAAGGCCGTAGAGAATCGGGCTGAAATGGATCTTTTCATCCACCAGCTTTTTTATGGAATCAAATGCCGAGACGGTCAGGTCATCGAAGTTGGGATACTCTCTTTTGAGCCTCTGCTCCCATGCCTTATCTTTAGAGATATTTTGAGCCAATAAAGGCCCTGTCTCCTCTCCATCCGTGATCAGGATGGCCGTGGCGTTGGGCAACCCCTTGAGAAGGCCGTGAGCCTTCAGAACGCTATAACCGATGGGAGTGTCTCCGATATAGGCTTTTTCCGATCCGAGGAATTGGATAGCCTTGAGAATGTCTTTTGGGTCGAACCCTTCCTTCGGAGAGCTGTAAATCAGCTCCACATCGGCGCAGGCTTCCATGGCCCTGACATAATCCCTCCGGATGATGACGCCCTCAGAGGTCAACCCGGAGAGCTTTTTACTGCCGAAGACGACGAGCCTGACATCGTCCTTGGGCCTGAAGAGCGACACGATCTGTTTTAGTCCTTCGTAAGCTGCCTCAAACCTCTTCTGCTCTTTCCCTCCGAGCCTCTCTTTCATGCTGCCCGAAGCATCGTAGATGACCACGATGTGGTTCTGGCCGCTTAAATTCTTGAGGGAATAATAGATCTCCTTCTTCTTCTCCAGAGCCTCTTCAGAGGAATCGGGTTGACCGGTTGGAGATCTGTGACCAACCAGAAGGAACTCCGTTTTGACCTTATCTTTGGGAGGAGGGGGGGGTTGCCTACTGGCACAACCGTTCAGAAATAACAGAACGACAATAAAGATGGGAAAGATTTTTTTCATC
>VGRU01000129.1 GCA_016875255.1 Deltaproteobacteria bacterium
GAAAGGGAGGGGTCACCTGCAATCCGAAATCGATGTCAGAGGCTGAGAAGCAGCGGCTGGCTCGCGCCTATATTCGGGCCATCGCCTGGACGATATCGGTTTCGAAAGACGTGCCCGCTCCGGATGTTTATACGACTCCTCAGATTATGGCCTGGATGATGGACGAGTACGAAACGATGGTTGGGCATCATCATCCCGGTGTCATCACGGGGAAACCGATTCCCCTCGGAGGATCAGAGGGCCGGGGAGATGCGACGGCGCGGGGCGGTGTCTATGTCACGCGTGAAGCCGCCAAACAACTAAACATCGATCTTCGGGGCAAAACCATGGCGATACAGGGCTTTGGCAATGCCGGCCAATACGCCGCTCTGTTGGGCAGTGAAATTCTCGGACTCAAACTGGTTGCCGCTTCTGATTCCAGAGGAGGAATTTATAACGCGAAAGGGATAGATCCGAAACAGGTGGTGGATTATAAGCTTAAGTCCGGCAGCCTCCATGGATTCCCGGGAGCCGAGAGCATTACCAACGAAGAGCTCCTCGAACTGGATGTCACTGTTCTTTTTCCATCCGCCCTTGAAAATGTGATCACAGCGGCAAACGCAGATCGGATCAAGTGCAAGATTTCTTGTGAGCTGGCCAACGGACCAATGACACCCGAAGCCGATGATATCCTCCATCAGAATAATGTCTTTGTTCTTCCCGATTTCCTCGCCAATGCGGGGGGGGTGACGGTATCCTATTTTGAGCAGGTTCAGAATACTTACAACTTTTATTGGCCCCTTGAGGAGATCCACCAAAGGTTGGATGAAAAGATGACCCGGGGTTTTCATGGGGTTTACCAGATGTATTTAAGGGAGAAGGTCAATATGAGACAGGCCGCCTACCTCGTTTCTGTGGCCCGTGTGGCGGAGGCCTGCAAGCTGAGGGGCTGGGTTTAAGATACGAAAGAAACTTTAACGTTGCGCCACTTTTAAAAGGGGATATCAGGAGGGATTTGATATCTCCTTTTTTTGTTTTGCAAAAAGACTGTTTTCGTATATGATAATCCTACAGCCACTTTTTCCGTCATTCCCGTGAAAACGGGAATCCAGGCTTATCCCCGCGAAAGCCCGGTTTCGAGTCGCAACGACAGAGAACCACACAAAATACTGGATACCTGCTTTCGCAGGTATGACGTCCAGGGGGGTTATTCTTTCTGTTGGTAATACAAAGTTATTCCCGTAAGTGTCGCTGTGGTAATAAGAAGGAGGAAAAAACGTTTGCCGGAGACGAAAATGACTTCTGATGCGAGGGAGATCAACGCCCTTCTGGAAATCAGCAAGGCGATCACTTCCGGCCTCTACCTTGAGGACGTGCTTCGCCTGATTGTGACGGTGACGGCTAATGTGATGGATTCGAAGATCTGTTCTCTCTGGATCCTCGATGAAAGAGAACAAAAACTTAAACTCAAGGCCACCCAGAGCATCAGCGAGGAATATCTGAAAGAGAGAAGCCTGGGGCTCGGAGAGGGGGTAGTGGGTCATGTCGCCCTCCATAATCAGCCAATGGCTATTGTCGATGTCCTCAAAGAGCCTCTTTATAAAGAGAAGGAACTGGCAAGGAGAGAAGGGCTGGTCTCCATGCTCAGCGTGCCGATGTGCATCAAGGAAAAAGTGATCGGCGTGATCAACTGTTACACCTCCTATCCCCGGACCTTTTCGAAGTCCGAAGAGGAAATGCTCTCAACCGTGGCCAATCAGGCCGCGATCTGCATTGAAAACTCCGGCCTGATGGAAACGCTCGATATCGACGAAATCCTCAGGCTCGTATTGGAAGGGGTGATCAAGAATATCGGATTCGACCGGGCACGGCTCTATCTGGTCAACGAAAAGAGGGATCTCCTCGAATGCAAAATGGCTGTGGGAGTCGATGTGGAGAAGATCAAGGGGATCGAGCTTCCCTTAGATCCTGAAGCAAGCATTGTATCCAGATCCGTAATGGAAAAGAAACCCTATATCATCCCCGATGCCAGGATGGACCCAAGGGTCAACCCCGTCCTGAAAGAGAAATTCAATCTTCACTCTCTTGTGGTCATCCCCCTCTTCACGAAGGAAAGGGTCCTGGGAGCGATTGCCGCAGACCACACCGAACCCGGAAGAAGGTTGACGAAGGAGACGCTCGATTCGGTCATGACGTTTGCTCAACAGGCAGGCCTGGCCATTCAGAATGCCTCCATGTATCAGGAGCTCAAGAATTTCAGCCGGCAGATGGAAGAGAAGATTCAAAAGACGACGGCCGATCTCAGAAAAACAGAGGCTCAGCTGATCCGGTCCGAGAAATTGGCGGCCCTGGGTCAATTAGCCGCAGGAATTGCTCATGAAATCCGAAATCCTCTGACCAGCATTAACATCCTCATCCATTCTTTGAGGGAGAGACTGCCATCTGAAAATTCTCAGCAGGAAGACCTGAAAGTCATCGAAGAGGAAATCCATCGGATGAATGAGATTGTCGACCAGTTCCTCCGGTTCGCAAAACCTGCCCCCCCTTTCTTTGAAAAAACCGACGTCCTCTCCATTGTCGAAGAGACTCTTCAATTGCTCAGGCTTCAGGCCGAGAAACAACGCATCGCTGTTGAAAGGGAGTTCCAAGCCCTGCCCATGATCCTGATCGACCCTGAGCAGATGAAACAGGCGATGCTCAACCTTTTGCTCAATGCCATTCAGGCCATGCCGGAGGGCGGTCTATTGACCCTGAAGGGGAGAAATTCGGAAGAGGGTCAATGGATCCATCTCTCCATCCAGGACTCCGGCATGGGAATCTCCGGAGAAGACATCGATAAACTCTTCGACCCCTTCTTCTCCACAAAAGAAGGAGGAATTGGCCTCGGTCTCTCCATCACCCATCGCATCATCGACCAGCATCATGGAAAGATCGAGGTGGAAAGCTCACCGGGGATGGGAACGCTTTTTACGGTTTGGCTTCCAATCCACTATGAACGTTGAACCATGGACGATGAACAGTTCATCGTTTATCGTTTAACGTTCATCGTATTACGAAAGAGGTAACATGCAGACGATCCTGGTCGTTGACGATGACAAATCGATCCGCTACTCCCTGAAGAGGATGTTAGAGGAGAACTTCTCCGTCCTCACCGCCCAGAATGGGGATGAAGCGCTGTCACGGTTGAAAGAATCACTCCCCGACCTCATCCTCATGGATATCAAGATGCCGGGCCGAAGTGGAATCGAGGTGTTGAAGGAGATAAAGTTGATCGATCCCAAATCCCTCGTCATTCTGATGACAGCCTATGGCACCACCGAGACCGCGATTGAAGCGATGAAATATGGGGCTTTCGATTACATCCTGAAACCTTTCCCGATTCCGCAGATGAAAGAGCTGGTGCAAAAGGCGATCGCCCTGAGGAAACTGATGAAGGATGGGGTCTCCTATGCTTTCGAACCGGATCAACGGAAAGAGGAGGAACAGATCATCGGGTCTTCTCCCAGGATGCAGGAGATTTACAAAGTCATCGGACAGGTGGCTCCCAGCGATGTCACGGTCCTTCTCAGGGGTGAAAGCGGAACGGGAAAGGAGTTAATGGCGCGGGCCATCTATCAACACAGCCTTCGCTCTGAGCAACTCTTTCTTCCGGTCAATTGCGCCGCCATACCGGATACCCTTCTCGAGAGCGAGCTCTTCGGCCACGAGAAAGGTGCCTTCACCGGCGCTTCATCCCGGCGTATTGGAAAACTGGAACAGTGCCACGGAGGGACTATTTTCCTCGATGAGATCGGCGACATGTCCCTCTCGACTCAGGCCAAACTGCTCAGGGTCCTTCAGGAGAAAAACTTTGAGAGATTGGGAGGGAGGGAAACGATCAGGGTCGATATCCGATTGATCGTGGCAACGAATAAAGACCTGGAAGAAGCGATCGCAAAGGGGGAATTCCGTGAGGACCTCTACTACCGGCTCAATGTGGTCTCTATCAAGATTCCGCCCTTGAGGGAAAGAAAGGAGGACATTCCCGCTCTCGTCTCCTACTTCTTGAGGAAGTTCAACCACGAGTTGAAAAAGAGAGTGGTTGGAATTACCCCCGGAGCCATGGGAAAGATTTCCTCCTATGGATGGCCGGGCAATGTGAGGCAACTTGAAAATGTTTTGAAAAGGGCAATGTTGTTGTGTCAGGGAGAATGGATACTTGACGATCAGCTCGTTCTTGAAGTAGAAGAGAGACGGGAGTCCGGTGAGGTTCGGGACAGGAGGACATTCGAGAATCTTGTCGATTCCCTCTTTGAGGAACTCACAGGGAATCCTTTGGCCCAGGAAGGCCTGGATATGGTCTCGGCCATAGAAAAAGGGCTGATCATTCGCGCCCTTCAAAAGACAAATGGAAACCAGGTTCAGGCCGCCTCACTGCTCGGAATCAATCGGAGCACCCTCCGGGGCAAGATGGATCGGTACCATATCAAAAAAGAGATACTGGTTTCGGAGGAAGAAAGTTGAGAGTTATGAGTTTTGAGTTATAAATGATGAGTTAAGAGTTTCAAATAAAGAAAATTTTAGCTTTTAATCTACGCTTTGCGCTATGCTCTATGCGCTTTGCGATTTTAAGGGGTAAAACATGCGGATACTTAGAATTGGGCTCTGTCAGATCAATACGACCGTAGGGGATATCGAAGGCAATACCAGGAAGATCCTCGACTACATCGCCAGAGGAAAGAGGATGGGAGCAGACCTGCTCGTCTTTCCCGAGTTGGCCGTCACGGGCTACCCTCCCGAGGATCTCCTCTTCATGCCGAAGTTTATTGAGGCCAATTTAAAAGCCATCAAAAAAATCGGCCAGGCCACTTCCTCCATCACCGCCATCGTAGGTTTCGTCGATAAAAAGGAGAACATCTTCAATTCCGCCGCCCTTCTTCACCATGGGGAACTGATAAGTGTCTACTCCAAAACCTATCTTCCCAATTACGGGGTGTTTGATGAGTACCGTTATTTCCAACCCGGAAAGGAGAATTTCATCTTCACCCTTAAATCGATTCCCATCGGCATCAGTATTTGTGAAGACCTCTGGTATCCCGGAGATCCCATTCGAACTCAGGCCCTCTACGGAGGAGCAGAGTTGATTGTGAATATCTCCTCATCGCCTTATCAGGCCAGTAAGACCGCCTTTCGTGAGAAGATGATTTCAACGCGGGCCTCTGACAATGTAGCCATCGTCGCCTACTGCAATCTGGTTGGGGGCCAGGATGAACTGGTCTTTGACGGGGGAAGCGTGATTTACGATCAGAAAGGGGAGTTGCTCATTCGAGGGAGGCAGTTTGAGGAAGACCTGGTTCTGGTCGATCTTGATATGGAAGCCGTCTTTCGAATGAGGCTTCATGATCCCAGAGTCAGAAGAGAGAAGCTGACCGGGGAGGAGAAGGGATTGAGAAAGATTGATCTTCCCGCGAAGACCGGTCGATCCAAACGGACACTTCCTTCCCCTAAAAGAGATTCCAAACCATTGGATCGTCTTTCTGAGATCTATGCCGCTCTCACCCTGGGTACCGGAGATTATATCCGGAAAAATGGCTTTCACACGGTCCTCATTGGATTAAGCGGAGGCATTGATTCAGCCCTGACAGCATCGATTGCTGTCGATGCCTTGGGGAAAAAGGGCGTGGTCGGAGTGGCCATGCCCTCCCAATACTCCTCGAAAGAATCCTTAGGGGATGCGAAAGTCCTTGCCAGAAATCTCGGCATCCGGCTTCTGACGATTCCCATTGCAGAGATTTTTCAGGCTTACCTTAAAACGCTTTCAGTCCCTTTCAAAAAGGTGAAACCGGATGCGACCGAAGAGAATATCCAGGCCCGGATTCGGGGAAATATCCTGATGGCTCTCTCCAATAAGTTTGGCTGGCTCGTTCTGACCACAGGGAATAAGAGCGAGATGAGTGTGGGTTATTGCACCCTCTACGGAGATATGGCCGGCGGATACGCCGTCTTGAAGGATGCCCCCAAGACTCTGGTTTACGAATTAGCTAAATACAAGAACAGAAAAGAAGGAAAAGACATCATCCCAAAAAATGTTCTCGTCAAAGCCCCTTCCGCCGAATTGAGACCGAATCAGAAAGACGAGGATTCTCTGCCGCCCTACCCTACCCTCGATCCCATTCTTCAGGCCTATGTAGAAGAAGATAAGGGGGTTGAAGAGATTTCAGAGATGGGATTTAAGGAGAGTATGATCAAAGAAGTAATTCGGATGGTCGATCGGAATGAATACAAACGAAGGCAGAGCCCCCCGGGCGTAAAGATCACCCACCGCGCCCTCGGAAAAGACCGCCGGCTGCCGGTCACCAATAAATATCGAAATTTTTAGGTCCCTTTTTCCCCAGATATTTGCTCCTAAACGGCCACTATTCCAATCGCTCGTTGGATAGCTTTTTCAATTTCTCTCATGATGGAAGGGCTGATTGTTCCAGCAAAAGGACCGCGGATGAGAAAGGATTTGTCCAGAGTGGTTACCTGCTCACACTTTGCCATTGAAGTTTCCTTAAGTCCTCCCTCCCCGGCAGGTAGCTCAACATGCGTTGGAGCTAACCGAAGGGTGGTGGATAGAGGTACAACAATGACATCATTTGCCAGGCGATTCCGCACATCTAATGAAACAACAAGAGCTGGACGATCCTTCATATCAGAAGGATGTCCCGGAAGCTTAACCAGGTAGATTTCTCCTCGGAGCGGATATGACATGGCCTATTTATCCCACAGGCGTTTGGCTGAACGAGCGGTTATCTTGGACCACTGCCGATCTTCATTACGTTCCGCTCTGGAGAGGGAAAGGTAGTATTCCTCTGTTTGGCGCTCAAGTTCTTTTTGAGCTTGGTCGCGCAACCATCGGCGCACCGCCTCCTCTACCATTTGGCTTCGGGAGCTTGCTTCCGGAGAATCGAGCAGCTTATCGATTTGATGAACTAGATCATTGCTTAAGGTAACCGTGATCTTAGCCTTTTGAGATCGGGATGCATTGGTACGCATAAAGGCACTCCATTATTTCTTACTTTTAGTAAGATTATATGCCATACTAAATTGTTTGTCAAGACTCCATTTCCCGCAATAAACCCCAAGTTTCATTTGTCTGTTTTTCAACAGGATGCCTAAAATTCAACAAGCAGTGCATTTCGTGTAATTCGGTTTCAATCGAAAATCTTCTCAAGTGAATATCTTCAAGCCACTGAATTGTTTCTATAAAAACTAAATTGAATTTTTTGGTTAATTCGCTGGCACAGGGATTGCTACTTAGGAATGACATAAAAAACAGTTTTCAAATGCCCCCTTTTTTCCCTCCGGGTCGGAGACTGCAAAGAAGTTAGGGGAGAGGAGAGTCGAGATGAAAATATTTTTAAGCTCATTGCTGATGTTCATCCTTTTAATGGCAGGTATTGCCTTTGCTGAGACAACAGGGAACAACCCACCCAAAGTGGACACGGGAGATACTACCTGGATCTTGATTTCTTCGGCCCTGGTCATGCTGATGACGCCCGGCCTGGCCCTCTTCTACGGCGGCATGGTCAGGAGAAAAAATGTGCTGGGGACGATCATGCAGAGCTTTATCGCTCTTGGTGTCATCACCATCCAGTGGGTTCTTTATGGATACAGCCTCGCCTTCGGCCCTGATATCGGAGGAGTGATCGGAAGCCTCGACTGGATCGGGTTGAGAGGAGTCGGGCTCGATCCTCATCCCGACTATTGCGCAACCGTTCCCCATCAGGCATTTATGATCTTCCAGATGATGTTTGCTGTGATCACCCCCGCTTTGATTACAGGAGCCTTCGCCGAGCGCTTTAAATTCAAGACCTATCTGGTCTTCCTCATCCTCTGGGCAACCTTCGTCTACGACCCCCTGGCCCACTGGGTCTGGGGAGTGGGCGGGTGGATCAGAGAACTCGGCGCCCTTGACTTTGCCGGAGGGCTGGTCGTTCATATCAGTTCCGGAATTGCAGCTCTTGCTGCAACCTTTGTGGTCGGAAAGAGAAAAGGTTATGGGGAAGAATCAATGCCGCCTCACAATTTGACCATGACCCTTCTGGGCGCGGCCTTGCTCTGGTTCGGATGGTTCGGCTTTAACGGTGGCAGCGCGATCGCCTCAGGTTCCCTCGCAACCTCTGCATTCGTTGTGACTCACATCTCAACCGCTTCTGCCGCCCTTTCCTGGATGATCGCTGAATGGCGCTACCGAGGCAATCCCACAGCCCTTGGCGCGGCCTCGGGTGCCGTGGCAGGATTGGTGGCCATCACCCCGGCTTCCGGTTTTGTGGGGCCCATGTCCGCCATCCTCATCGGGTTTGTCGCCGGCGTGTTATGTTATTTTGCGATCAATCTCAAAACGAAGCTTCGATACGACGACTCTCTTGATGTCGTCGGAGTCCATGGAGTGGGTGGAACATGGGGAGCTTTGGCAACAGGCCTCTTTGCCTCCAAGGCGATTAACCCGGCTGGAAACGACGGCCTCTTTTTTGGCAATCCATCCCTCTTGGGAATACAGGCATTGACAGTGTTAGTCGCATGGATATATTCTTTTGTCGTAACCCTCATTTTGCTGAAAATCCTCGACTGGACCATGGGCTTGAGGGTGAGCGAAGAGCACGAAATCAATGGTCTGGATTTAAGTCAACATGGGGAAGCAGGATATAGTTTTTAATAAGCTCGGAGACATGAGTAGCCGCAACCTTCAGGTTGCGTAATGATCGCAAGCTAAAGCTTGCGCCTACCTCTCAAGGACGGAAATGGAGAAACCAGATGAAAAAGATCGAAGCGATTGTAAAGCCCTTTAAACTGGATGAAGTGAAAAATGCACTCACCAAAATTGGCGTTCAGGGGATGACGGTGACCGAGGTCAAGGGGTTTGGAAGACAGAAAGGCCATACCGAAGTCTATCGGGGAGCGGAATATACCATCGATTTCATCCCCAAGATTAAGATTGACCTCATCGTCAGCGATGAATTGGTCCCTCAGGTGATCGAGACCATTGAACGGGCGGCCAGAACAGGAAAGATCGGAGACGGCAAGATTTTTCTTTCCCCGGTTGAAGAGGTCATTCGGATCCGAACCGGAGAGCGCGGAAAAGATGCCATCTGAGTTAGGGATCACGAAAAAAGAGCTGGCCGAAATGAGGAATCGAATTGCCCGGGGCCTGCCCGCCCATTCCTCACCCAGAGAATTTCTCCGGCAGCACTCAGACATGATGGATGGCCTGGTAAGGAAGGCCTTTCAATCAGCTAAGGTTCCATCTCCATCGGTCTGTCTGATGGCGATTGGAGGCTATGGAAGAGCTGAACTGGCGCCTTACTCCGATATCGACCTCCTCCTTCTTTACTCCCCTTCAAATAAGAATGAACTTTCTCCTTTGGCTGAGCAAATCCTTTATCCCCTCTGGGATTTAGGACTCGATGTCAGCTGCAGTTCAAGATCAGTGGACGGGTGTTTGAAAATGGCCGAGTCCGATCTCAAGGTTAAGACCAGTTTAATCGACGGCCGTTATCTGGACGGAGAATATGAATTCTTTCGGAATTTATATGGTCTCTTTACGAAAAAAGTGGTTCACCGCAGAGTCCAAAGCTTTGCAGAAGCCTTGGCTCATGAAGTCCATCCCCGCCGTCAGAAATACGAAGACCCCGCCTATGTCCTGGAGCCTAATATTAAAGAAGGAGAAGGAGGTTTGAGAGACTTCCAGGTCGGTCGATGGATCATCAGGGCAAAATATAAGACCGATCGCTGGGATTTCATCCTCTTTCCCGACCACTCCAGAATGTTAGATAAAAGCATTCAATTCCTCTGGGCGATCAGAAACCATCTCCATCTTTTGAGCGAAAGAAGACAGGATGATCTGACTTTTGAACTGCAGGAGAAGATCGCACCGCTCCTCGGCTTTCCCAATGGCACAAA
>VGRU01000130.1 GCA_016875255.1 Deltaproteobacteria bacterium
TTATTATCCCCCTTTGGAAAAGGGGGAATAAGGGGGATTTTAAAATAGGGTTTAACAAACCTTTAAATAGCCCAACTGACATGTTTGCAGATCAATCAAGCAAATTTTTTTCACTCAATTGGGGTTCTACGTAATTTTCATGGCCGGCAGGACCACTCCTGCCTACCGCAGGCAGGCACAAACCATAAAAATGGTCCGGGTGTTTGGGTTATGAGAGGGGGCCCCTGCCTACCGGCAGGCAGGCGTATCGTTTAGCGTCAATCGGTTAAGGTGAACACCAAAGAAAATGGGTTTACGGTGACGAAGCTGGTATCGAAGCAAGAAGCTCGGAAGACGAAGCTCGAGCATCCAGTTTCTATTGACGAGCCTCGATACGAACGCCGTGTACCTCCTCAGTTATTGGGTGTTACTTAACCTGTAGGGTCGGGAGGTCCTTCCTCCAAAACCTTGGAAAGCGATGTTTGAAGTCATGCCAACCGACCCATCTGCCCGTTTAATGATGATTTTTATAAACGAACCTATGGAGTTTAAAGGTTAAAGGTTTCGCTTCAAGGTTTTTCCAGAGGAACCTCCCGACCCTTTTCTATCTCTGTAACTGAGGGGTTACAGCGCCGTGTTCTTTTTGCTTGACATATCACTTCGCTGTTCGTATATTTAACGCTGCCTAAAGCGAAGTAAACATTAAATTAGAAAGGAGGAATTGAGATGAAAGTATTCAAATGTTTTATGGTGGTTTTGATGCTCCTTGCAGCGGGAAGCATGGCTGTGGCAGGAACCCTCGATGAAGTCCGTACAAAAGGGGTTCTGACGGTAGGCGTGAACCCAGGCGTGGCTGGGTTCAGCATGCCCGATGAAAAGGGGGTGTGGAAAGGGCTTGACGTGGATACGGCTAAAGCGATTGCAGCCGCTGTATTTGGCGATGTCAACAAGGTGAAATATGTCGCCCTTACAGCCGTCCAGCGCCTCCCAGCTTTACAATCAAAGGAAGTGGATGTCCTGTGCCGTAACACCACCGCCACTCTTACGCGGGAAACCGTGAACGGCCTCAATTTTGTTCATCCGAATTATTATGACGGTCAGGGATTTCTGATCTCTAATAAAAAGAAAGTAAAGACCGCCAAGGGATTGAAAGGCGCCACTGTCTGTACCCTTCCCGGGACAACCACCGAGATGAATGCTGCGGACTATTTCCGGAAAAACGCAATGCCGTGGAAACCGGTCGTCATTGAGAGCAACGCCGAGCTGAACAAGGCCTTTTTCGCAGGCCGCTGTGATGTCCTGACCTCAGACGCTTCTCAGCTGGCTGCCGTCCGCTCCGTGGCTCCCAATCCTGATGATTACATCATCTTACCCGAGATCATTTCCAAGGAGCCCCTTTCCCCCGCAGTCCGTCATGGAGATGATCAATGGTATGACATCGTCAACTGGACGGTGATGGCTTTGATTGAGGCTGAGGAACTTGGCATTACATCAGCCAATGTGGATGAGATGCTAAAAAGCACAGACCCCCAAATCCAGCGTTTTCTTGGAGTCAATCCTGGTTTTGGCAAAGCCCTCGGCCTTGATGAAAAATGGGCCTATAACATCATTAAACAGGTCGGCAATTACGGCGAAATCTTCGATCGCAACGTGGGTCCGAAAACACCCCTTAAGCTTGATCGCGGGTTAAATAACCTGTGGACAAAGGGTGGACTCATGTATGCTATCCCATTTAGATAATCCCCGATAAAGGGTGCTCCCACAAACGAGAGCACCCTTTATTATATCACTGTTAATTGGAAGACGATTAGTTTGAAGCATAAGAATTTCTCCCCTTGGGGACCGACAAAACAAGCCTCTTTAGGAAGCAACCCACCCTTTGAAGGAAGATGAAAGACTTCAAGGACAGCGCAGCGAGGGAAAAGGTACCATTTTGGCTTGACCCCAAGAAAAGGGCCATCCTGTTTCAATTGATGACCTTTGCGATGGTGGGATTGCTGGCCTACTATCTTACTTCAAACACCCTGATCAACCTCGAAAAACAAAGTATTGCCACGGGATTTAGCTTTCTCCAGAAAGAGTCCTCCTTTGAAATCGGTGAATCCCTGATTCCCTATTCGGCAGCCAATACTTACGCACGCGCCCTTCTGGTGGGCGCTCTGAATACCATCAAGGTCGCTTTCATAGGGATCGTCCTCACCATCATCCTGGGCACGATCATTGGAATGGCAAGGCTTTCGACCAACTGGCTTCTCTCAAAGCTGGCAGCCATCTACATCGAATTCATGCAGGATATCCCAATCCTTCTGCAGTTATTTTTCTGGTATGCCATCTTTTATGAAACCCTTCCCTCTTCACAGGAGGCCCTTAACCCGGGCGCCGGAATCTACCTTTCCAATCGCGGGGTCGCTTTTACGATCCCTGAACCACATCCTGCTCACCTCTATATGCTTTTAGCTTTTCTGGTCGGGTGTGTGATCGTTTATCTGATCCGGCGTTGGGCAAGAAAACGGCAGGAAAAAACAGGGCAGATCTTTCCTGTTTTCCTCGTCTCCATGGGGATTCTCGTAGGATTCCCGCTGTTGACCTGGTGGGTCCTCGGCGCCCCCTTGAAGATGAATGTCCCCAAACTCGGGGGCTTTAACTTTGAGGGCGGATTAACAGTAAGTCCCGAGTTCATTGCCCTCCTCCTTGGCCTCGTCCTCTATACCGCCGCTTTTGTTGCCGAGGTAGTCCGTGCAGGAATCCAGTCAGTCAGCAAAGGCCAAAGAGAGGCGGCCATGTCCATCGGTCTCAGACCGGTTCCCGTCTTAAATCTGGTGATCTTACCCCAAGCCCTCAGGGTCATTGTCCCACCTTTGACCAGCCAGATGCTCAACCTGACAAAGAACAGTTCTCTGGCCGTAGCCATTGGTTACCCGGATTTTGTCTCCGTGGCCAACACAACCATCAATCAGACTGGACAATCCATAGAGGGAGTAGCCCTGATCATGGCAGTGTATCTCTTTTTCAGTCTCTCCACGTCAGTCTTCATGAACTGGTACAATAAGAGAGTGGCTCTTGTAGAGAGATGATATGAAACAAGTCGTCCAGGCAGGAGAGATAAGACCTCCTATAACCCACATTGGCGTCATCGGTTGGGTAAAAAACAACTTGTTTAATGGGGTGTTTAACTCCATCCTTACCGTCGTGACCCTTTTCCTGTTGTGGAAAGTGGTGCCTCCTTTCTTCCGATGGGCGTTCATTGACAGCGCATGGCATACAACCAGCCAGGCATGCAGAGAGGCTGCGGGCGCCTGCTGGTCGATCATTTCAATGAACTACCGTTTTATTCTCTTCGGCTTCTACCCCTACGAACAGCATTGGCGACCTTTTCTCGCAATGTTGATCCTTTTCGGCCTTCTCTTTTACAGCAGGGACCGGAGCCACTGGAAAAAACCCCTTGCCTATGGTTGGATCATCGGCCTTTTCACAATGGGCCTCCTTATGAAAGGAGGCATCTTGGGACTTCCCTCCGTAGAGAGCACGCAGTGGGGAGGTTTGCCTCTTACGCTCCTTCTTGCCGTTTTCGGCCTTACCGCGGCTTATCCTTTAGGGGTGATTCTGGCGCTGGGGCGGCGTTCCAGAATGCCCGGCGTTAAAATCCTCTGTATCCTGTATATCGAAATGATCCGTGGGGTCCCCCTGATCAGCCTCCTCTTCATGTCTTCCATCATCTTCCCTCTCTTCTTGCCGGAAGGGGTCACCTTCAATAAGATCCTGAGAGCCCAAGTGGCTATTATCCTGTTTACAGCCGCTTATATCGCTGAGGTGGTCCGTGGTGGTTTGCAGGGAATGTCACGCGGACAGTATGAGGCCGCGGAGTCGATCGGGCTGAACTATTACCTGACCATGCGGCTGGTCATTTTGCCGCAGGCATTAAAGATCGTCATTCCTCCCACGGTGAGCATTCTCATATCAGCCTTCAAGGACACCTCCCTGGTGGTGATCATCGCCCTCTTTGACCTGCTCAAGACAACTCAGTCCGTGCTCTCCAATCCCGAGTGGATGGGATTCAGTCGGGAAGCCTATGTGTTTGTTGCCATCTTATATTTCTTAGGGTGTTTCTCCATGTCCAACTACAGCCGGAAACTGGAAAAAGAATTGTCGAGAGGGGATTGAACGAAATGAATATTGAAAAGAAAGCTTCCGAAGGGCAGATGATCGAGTTTATCGATGTCCACAAATGGTTTGGCGAATTCCATGTGCTCCAGGGCATCAACCTGTCCGTGGACAGGCAGGAGCGAATTGTTATCTGCGGCCCTTCGGGCTCGGGAAAATCGACATTGATCCGATGCATCAATCGACTGGAGGAACATCAGAGGGGCCGTATCGTTGTCGATGGAATTGAGCTGACGAATAACATCAAGAACATTGAAAAGATCCGGGCTGAAGTGGGCATGGTGTTCCAGCACTTCAACCTCTTTCCTCACCTTACGATTGTTCAAAATTTGTCCCTGGGACCTATCTGGGTGAGAAAGGTCCCAAAGAAAGAAGCGGAAGAGACGGCCATGTATTATCTGGAAAAGGTGCATATTGCTGAACAGGCCCGAAAATTTCCCGGCCAGCTCTCCGGAGGGCAGCAGCAACGAGTCGCCATTGCCCGAAGCCTGTGTATGAATCCCAAGGTCATGCTCTTCGATGAACCTACTTCTGCCCTCGATCCAGAGATGATCAAAGAGGTGCTTGACGTCATGATCGAGCTTGCCCAGGAGGGGATGACCATGATTGTGGTGACACACGAAATGGGTTTTGCCAAGAGTGTGGCCCACAGAGTGCTCTTCATGGACTTCGGTAAGATTGTAGAGGGAAACACGCCTGAGGAATTCTTCGAACACCCACAGCACGAACGGACCAAACTTTTTCTGAGCCAGATCCTCCACTAAACCTTAACCTTGTAAAACATTTAGTCAAAACGGACATGGGTGAACCGTTCGTAAAGGCTTCGGGGCGAACCTTTTAGCGAATAAGCACACACATCCCAAGCCCTTGCCGGAGTTCACCTTAGGTGAGGTCTACCGTTTCCCTTAACATGTCAACTTAATCGCCGTCAGAAGCCTTGAAGAGCGGTTTACCCGTGGCCGTTTTTGCAACTGAAAGGTAAACGGTAATACCCGGCCTCTATTCCTTTGACATACAAGACTGCTTTTAATATACTTAACCCATCAAAAAGTGAGTGGACCAGGCGATGGGTTGATGAAAAACCTGGACGAGCTTAACCAATTGGAACCCTTGGCGGATGCCCCTGATTTTAAGGCACAGTGGCGCCAGGTGAAGCACGAGGTCAAATGCGATCTGGCCTCACAAATCCGGCAGCGCGTTGGCGCTGTCGTCAATCCTGATTCGATGTTTGACATTCAGGTAAAGCGGTTTCACGAATATAAACGCCAACACCTGAATGTGCTTCATATCATCACGCTGTTTAATCGCATCAAGAAAAACCCGAATATCGAGATGACGCCACGCACCTTCATTTTCGGGGGCAAGGCCGCCCCGGGTTACTACATGGCAAAACTGATCATCAAGGTAATCCACTCCGTGGCAGACAGGGTGAACCATGACCCGGATGTCAGCGGTCGTCTCAAAGTGGTCTTTTTCCCGGATTTTAACGTCAAAAATAGCCAGCGGATTTATCCTGCCGCGGACCTGTCGGAACAGATTTCGACGGCAGGAAAAGAAGCTTCCGGCACCGGAAACATGAAATTCGCCTTGAATGGAGCATTGACGATTGGCACTCTGGATGGAGCCAATATCGAAATCCTGGAAGAGGTTGGGGCTGGACAGTTCTTCATGTTTGGGTTGACGGCCGAAGAGGTGTTACACCTCAAACGCAAGGGCTACCGTCCATGGGAATATTACGATTCAAATCCATCCCTCCGGGAGGCAATCGATCTCATCCGGTCCGGGTTCTTTTCTAACGGTGACACCAAACTCTTTGAGCCCCTGGTGAATTCCCTGCTCTATCAGGATGAATATATGCTCTGCGCCGATTATCAGTCGTATATCGACTGCCAGGATAAAGTGAGTCAAGCCTATCGCAATCAGGAAGAATGGTCGAAGATGTCAATCTTGACCGTTTCCCGGATGGGCAAATTCTCCTCAGACCGGTCCATCGGTGAATATTGCAAAAAAATATGGCGGGCAGAGCCGGTCCATATCCAGTTAGAATAAACAATAATGGTGACCCAATGCGTTCCCATAAAAAACCCGCTTTTAACTCTTTCTTCTGGAAAGGCTTCGTTGGTATTCATTGAGCAACCGAACAGTATACTCTTTATAGGGGGGCAGATGTGAATGCTAAGAAAATAGACCTGACCCTCCACTGTATTTAAACAAACTGCGGACTATTTACTGAAACAAACGATTGACAGACCCTTCACCACTTTGTAGATTACAACCATCTACCATCCCCAGCATAAATACTGGGGCTTTCTAACGGGGTAGACCTGCCGGCAAAAACGGACTGCGGGCGACAGGTTTTGCCGAGGCTCCGATGGAACCAGGCTGGAGGAGGAGGATGGGCAAGTACATCATGGCCCTGGATCAGGGAACGACCAGCTCGAGGACAATTATTTTCAACCAAGCCGGCGAGATCGTTTCATCGTCCCAGCAGGAGTTCGAACAGATCTATCCCCGACCCGGATGGGTGGAACACGATCCCGAGCAGATCTGGGCTTCCCAGCTCCAAACGATCCGGGAGGCACTTGGCAGGGCACATCTCCAGGCCGGTGAGATTTCCGCCATCGGCATCACCAACCAGAGGGAGACCACGGTCCTCTGGGACCGCCGAACTGGGAAGCCGGTATACAACGCTATCGTCTGGCAATGCCGAAGGACCGCCGACTTCTGCAAGGAGCTTCAGGAAGAAGGGTTCGACGCCAAGCTGAGGGAGAAGACCGGACTGGTTACGGATGCCTATTTTTCCGGGACCAAGCTCAAGTGGATTCTGGACCACGTACCCGGGGCAAGAAGAGAGGCGGAGCAAGGCCACCTCGCTTTCGGCACCATTGACAGCTGGCTCGTGAACAGACTCTCCGGGGGCAAGGTCCACGTCACAGATTACTCAAACGCCTCCCGAACACTCCTGTATAATATCCACGAGCTGAGATGGGATGATGAGATTCTGGAGCGTTTCGACATTCCTTCCTCTCTCCTTCCCGAGGTCGTGCCTTCCAGCCACCCTGTGGCCTGCACCGATCTGGAGATCCTGGGCGCCTCCGTTCCCATCGCCGGAATCGCCGGAGATCAGCAGGCAGCCCTTTTCGGCCAGTGCTGTTTCGACCCGGGCACGGTCAAAACTACCTATGGGACGGGTTGTTTCATGCTGATGAACACCGGCCGGGAGGCTAAACCCTCTGCATGCGGCCTCCTGACCACCATCGCGTGGGGATTGGGAGGGGAAATTACCTACGCCCTTGAAGGAAGCACCTTCATCGCGGGCGCAGTCATCCAGTGGCTGAGAGATGAGCTAAAGCTGATCCGTTCCGCCGAGGAGAGCGAATACTGGGCGTCAATGGTGGAGGATTCAAACGGGGTTTACCTGGTCCCAGCCTTTGTCGGGCTGGGCGCCCCCCATTGGGATCCCCATGCCCGGGGCGCCATCCTTGGGCTGACGCGGGGCGTCAACCGCAGCCATCTCGTGCGGTCGGCCCTCGAATCGATCGCTTTTCAGAGCAAGGAGATCGTTGACTGCATGGCCCGCGACTCCGGCCTTGGCCTGACAGAGCTGAGGGTGGACGGGGGCGCCGCCGCCAACAGTCTGCTCTGTCAGTTTCAAGCCGACCTCCTCGACATCCCCGTTAGTCGGCCGAAGGTTCTCGAAACCACGGCTCTGGGAGCCGCCTACTTAGCCGGGCTGGCCGTCGGATACTGGAGGGATAAAGAAGAGATTTCAGCCAACTGGTCCGTGGGCCGCGAATTCCATCCCCGGATGTCCCAGAACCGGCGTCGGAAT
Source organism: Deltaproteobacteria bacterium (assembly GCA_016875255.1). Next base: position 7,973 of record VGRU01000130.1, read on the forward strand.
CTCGTCACGGGGTGGGAGCGGGCGGTGGCCCGCTCGAAGAACTGGGCCTCTCCAGAACAGGAAGGATAATGGCGGGACAAACCCGCTTTGGCAGAGGGGCCTAATTAAATGCCTTAAAATAGAATCAGCCTGTAGCGATAAGTTTGATTGGGAAACAAAGTGGCTGTGATGAATGACCACAGATGAGAAAGTAGAAAACCTTCTCGTTCTTTGACAACTGAATATTGATTTTCTTTTTTTTGCGAGCTTCACCTACCTATATTGACTCCAGGATAGTTCTGAGGCGGAATGATTAAGGAGTGAAATACACAAAAAGCCTGGGCCACTGATATTCGGTAACTGGATTGATTTGTAAAATCCCTCCCACTTCCCTTTGCTAAAGGAAGGAATTACCCCTCTTTGACAAAGAGGGGCGAGGGGAGATTTTCCAATGTTTATGTCAATTCAATTCTAAGACCTTTATAAATCACCGAAAGGTTCAATATTTTTATTTGAAAATTTGCATTCATATGGAAAATCCAAAAAACAACACTACAGGAAGAAGTATTCAACATTCCGTTTCACATCTTAATTCCTCTATTCCGACGTGTTATTCATATTTCTCAAAACAAACTATTTGATCCAGGCCCTTTCTGAACTTTTGTGAGTGAGGTTGATTTGAATAACCCAGCGGTGTCATTGCTACAACCCGGACCTCTTCGGGAATCTTCAGTATTTTCTTAACCTCATCCTCCTCGAAAGCTCCGATCCAACACGTTCCCAAACCCAGTTCATAAGCCTGGAGGAGCATAAACGCACAGGCGATGGATACATCCACCGTATAAGCGGGTTGACCACAGGCCATAATTGCCTTAGATTCCGTTCCGCAGGCGACAATGATGATAGGTGCTTCCCCAATAAAAGTCTGTCCGAAGGCAGCCTTAGCCAGTTTCTTCTTTGTTTCTCCGTTCCTGACAACGATAAATTTCCATTCCTGGCGGTTGCTGGCTGATGGGGAAAGCCTTGCAGCCTCAAGTATCCTTTTAAGTTTATCCTCTTCGACATTGGTTGCTTTGTAAGCTCTCACGCTGCTTCTTTGGCTAATGGCATCGAAAACATCCATTTTTTGTCTCCTCCATGTCAACTGGATTCATGTCTTGTTCTGTCTCCTATCTCAATTCCGGTCGGGGTTACCCATTCCCGGGTCTTTATGACTCCCGCTGGTCTTTAACTTATTGTCTCACTCGGGGAGAAAAACCCTCGCCTTTAGGCGAAGACTTTAGTATGCACACTGTGTGCAGGTTTTTTAGATTTCCCCTCGTGAGGATTTCTGTGCTGTTTGTTTTGTCTTTAGCTGACTTCAGTCAGTAGAGAATCCACCAGCTTGTAGCTGGTGGTAGTTCAATTCTGTTTCTTCCCCCCTCAACCGGAAAGACATATCCGAACAAGATAAGGGAGTAGATGGCCCTGGTGAGAGAAAAACTTAACGCCATTATCAAAAAGAAGGCGTCCTAGTCAATTGGCCTCCCTGTCATTGGCCTCCCTGTCATGGCGAGAGGGAAGATTATTGCAACTAAAATGGAGATTAGAAGAGTTATTCGGAAATAATTTCTTTGTCCTCTCATTGTAAAAATACAATCCCCTCCACACGTCTTTTTTCTGGATGATGCTTCTCATAGAATCTCTTGTATTCATCAAGTGAATTATACGGCCCGTGAACTCCCGTGATTTCTTTATAAGGAGTTCCATAATCCAGGACAAAGAGCTTACCATCTTTTCTAAACGCACAGACATAATGGTTAAACACATTGGGTCGAACGAGGATAACCACGGTTTGTGCCCTGTAGGATGGATTGATTTGATTAAGAGTCTTTTTTGAAAACTCGGCAGCATCTATGTAGATGCCCGATTTAAGTTGAAAAGTCTCCTCTGGAGTTCTTGGGA
>VGRU01000131.1 GCA_016875255.1 Deltaproteobacteria bacterium
GCCCTATCTATGATGGTTGGCAAAGAGACCTCCTGTTGATATTTCTTCTCCATTTGATCCTTGATAAAGCTGTAATTGTAAAAGCGAACGGTCATCGCAGGATTATCAATCAATGCCTTTTCTATCTTCAATTCATTCTGAATGTTCTTCTCTATGGCATCGCTAATCTTCCTGTGTTCATTGCTCCGCTTGTATTCAATGCTGAAATCCTTCCCCTGTTCTTTATATCTTCTAACCCATTTTAAAAATCCCCTCCGTTTCAATCCAAGTAAGTTCATCCCTTGCTCTCCACTCAGTTCTTTTTTAAGATACCTGTCCAAAATCGTTCTTACCTGCTCGTCCGTAAGTCGTTTGTGAATATGATCTGTCATTTTTCCCTCCATGTTTCATTTGAATTTATGGGTTCAGATTAACATAGAGGAGTGCACTTTTGATTTTTAAATCACTCAAAAACAGTGCACTTTTGATTTTTAACTGACATACAAAACACTTTTGTTGACAATTGATCAAAAAACGGGTTAAATGAAAAAACACTTTCAGGAAGAAAATAAGGAGGAAGGGTTATGGATTTCATTCTCTCGACCGAACAGCAGATGATCAGGGATCTATGTAAAAACTTTGTAAAAAATGAGATCGCCCCTATCGCTGAAGAGATGGATGAGACCGGTCATTTTCCTTATGAGGTCTGGAAGAAGTTGGGGGACCTGGGGATTGTCGGCATTCCCATTCCGGAAGAATACGGAGGGGGAGAAATGGACTGGGTTTCGATGATGATCGCCATTGAGGAGATCAGCCGGGGAGATGCCTCGATTGGCGTCTCGCTTCTGGACTCGGTGACCCTTCCGATGAATCTTATCAACACCTTCGGAACGGCACAACAGAAGGAGAAATGGCTCCCCCCGCTTGCCACTGGAGAGAAGATAGGGGCTTTCGGTTTGACCGAGGCTCAGGCGGGGTCCGATGCCAACGCCATCCAGACAAAGGCTGTTTTAGAGGAAGAGGAGTGGGTGATCAATGGGACGAAACAGTTTATCACCAATGCCGGATTAAAACACAATAATCTGGTCATCATTGCGGCGGTGACAGGAGAAGGAACGGGGACGAGAAAGAGGATTTCCAATATTATCGTGCCTACTGGGGTCGGTGGGTTCAATTTCGGCGAAAAATATAAGAAAATGGGATGGAAGGCCTCCGAGACCAGGGAGTTGATTTTTGACGATTGCCGGGTTCCGAAAGAGAACATCCTGGGAAATCCAGAAAAGGGATATAATCAATTCATGATGGCCCTTCAGACCAGTCGCATCGGCTTCGGCGCCCATTCCGTGGGCCTGGCTCAGGCCATCTTCGACGTCTCCCTATCCTACGCCAAGGAGAGGGAACAATTCGGTAAAACGATCAGTAAATTTCAGGCCATACAGTTTAAGCTGGCCGATATGATCATGGAGATCGAACTGGCCAGATTGATGGTCTACAAGGCGGCCTGGCAGAAAGATCAGAAAGAGAATTACTTTGCCACCTCCACCTATGCGAAGATATTTGCCTCCGAGGTTGCGAAACGTTGTGCGGATAAAGGAGTCCAGATACACGGTGGATATGGTTTGATGGATGAATATCCCATCTCCCGTTACTGGCGTGAGGTGAAGTTTGAGGAGATTCTGGATGGAACGTCTGAGATTCAGAGGCTCAACATCGCTCAAAAAGTTCTGAAACTCTAATTAGAGTCTGTTTATAAGCACATTTTTTTCGTCATGCCGGACTTGAGGAGCCTGCCCCGTGCTTGACACGGGGGCATCCAGACGTCGTCCCGACGAAAGTCGGGAACCATAGATAGATCTCAATTACTGGATTCCGGCTTTCGCCGGAATGACAACCTTTTTTGAAAACATTAATTTATAAACAGACACTAATTAAACGTTTGAATTTCTCTCCACAAAGGCATAGGCGCTGTGGTTATGGATCGATTCGAAGTTTTCCGACTCGACTGTAAACCAGATGATGTTCTTATCCTTCTTTAACTGCCTGGCGATCTCCCGCACCACATCTTCCACGAACATCGGTTTTTCATAAGCCTTTTCCGTCACAAACTTTTCATCCGGTCTTTTTAAGATGGAATAGAGATCACAGGAAGCGCATTCTTCAACCAGACGGATGATGTCTTCAATCCAGATAAATTTTTTGATTCGGAGGTTTACCGTAACGACGGAACGCTGGTTGTGAGCCCCGAATTCGCTGATCTCCTTGGAGCAGGGGCATACCGTGGTGATCGGGACCACAATCCCCACCGAGAAGTCATCTTTCTCGTTGCTCGAGCCGGAAAATCGGCAGATATACTCCATCAAACTCTTGGCACGGGTGACCGGAGCTTCCTTTTCAATGAAATAAGGGAATTCGACTTCGAGGTGGGCCGTCTTTGCCTTCAGCTTCTTCTTCATCTCTGAAAGGATCATGGAAAAGTTTTTAATCGCTATGTTGCCTTTATATCTGTTGAGGATTTCGACGAAACGACTCATATGGGTCCCTTTGAAACGGTGAGGGAGGTCCACAAACATGTTGACGCTCGCCACCGTATGCTGAACCCCTTTTGCCTTGTCGAGCACGGTAATGGGATAACGGATGTTCTTAACCCCTACCTTATTGATCTCAATCTTTCGGTGGTCTCTCTGGCTCTGAATATCGTTCATTCTCATCTCCCGAAATAAGTGGCGCAGGCGTTCTCCGACTCCCATGCGGTTACCTTTTTAAGGGTGGCAGGGGATCCCTTTAATTCCTTCTTTAAGTGATCAAAGATATATTTGGCAATGTTCTCGGAAGAAGGTTCTATCCCTGAAAAATAGTGGAGGTCGTTGAGATAGGTATGGTCCAGCGTCTTTAAGATCTTCTCCATTTTCTGCTTTAAAATTTTAAAATCGATGACGACCCCTTCCTGGTTCAGTTTGGGAGAGGACACGGAAATCTCCACCTTCCAATTGTGGCCATGAAGCTCCTCGCACTTGCCCTGAAGATAACGCAGTCGGTGAGCGCCTGAAAAGTGAGACGATACAGTCAGTTCATACATGGTGTTTTCCTTTCAAAATGAAGGCTATCAGGATATCAGGGCACCAGGTTGAAGAATATCGGGAGACCAGGATACCAGGAAAATAGATCATTCTATCTTTGGGCCGTGTTCCTTCTAAAATTCTGATCTCCTGATACTCTGATATCCTGATGTCCTGCCTCCTGATGACCTGATTCCCTGATAATCTATTTTTTTTAGTTCAGTCTATCAACAACATCCTCACATCCATCACATTGGTGCGGGTCGGGCCGGTGATCAGGAGATCGCCCAGTTTCTTGAAAAAGGGGTAAGAGTCGTTATTCTCAAGATATTTCACTGGATCCATGCCCATCTGCTTGGCTCTGGCTATTGTCGTATGGTCGGCAATGGCTCCGGCCGCATCGGTCGGACCATCCGTTCCGTCTGTCCCGCCGCTCAGAAGGACGGCCTTCTCCAATCCACTGATCTCAAAAGCTCCGGACAGTGCAAACTCCTGGTTTCTTCCACCCAGGCCGCTTCCTCTGATAGTCACGGTCGTTTCGCCTCCTGAAAGGATACAGGCAGGGCTGCGTATGGGTTTGCCTGTGCATGCTACTTCCCTTGCGATGGCCCCGTGGAATCGCGCCGCCTCCCTTGTTTCACCGACAATGGAAGAGGAGAGGGTAATCGTATTGAAGCCTGCTGATGAGAATTCCTTCTCCGCTGCCTGAAGGGCAATCATATTTGACCCGATGATCATATTATGAACCTTTTCAAAGACATTCTCTCCGGCCTTTGGAGTTTCCTCTATTTTACCCTCTTTTCCTGACCGTAAATGGTTCCGGATGGAAGAGGCAATCTCATTAATTAGGCTATATCTCTTAAGAATATCACAGGCGTCTTGAAACGTGGAAGTGTCCGGAACCGTGGGGCCTGAAGCAATCACATCAAGGGGATCTCCGACTACATCCGAAAGGATGAAGGTGATGACAGTCGAAGGATGAGCCCAGCGGGCAAGCCAGCCTCCCTTCATCTGCGAGATGTGCTTTCGGATGGTATTAATCTCCTTGATATCCGCTCCGCAATCTAAGAGAAGCTGGGTTAACTCCTGCTTCTCTTCAAGCATGATCCCATCCGCAGGAAGCGGCAGAAGGGCGGAGCCACCGCCGGAGATGAGGAAGAGAACAAGGTCTTTTGGTCCGGTGGTTTTAAGAAGTTCTTTAATCTTCCGGGCGCCTTCCATCCCTTTCGGATCAGGTAAAGGGTGGCCCGCTTCAATAACTTCAGTAAACCTCAATGGGAGGCCGTGGCCATATTTCGTTGTGATCAATCCCTTTATCATTCGGTCTCCAAGCAGCTCTTCAATGGCCTGTGCCATAGAGGATGAGGCTTTTCCGGTCCCAACGAGGAAGATTCTCTCAAAGCTATTCAGATCAAAAATCTTCTCCGAGGCTCTTTCAGCTCTGATGATCAAACGGTTTCTATCGATACGAGCGATCTCTTTAAGCCTCTGATAGGGATCGACTGCAGAAATGGCCTTTAAAAAGATGGCCTTCGCCATCTCCCGCATCTCTTCAAGTGTAAACCTGCCCAATTCAATCCTCCCCAATACTTGTGAATTTTATAACTAAATTAGATGGAGGTGTCAATTACCACCTCCTGAGATCGTTTGCTATTTTAATGTTTTACACTTCACCTCTTATTCTGTTATATTAGCTTCAGAATGGACCTTCCTCTACGATATGTCCTCACCGTCTCTGAACTGACGCAGGAGATCAAGGCCGCCCTCGAAGTGAAATTCTCCGATGTCTGGGTGGAAGGAGAAATTTCCAACCTCAAGGTTCCTCCCTCCGGACATCTCTACTTCACGCTGAAGGATGATTTCAGTCAGATCCGAGTTGTCCTCTTCAGGATGAAGTCCCGGGCCATCCGTTTCGTTCCGGAAGACGGCCTCCACGTCGTCTGTCGGGGAAGGGTGGGGCTCTATGAGAAGAGGGGTGAATATCAACTCATCATCGAAGAGATGGAGCCGAAGGGAATCGGCGCACTTCAACTTGCCTTTCTCCAGTTAAAAGAGAGGCTTGAAAAGGAAGGCCTCTTCGACATCAGCCACAAAAAACCGATTCCGACCCTTCCTCAGACTATTGGAATCGTCACCTCACCTACCGGAGCGGTCATTCAGGATATGATCCAGATCATCCACCGGAGGTTTGAGAACGTTACCCTCCTTCTCTATCCTGTCCGGGTCCAGGGGGAAGGAGCCTCCGGAGAGATTGCAGAGGGAATCAGACATTTCAATAGAATGAAGAATGTGGATGTGATCATTGTGGGAAGGGGAGGGGGATCGCTGGAAGATCTATGGGCTTTTAATGAGGAGGAAGTGGCAAGGGCGATCCACCATTCGAAGATCCCTGTTGTTTCGGCAGTGGGCCATGAAACAGATTATACGATCTCGGACTTTGTAGCAGATCTCAGAGCGCCCACACCCTCTGCTGCCGCAGAACTGGTCGTCAAGGATAAAAGAGAGTTGAAAAAGAATCTTCATCATCTGAAGGGCGTTCTGGAAAATCAAATGACTCAATATTTGCAGGAAATGAAAAGCAATCTGTTTCATTTCAAAAAAGGTTTAATCGATCCCCGAAAGATGATAGAAGACTACCTTTTAAGACTGGATGACCTGGTCAATCAATCTCGAAAGCTCCTTCTGTGGAACCTAACAAGGAGGAAGGAGAAAAGGTTATTCCTTGCCGAAAGATTAAACCTCCAGAGCCCCTTCCAGAGAATAAAGAATATGGAGACCTCCCTCTCGGATGCGAGGAAATGGTTAGGCCAGAATATGAGACATAAGATTCAAATAAAGAAACAAAATTTAAAGGGAATTTTAGGAAAACTGGATTCACTGAGTCCCCTTTCCATTCTTCAGAGAGGATACAGTATCACCCGGAAACTTCCCTCCCTTAAAATCCTGAGGGATGCGGCTGAGGTTTTGGTTGGAGATAAAGTGGAGGTAAAACTGCACAGGGGAACTCTGTCCTGCTGTGTTGAGGGAAAAGAGAGGTCTTGACGATAGCAGCTTTGAAAAGATAGTATTATATATTACATTAAAACTATTGGAGATTTCTAATGCCAAGAGAAAAGAAGGAGAAGTTTGAAGACGCGCTGGAGAAGTTAGAAAAGATCGTCTCTCAACTGGAGGAAGGGGATATTTCCCTTGAAGAATCCTTAAAGCTTTTTGAGGAAGGGATTCGACTTTCCCGTTTCTGCAACCAGAAACTGGATGAAGCGGAAAAGAGAGTAGAGATCCTTCTTAAAGGCAAGGATGGAGCTATGGAAACGGAGCCCTTTGATCCTTCCGGAAACCCAGGACAATTTTCTTTTAAATATTCAGCTGATATCGAACCCGAAAAAGATGAGTAGGATCTAATGGATATCAAAAAATATCTCCAGGAGAAAAAAGAAGTTGTGGATGCGGCTCTGGAGAAATGTTTCTCTGATCAGGACGCTGGGGACTGTGAAACCGAATATCCATCCTCTCTTCACAGAGCGATCCGGCACAGTCTTTTTAGCGGAGGAAAAAGGATACGTCCCATCCTGTCCATAGCCGCCTTTGAGGCTGCTGGAGGGCAAGGGGATGGGATTCTGCCTTTTGCCTGCGGATTAGAGATGATCCACACCTACTCCTTGATCCACGACGATCTTCCAGCGATTGACAATGATGACTATCGAAGGGGAAATCTCACCTGCCATAAGGCGTTCGGAGAGGCAATCGCTATTCTGGCAGGAGATGGCCTTCTCACAGAAGCCTTCAGATTGATGACGGAAGAGGCTTCCGCTGATCCGAGGGTTACTCTCGATATTGTGAATGAGATTGCACGGGCCTCTGGGATTTCCGGAATGGTCGGGGGCCAGGCTGCTGACATTGAATCAGAAGGAAAAGAGGTCGATTTTTCAACGGTGGGATATATCCATAGCCATAAGACCGGAGCGCTTATATTGGCTTCGGTCAGGACAGGAGTGAAATTGGGGGGAGGGGATGAGAAGACCCTGAAGGCCTTCACCCGGTACGGAGAAAGCATTGGCCTTGCCTTTCAGATTGTTGACGATATTTTAAATGTGGAAGGAAAGGCTGAATTGTTGGGAAAGAACACGGGAAGCGATCTTTTTAAGAAAAAAGCTACCTATCCCTCTTTATTGGGGATCGAAGAGTCGAGGAAGCAGGCAGGAGAGTTAATGAAATCCGCCATCGATGCCCTCGACCCTTTTGGACCCGAGGTAGAGCCTCTCAGAGAGATTGCCAGATTCATCGTCCTGAGGGAATCCTGATAGATGACGAAATTATTAGACCGGATCAAACATCCGTACGATCTTAAAAATCTCGACGGAGAGGAACTGGTGGGGCTCTGCGAAGAGGTCCGCAAAGAGATTCTTGCCACCGTCTCAAAAAATGGGGGACATCTTTCCTCCAATCTGGGCACGGTGGAGCTGACCGTCGCCCTTCACTATGTCTTTGACCTTCCCAGGGACAAGTTAATATGGGACGTGGGTCATCAGAGTTATTCCCATAAACTGCTCACGGGCAGGAGAGATCGTTTTCATACCTTGAGGCAATACGAAGGGATCAGCGGTTTTCCAAAAAGGGATGAAAGCCCTTATGACACTTTCGATTCCGGCCACAGCGGCACTTCCATCTCAGCCGCCCTCGGAATGGCAGAGGCCAAAAGGCATAAGGGTGACGAGGGAAGGCCAATCGCCATTATCGGAGATGGATCGATGACCGCAGGCCTCGCATTTGAGGGCCTCAATCAGGCGGGCCACATCGACCAAGATCTGATCGTCGTTCTGAACGATAATGAGATGTCGATCTCTCACAATGTGGGCGCCCTCTCCTCCTATTTGAACCGATTGATGACCGGGCAGTTCGTCAACCGGTTTCGGGATGAGATGAAGGACTTTCTCGAGACCATCCCGGGCATCGGGAAATCAGCCCTCCGTTTTGCTAAGAAAGCTGAGGAGTCGCTCAAGGGCCTTCTCATGCCAGGCCTCCTCTTTGAAGAGCTGGGCATGAAATTTATCGGGCCGATTGACGGTCACCGTCTCGATCATCTGATTGAAAACTTTCAGAATATTAAAAAATTGAGAGGTCCATTTCTCGTCCATGTAATCACCAAAAAAGGAAAAGGTTATGGGCCTTCGGAGAAAAACCCCTCCCTTTACCATAGCGTGCCGCCTTTTAACATCGAGACCGGAGAGATTCAGAAAGGACAGACGCCCCTTCCTCCCACCTATACCGAAATCTTTGGAGAGACACTCTGCGCATTGGCCGGGGAGAAAAGAAGGCTGATCGCCATTACGGCGGCCATGCAGAGCGGGACAGGTCTGGAAGAGTTTGCAATAAGGTTCCCTGACCGGTTCTATGACATCGGGATTGCAGAACAGCATGCGGTCACCTTTGCCGCAGGTCTTGCCCTCGAGGGCATGAAACCGGTCGTGGCCATTTACTCCACCTTTCTTCAGAGGGCGTACGATCAGATCGTTCAGGATGTCTGTCTTCAGAACCTTCCGGTTGTTTTTGCCCTTGACCGGGGGGGAATTGTGGGGGAGGACGGGCCTACCCATCACGGACTCTTCGATTTCTCTTACCTCAGACATATCCCGAACCTGATCGTGATGGTGCCCAAAGATGAAGAGGAGTTCCGGCACATGATTAAAACCGCCGTGGATTGTCCTTCGCCGGTGGCCTTCCGGTATCCCAGATCAAGGGGGATAGGATTGAAGAAGGGTGAGAGCCTTAAATCTCTCGAGGTCGGTAAAGGAGAGGTGCTCAGAGAGGGGAAGGATATCCTTATCATTGCCATCGGTTCCACGGTCTATCCTTCACTCCGGGCCGCACAGAGACTGGAGGAGATCGGGATCGATGCCGCCATCATCAATAGCCGGTTTCTGAAACCCCTGGATGGAGACCTCCTCTGCCACTGGGCAAAAAGAACGGGGAGAGTCCTCACCGTTGAGGAGAATGTCCTGATGGGAGGGTTTGGAAGTGCGGTCCTCGAACTCTTTCAGGAGAAAAAGATCGTATCCATTCCGGTGAAGCGTTTGGGCATCCCAGACTGTTTTATCGAACACGGACCCCAATCGCTTCTGCGGGAGAAGTACGGGATCGATGAAAACGGGATATTCAGGGAGGCGAGGGCGATGGTTGAGAGATGACCAGGAAAGAAAGGTTGGATAAACTCCTCCTGGAGAAGGGGCTTGTTCAAAGCCGTGAAAAAGCGAGAGCGCTTATCATGGAGGGAAAGGTTCTCGTCGATGGAGCGATGATTGATAAGCCCGGAGTGAATGTGAATCCAGAGGCCGATATCAGACTTCAGGAAGAAGATTCACCCTATGTGAGCCGGGGAGGGAAGAAGTTAGAGGGGGCGGTCGTTACTTTTGGAATTGATCCTGCTGGGATGGTGGTGATGGATGTCGGCGCCTCAACAGGTGGATTTACGGACTGCATTTTACAGAAAGGGGCCCGAAAGGTTTACGCGGTCGACGTGGGTTACGGACAGCTGGCATGGAAGCTTCAGCAAGATCCAAGGGTGGTTAATTTAGAGAGAAGAAATATCCGCTATTTGAAGAGAGAAGCGGTGCATGAGGAGATTGACCTGATCCTCATCGACACCTCTTTCATCTCCATGGAAAAGTTTCTTTCCCATCTTTTGGGGTTTCTTAAGAATGGGGGAGCCATCCTTGGTCTCATCAAGCCCCAGTTTGAAGTGGGAAAGGGCGAAGTGGGAAA
>VGRU01000132.1 GCA_016875255.1 Deltaproteobacteria bacterium
TTTCAGGAAGAGACGGAGGAAAAGAGACACACCTCTTTTAAATTTTGGGGAAGGGGGGGAATGCCCCATCCGTATCAGCGGATCATTTAGTTCCATATACCAGCCTCCTTGTAACAATCTTTCACAAGGTTAACATGAATGCCTTCCTTTTGTCAAGTTTAAAAATTAAAAAATTAAATTCTTTCACAATATATTGTGATGGTAAAGAAGAGAATGGATACTAATAGTGTGGATGAGGCAATAAAGTGGGTTCTACCCGGCTATCTCTTCTTTAAGAAGATAAACCGAAAGGGAGGAGAGTGAGGTCAACAGGCCCAGCCAAAAGATCCCCACTCTGAAGTTAAAATGGTCAGCCGTCAAACCAAGCAGAAATGGGGTAAGTCCCATTCCAAATCCAACGCCCACAGACATAATCACCCCGAGCACCATCGACCGGCTCGAAAGGGGGGCCAACTTCGAAACCGTGGCCAGGGCAACAGGGAAGAACCCCAGTGAAAGGACGGCCTGGAGAGTGAGAGATAGAAAAATCAGGCTTAGGTGGGACGACAGGGAGAGCCCAATCGTGCTTAACCCGGTCAAAAGGAGGCTGAAAAAGAGGATGGTTCGGTACCCATAGCGATCGACCAGAAAGCCGATCAGGATGGGGACAGCCATCCCACCCGCCCTGGAGATCCCTAAAAGGGTATTGGCCAGTTCGAACTCAATCCCCCTCTCTTTGATGAGATAAAGGGGAAGGATGGAATAAACCCCCATGCTTGACCCCGAGGACAATATCCAGAGAAGGATCATGATCCAGATGGTACTCTTTTTAAAAAGACTGATATAGCCCTCTCCCTTTTGGAGCGGTTCCTTTTGGGGCTCGACAGAAACTTTCCAGAAAAAGAGAGGGAAAACCAGAGAAATGACCCCTAAAAAGAGGAGAGGAGTCTTATAGGAAAAGAACTGCAACCCATAAGCCATAAGAATGGGGATGGTGAAGATTGAGAAACTTGCTGCGGAATCATGAAGACCGATGGCTTTCCCCCAATTTCGGGGTTCATAGGTCTCGGTGATGATGGGAAGAATGCCGGGGATGTAGGTCCCTGTTCCAAGGCCAAGAAGAAAAAAGAGAAGGTGGAACGAAATATAACTCTCGGCAAACTGAAATCCGAAGAAGACAAGGCTCACGCCCAAAAAACCGATGGCCACGGTTCTCTTGTAACCCCAGGCCAGGGTCAGACGGCCAGTGGCGAGCAGGCTGAGGCTATACCCGACCGAAAGAGAGATGAAGAGCCCCCCGGCCTTTCCATGGGAAAGCAGAAGACTGTCTTCGATGAGGGGAAGGATGGGAGAGAAGATCGTCCGGGTCGAAAAGTTGAGGTACCAGAGACACCAGAAGATGAAAAGGGGGAGAATCCTCATCCCTGTTATTTCTTTCCCTTTCCGATGGGGCAGAGCGCCTGACATTCAAAACAGTAGTAGTAATTTCCCGACACAAGGGTCTGCCAGAGTTCACGGAAAGGGCGGCTTTTTAACATTTCTACCCGTTCTTCTGGCGAGGCATTGAGCATTCCTCCCACAAATTTTGTCATGCCCCGGAGGCCGAACTCAAAGACCAATCGGCCGCAGGCCCGTTTATCGACCTGTCCCCCTCCGAGGAGGGCCTTGCTCGGACAGCCCAATATACAGATTTGGCAATCGGTCGGGCATGGAAACCGATTTTTTTTCGTCGTCGGTTTAAGGGAGGCCGTCGTTAGGACAGCCCCCAGTCTCACCTTCGGTCCAAACCCTTTGACCAGTAGGAGGCCGCTCTTTCCATAGCTTCCGATTCCTGCCTCCACAGCCGCCCTTCTCAGATCGATTGCCCCGACCATTCCCTGTTTTTCATCCGACATATCAATTGGAATGAAGCCGGGAATGGCTACGGCTCCATGACCTTGCTTCTCCAGAGCCATGGCCAACTGTTTTGAGATGTCCCTCGCCTTTTCGTAGGTCGCAATCGTATCATTCTGCTTGACCTGAAGATTCCTCGATTCAAGCGCGGCCCGGCTGTGACCGCAGGCAATGACAACGATGGATATCGCTGAAGGAAGGATGTCGAGGTCAACGGCTTTCCGCTCGATCAGGACTTCAACCGTGGCCACCCCTGCCGCCACCGCTCCCAATTGCCTTGCCAATCTTCTGATCTCCATCTTCTTCTCCCTGATTTAACGTTCCGATAAAACACCAAAACAGACTCAATGGGTTTCCTTTGGTTTATCTATAATGATGATGGTCTCGTAAAAAGTCTCTTTGGGCCTGGTTTTGTCATTCCGGCGAAAGCCGGAATCCAGTCATTGAGATGGTTCTCGATTTCCTTCTGGACGATGTCTGGATGCCGGATCAAGTCCGGCATGACGGAGAGGGCGCATTTATGGATAGAGGCTATTTCACCCTTTTCAAGTTGGGCCTTTTGGAGACAGTCTTCTCCGCTCCCTTCTTCCGTCTCAATACATTCTCATTGAAGAGATTGTTTTTAAGGCTGACGGCATTGATGATGGAGTAGATGATCACCGCTTTCTCCCAATCCTTTGTTCCATCAAACTGTTCAATCCTTAATCGGTACTTCTCCCTCAGTCTGGCGAGGGAGGCCTCATCAAAAGCAAGGATCTGTTCAGCTAACCTCTCAAGAGCTTTATCCATAAAATCTCCATGATGATCAAAATCCGAAATACGAATATCGAATTTCGAAAGGGAATCAGGAAACCAGAATATCAGGATGCAGAGCATCAGAACACCAGGTTACCAGGGAGAATCGAAGGAAAAAGAATAATTAAATCTGATGTCCTGATATCCTGATACCCACAACCTGATATCCTGATCTTCTGATGACCATGAGACCGTGCTTCGAATTTAATCACTTTCCTCATTAGGGTGCGAACTTCGTGACCTGATGGGGAGCTTCAAAGGTTTCGTGCAAGGCCCTCATCGCCTCTTCGATCTGATCCGCCTCAATCACACAGGAGCAACTGGAGATCGAGGTGCTGATTGCCATCACATTGATCCCGGCCGTCCCCAGGGCATTGAACATCAAACCGGAGATCATCGGCCTCTCCCTGAAGTGGGGACCGAAGACGCTGACTGTCGCCACATTGGGATGGTAGGAAATCCCTCTCGCCTCGATCAGGGGCTTCACCCCTTCAAGGACTGCGAGGGCGGTCTCCAGATTCTTCTGATCGATACAGAAGGTCATATTTCCATTGCCCTCGATGTCGACATTGTGAACGACAAATTCGATATTGATATTCCGCCCTCCCATGGCTTGGAGAATCGTCCCTTGGACGTCAGGCCGATCGGGAAGGGCAAGGATGCTTACTGTCGCCAGACCGGTTGCTGCCATGATGCCCCCCACTTTAATTTTGCCTTCGCTCCCCATCCCTTTACCCCGTTATAAAACCCCCTCTGCTCGTAGTGGAGATGAACCCCGGAAGATATCTGTTTTCTAACGGGGTTTACTCCCAGATTCTCCGGTCATCGATCTTTTTGGCCCGGTCCGGAATGCCTCCTTTCACGGTAAAGATCACTTCGGAAGTCACTTTGAGAGTCTCCAGGACCTCCTTCTCCAGTTTTCTTTTCAGGCCGATCTTATCCGCAATCTCCTCCTTTAATTCGACATAGATCGCCATCTCATCCCGGTAATCCTTTCTTGTCACCACCACCTGATAGTTGGCAATGGCTGGAAATTTTGCCATCATCTCATCCACCTGCCAGGGATGAATGAAAATCCCCCAGACCTTGGTCACCTGATCTGTCCGGCCCATAATCCTACCAAGGCGCATAGAAGTCCTTCCACAGGGACAGGGGGCGTCGATCAGGTAGGAGAGGTCTCCAGTGGCAAAACGAAGCATCGGAAAGACCTTGCTAAAATTGGTGACCACAATTTCTCCGGTCGCCCCTGTCTCCATCTGCTTGCCCGTCTCTGTATCCACAATCTCCACGATCACATCCTCGGGGATGTGCATCCCTTTCTTCTCCGGGCATTCATATCCGAGACAGCCCACATCGACCGTGCCATAGCCCTGCCGGACCATGAGATCAAGCTTCGACTCCAGTTTTTGACGGAGCGATTCCGGAAACATCTCCGCGCCGACAAAGGTGGCCTTCAAATGAAGATCTCTCTTGAGATCAAGATGCATGCCCTCGGCCGCCTCAATGATCGCCATGAGAAAGCTGGGAGTTCCGACATATCCGGTCACGCGGAGTTGTCTCATCAGGTTAATCTGCATTGAAATATTTCCGGGACCCACAGGGACGACCGTGGCTTTGAACATCCCGAGCGATTCGTCCAGCATGAGGGCCAGGGGGGTGAGATGGTAGTTGAAGGTATTGAGAACGATATCACCCTCTCTGATCCCGCAGGCATAGAGGGCTTGAGCCCAGCGAATATCGTTATAATCCCATTCCCCGGGTTCATAGACGGGTCCGGGTGAAACATAGATCCTTCGCAACCCTGCCCCTGAGATGACCTCGAACCCTCCGAAGGGAAGGGCCTCTTTCTGGGCGTTGACCAGGTCCGCTTTCTTCGTGATGGGGAGTTTCTCCAAATCCTTGAGGTCTCTTATCCCCTCCGGTTTTAACCCTGCTTTTTCAAACCCCGAACGGATCGTTTTCGAATGGAGATACCCATGTGAAAGGATCTCAGAGAGTTTCTTTCTCTGATAGGTTTCCCTCTTCTCCTTTGACATTGTCTCCTTATCCCTGTCAAAAAATCCGTGTCTTCGATCGATCATTGTGCTTACTCCTTTTTAGCAGGAATATTGGAACAATCAAAACATCATTGCAAAATTAACATTGAAAAATTAGCAATGATCAGTCCTTTTTTAAACTGTTAACTTTGATGGTCTCGTAAAAAGCCGAAAAAACCTAATGATCGTCATTCCGGCAAAAGCCGGAATCCAGTTATCTCAGGCACTTATGAAAACACTGGACACCGGTTTTCACCGGTGAGACGACTTTTTACGAGATCATTAACTTTGCATTGCTAATTTTTCATTATGCAATGATCCTTTGGATGTTCATTATAGGATGAAGACCGGATCAACATCAACATCTAAATTGACCCCTCTTCCTTTGATTCTCTCCTCCATCTGAGTCATGAGTTCCTTGGCAAATTGATGAAGAAGCCTGGAATTGACCCCTTTGGCCAGCATTTGGAAACGGAATTTGCCTCTCATCCTAACAAATGGGGCAGCGCTGGGACCCAATAACTCGACCCCTTTTCCATACCTTCTCCTTAGCAGCGACTGTCCGATCCTCTCCATTTCCTCCGAAGCCATCTTCGTCTTCTTCTCATTATTTCCAGTCAGCCTGAAATTGATCAGCCTTGAGAAAGGAGGATACTCCAGGGCTCGCCTGAACCCGATCTCCTCCCGGTAGAATCCATCAAAGTCATGATCCTTTGCCATTAGAACACTTTTATGATCCGGGTTAAAGGTCTGGATCACCACCTCTCCGAACGCCTCTCCTCTGCCCGCTCTTCCTGCCACCTGCGTAAGGAGCTGGAAGGTCCTTTCGTTCGACCGGAAGTCAGGGAAGTGAAGCGAAGTGTCCGCAGAGATCACCCCCACAAAGGTCACATTGGGGAAATCATGACCTTTTACAATCATCTGCGTTCCTACCAGGATGTCTGTCTTCCCGGACTCAAGCCCCTTTAGAATCTGCTGATGGGAATGCTTCCTTGAGGTTGTATCACGATCCATCCTTCCCACTTCTGCCCCGGGGAACAGGTCTTTAATCTCTTGCTCCAAACGCTCTGTTCCGATTCCCATTCCCCTGAGCCGGTGCCCCTTACAATTTGGACAGTCTCCCGGCGCCTTGATTCGATAATCACAATAGTGGCACTGGAGGGAACGATCTCTCATATGAAAGGTGAGGGTGACGCTGCAGTTGGGACATTTGAAGGTAAAGCCGCATTCCGGGCAGAGGATGAAGTTGGCAAAACCCCGTCGATTGAGGAAGAGGAGGCTCTGTCTCCTCTCCTCGATGTTTTTCAGAAGGGCTGCCTTCACCTTCTCTGAGAGGAGACTCTTCTCATTTTTCATGTCCACCACCTCCACTTTTGGAAGGGGTTTTCTTTCGATCCTCTCCGGAAGGGTTAGGAGACGGAACTTCCCTTTCTCGGCATTGTAGAACGATTCAAGGGATGGAGTGGCTGAACCCAGCAGGAGCGTGGCCTCGGCCTCCCTGGCCCGGACCACGGCAATATCTCTCGCATGGTATTTCAACTTCTCCTCCTGTTTATAGGAGGGATCATGCTCCTCATCCACAACGACGATCCCCACATTTTTAAAAGGGGCAAAGATGGCGGATCGGGCTCCCAGGGCAATTTTTACCTCTCCCTTCCAGATCTTCCTCCACTGGTCATAGCGTTCCCCTTTTCCGAGTCCGCTGTGGAGCAGGGCGAGGTTCTCCCCGAAGCGATCCCTGAATCGGGAGAGGAGTTGGGGCGTCAGCGAGATCTCAGGGACAAGGACGATGGCCTCTTTCCCGTGATTTAAGACCTCTTCAATCGACCGAAGATAGACCTCCGTCTTTCCGCTTCCCGTGACACCATGGATGAGAAAAGGGGAATAGCGTTTTGAATCGATTCCCTTCAGGATTTCTCCGAACGCTTTTTCCTGATCTGAAGTGAGAGAAGGTTTCGGATAGGGTTTGAGTTCGGATCGAACCGAGAGGTCCCGGCAGACTTCTTTTTGAGTGATCGAGAGAAGCCCTTTTTCTTGAAGGGATTGGACAGGTTTTGAAGGAGATTTAAATCTCTTACTCAGTTCGGGATAAGAGACCTCTCCTTTTTCCTCAACCCATCTCAGTATCTCCGACTGCTTTTTTGAGACCTTTTCAACAATCTCTCCTCCCGCATAACGGACGATCTTCTCAAACTTAGGCCTGACTTCCTTGTCTTCTAATCCTGCCTCAATATGAAGGAGTCCCTTTCTCTTCAAAGAAAAGATCTGTGATCTGGGAGTCTCGGCCGGGAAAACCTTCAATGCCCTCTTCAAAGGGATCTTCCCGCACCTTTCGATCTCCCTCAGGACTTTCTCTTCAACCGGCCCTAAACTCCCCTGCACAAGGGCCTTCGATCCGCGATCTGTAAGGCTTAACATCAACTCGCTTTTCAGATGGAGCCCCGGCGGAAGTCCTGTCTTGATGACCTCGCCCAGGGGATAGAGGTAATAGTCGGAGATCCACCGGTAGAAACGGAGCATCTGCGGATCGATCAGGGGCGCTTCATCGAGACGGTCCTCCACCTCGCGCAACTTCTCCTCAATCCCCTTGGGTGGCTGATCGAGAAAGTCAAGACAAAAACCGGTCACCTTGCGTCCCTTGAAAGGCACGAGGACCCTCATTCCCACCCGGAGAGAACCCTGCATTCTCTCCGGGATGAGGTAGTGGAACGTCTTTGAAACCGGAAGCCCGACCGCGACCTCAACAATCTCCTTCATCGCCCCCAAATTATCCGCTTTGGCCGGGTTTGTCAAATATACTGTCTTATACCCTCCTATATTGCTCAGAAAATAAGGGGGTGACGGCAACGGCAACGATGCCCGTATCGTTGATAAAAGGCTACGGTTATCGTCTTTAAATTCTTTACACGTAACCGTTACCGGTAACCGAAACGCCTGCCTGCCGGTAGGCAGGGGCTTCGTAACCGTAACCCAAACACCCAGACCATTTTCATGGTTCGTGGGTGACGTACCCGTCATGGAGGATTTCTCGGAAATATATATTGCCGGTAACCCTTTACCTCTCATCCTTGACGCCTGTCCCCTCTGCCTGCGGCAACCGGTAGGCAGGGGAGAATATTGGCTATTGCTATTGTTAAGATATGGGCTTATAATGTACCTGAAATTAAAATCTAATGACATTGGAGCGTAAATGGATTTATACAATTTCAATCCCTGGTGGAAGGATGGCAAAGTCCCTTCCGAACTTTTGGGGAAAAAGAGGAAGATCTTTAGTGAGATTAATGGATATTTAGATAAACGACAGATGTTATTGTTCACCGGTCTACGAAGGGTCGGTAAAACCACCCTGATGTATCAGATCATAGATGATCTCCTCAAAAAGGGAAGCCGTCCCTATGATATTTTTTATTTTTCATTCGACGAGATGAAATATGACCTTGAGGACCTGATCAAGCAGTATGAGATAGAGTTGCTCCGTGAAGATCTTTCCAAAAAAAATGTATTTATATTTCTCGACGAAATCCAGAAGCTAAAGGATTGGGCTTCCAAGGTAAAACTTCTCTATGATATGAATCCGAGGACGAAAATATTTCTTTCGGGTTCCGCCCAGGTTACCATTTGGAAAGAGACAAGGGAGAGCTTGGCAGGACGGTTTTTTGGCTTTGTTATGAAGCCCCTGGATTTTGATGAATATCTTGAATTCAAAGGTTCAGAGATTGATACCATCAGAGAAAAGATTTTTGAGAAGGATATAAAACGGCATCTAACAGGTTTTCTCAGAACAGGAGGTTTCATCGAGGCTCTGGAATTCGATGAACCTATGCTCCGTAAGTACTTCAAAGAAAGCTTGCTCCCAAGGGTTATCTTTATCGATATCCCACAAACCTTCAAGCTCGATTTACCGGAACTTCTCCATAAACTGCTAATGATCACGGCATCAAGACCCGGTTTTTATCTCGATTATAAAAACCTTGGCAACGATCTGAAAATTGATCAGAGAACCACCTCAAACTATATCTCCTATCTTGAGTATGCTTTATTTTTACAAAAACTCTACAATTATTCACGAAATCTACTCACCAGCGAGAAGAAAGTAAAGCGTCTTTATCTCTCCAACACGGCTTTTACATTGGCGCTGAATCCCGAAGTCGATTTTTCTCTTATTTTGGAACAGTTTTTTGTAAATAGCCTGGAGGCGCGATTTTTTCTTAAAACCCCCCAGAAAGAAGAAATTGATATTATCCACACACGGGACAGACAGGCCCTGCCTATCGAAATTAAGATAAAGGGGAAAATAGACAAAGAAGACATCAAGATCCTTTTTAAATTTTTAGAAAGAAATAAACTGCAAAGAGCGCTTCTTGTCACGCTTGACACTGAAACCGCTTACCGCAAAGAGAAACTTACGGTAGAGGCCATCCCTTATTGGAAATATTGGAGCATCATGAAAAGAGTACATGGAAAAGAAATCTGAAGTTGAATAACGGTTCAGGGTTTCAGGGAAATTTAAAAATTGGTATCACTTTAGCATTTTGAAAAGAGGAGTTTTACGAGTCAATTGACCAAAAGATTCATCATAAAATCCCCCTTAATCCCCCTTTGCCAAAGGGGGAAACCCTTATTTCCTCCCTTTGGCAAAGGGAGGTCGGGAGGGATTTTACAAAGATTTTCAAACCGCTAAAGTGTTACAAAAATTGATAGTAAGGGAAAGGCGAGGGGAAAGTTTCCATGAAAGAATCTCTGAAACAGATATCCGATCTTATTGAACGCTTCGAGCGAAACATCGAAGCCTACCGAAGCCCTGCTTACAACGAAACCCAACTCCGAAGAGAGTTCATTGATCCCTTCTTTGAAGCCCTGGGCTGGGATGTGGCCAATAAGGCAGGATATGCGGAACAGTACAAAGATGTCGTCCATGAAGATGCGATAAAGGTATCCGGCGCCACTAAAGCCCCGGATTACTGCTTTCGTATGGGTGGTGTTAGAAAGTTTTTTCTCGAAACGAAAAAGCCCTCCGTTGACATCAAGGAACAGACCAGCCCGGCTTACCAACTGAGACGATATGCCTGGA
>VGRU01000133.1 GCA_016875255.1 Deltaproteobacteria bacterium
TCAGCTTTGCCCTATTGAATATTTCCATTATCACACCGATATTTGTGATTGGAACCGTAACTTTTATTTTGTCATTTCTCGGCGTTTTAATCGGCAACAAGGCTGGTCACTTTTTCGAGAAAAAGATAGAAGTCCTGGGCGGCCTCATCCTGATCGGCATTGGAATCAAGATTCTGATCGAACATTTAAACTGAAGAAAGTCGGGGGATTAAGAAAAAGGAGGTCAAGATGGGATTCTGGGATCTTAAAACATTAACGCTGGATGAGTTTCGGCCTGGCATCTGGAGCAAAATCGAATCTGGTAAAAATTTAACGATGGCTGTTATGGAAATCGCTCCAAATAAGGAAGGGGTTGCCCATGAACATCCCTTTGACCAGTGTGGGGTCGTGATGGAAGGTGAAATTGAAATGTCAATCGGCGAGGAGAAAAAACTCCTGAAGCCCATGGAAACCTACTTCATCCCCGCCGGAACAAATCACAACTGGAAGACCCTCACCTCACCAGCAAAGATTCTGGATGTAGTGGTTAAGCAGGGTTGACCCAATCAATCCACTTGAATTTGTGCCCCATTTGTGCTACATTTTTGAACATAAGCATGGAGGTGGTTATGTCTAAAGATGCTACCATCAGGGCGAGAATGGAACCACACTTGAAAAGGCGGGTGGAGGGCCTGTTTCAAAGGCTGGGCCTGTCTACCACGGAAGCGCTCACCCTTTTCTATCGTCAGGTAGATCTTCGTAAGGGTTTACCTTTTAATGTGGTTATCCCCGATAAGACAACCCTAAAGACCATGGAAGATACGGATGCCGGCCGGAATTTAGTCCTCTGCAAAGATGCGGACGATTTATTTAAAAAGTTGGGGATCTAATGTTCGTTTCGGTCTATACCCGACAGTTCGAGAAGGATATCAAACGAGCCAAAAAGAGAAGGAAGAACCTCGATAAAATCAAGATTATTATCCGAACACTCATTGATGGAAAACCTTTGGATCCTATCCATCGTAATCACAAACCAACTGGAGATTATCAGGGACGATGGGAGTGCCATATCGAATCGGATTGGTTGTTGATCTATAAAATCGAAGAGGGCCGGATTATATTTGAGAGAACAGGTAGCCATTCAGACCTTTTTATATAATAATCATTCCCCTTTCCCCTATGTAATAGCTAAATTCCATTGCCAAAACATTACATTTTTGATAAGGTAAGCCCATCTTCACCTTCCTCTTTTCACTTCTTCCTTTTTGGGGGACAGTAGGGTGATTTGAGAGGAAAGTAAATCGTTGATAAACAATTTATCAGAAAAAGGAGAGATCCATGATTAGGACACCCAGTCCAGGTTATAGCATTATCCTTCGACTTGAGATTTTATCGAAACCCGGGATGCTCGGCAAGGTCACCTCAGCGATCGGTAGGACAGGAGGGGACATTGGCTCCGTAGACATTATTGGATTCAAAAAGAGCATTACCATTCGAGAAATCATTATAAGCGTAGCGGATATCCTAATGGGGCAGAAAGTCGTAGAGGAGGTAAAACGAATTAAAGGCGTCACTGTCCTTCATGTCACCGACCGGACGTTTATGGTTCATCAAGGGGGTAAGATTGAAATTAAAAATAAAATCCCATTAAATACTCGAGAAGATCTTTCGATGGCCTACACTCCAGGGGTGGCGAGGATCTGCATGGCCATCCATGAAAATCGAGATAGGGTATATGATCTCACCATTAAAAAGAATACCATCGCTATCGTGACAGACGGGACCGCTGTTCTCGGACTGGGGGATATTGGACCCGAGGCAGCGATGCCGGTGATGGAAGGCAAAGCCATGCTATTTAAAGAATTTGGAGGAGTCGATGCCTTCCCCATCTGTTTAAAGACCAAAGATCCGAAGCAGATTGTTTCGGTGGTCAAATCTCTGTCTCCCGGGTTTGGTGGAGTGAATTTAGAGGACATATCCGCTCCCCGTTGTTTTGAGATTGAAAGGCGATTGAGGAACGCATTAGATATCCCCGTTTTTCATGATGATCAACACGGAACAGCCGTTGTAATTTTGGCAGGTTTGATCAATGCCTTAAAGATTGTTGACAAAAAATTGGAAAATATCCGAGTGGTGGTGAGTGGTTTAGGAGCGGCAGGGATTGCTTCCATAAGACTGCTCTTCACCTCAGGGGTGAAGCAAATTATTGGATGTGACCGAAGTGGGATTCTCTATAAAGGTCGAAAGGAGAATATGAATCCCATAAAGGCACTCATCGCAGAGCATACGAATCTAGAAAAAATTCGTGGCCCCATATCAAAGGCCCTAAGGGGTGCAGATCTTTTTATTGGCCTGTCTCAACCCAGAGTCATCCGTATCAACGATATTAAGAAAATGGCAAAGAATCCCATTGTCTTTGCCATGGCGAATCCCGATCCCGAGATCATGCCGGAGGAGGTGGGTCGGTCGGCGCGGATCATCGCCACAGGACGATCAGATTATCCCAATCAGGTCAATAATGTCCTCTGTTTTCCCGGACTCTTTCGGGGAGTCTTGGATTGCCAAGCAAGGGAAATCAATGATGCGATGCTGTTTGCCGCAGCCAATGCGATCGCCTATATGGTTACGGATGAAGAATTGAGTGAGGATTATATCATCCCGGGTGTCCTAAATAAGAAAGTACCAGAGCGGGTAGCAACCTATGTCAAGGAAGCAGCGATTCAAACAGGAGTGGCAAAAATAGAACAACAGTATTTTTCGCCCTATCGGGCGATATAAGAAGAAGATCAGAGTGGAAAAGGCCCTGGGGCAATCGTAATATCGTATTGATGGCTCAGGAAAAAGCCTGGGTGTCATCCATAAAAAGGTTGGCCATTTCGATTAGAGCGAAGATGGGGAGAAAAGGGGATAGGGAGATAGGGTGATGGAATCATTTGTAAAAGGGTTCATCATTGAAGGTCAAAGCTGAAAGTTCAATGCTTCCAAATTCATTGACTGAATTTTTCAGTCAACTTTTTCAGACAGTCCTGACTTCATTTTTAAATCAGTTTTTAAAATAACAGATAACAGAGGAGATCGTAAGCGTGGCCAAAGAGAGATGCCAAATATGCGGGATAGAAAAAGCCAAACGCACCTGCAAAATCAAAGATGCGCTCCAAATCTGTCCTGTTTGTTGTGCAAAACTTCGTTATGACCAATGCGCTGGGTGCGCTTATTATGGGGATTCTGTGAGATACCAGACAGAAAAACCGCAAAGAGAGAGACATTTTGTCACGCCGATTAATCCGGAGATCGATGAGGAATGCGATAGGATCTTATCGGCGGTAGAGTCCGGTCATCTTTCACGAGGCGAAGAGCTAATGAGGGAACTTTATAAGAAGTATCCGGATTACCATACCGTTCTGTATGGCATGGGGGTCTGCTATGTCTTGCAGGATAAATTTGAAGAAGCAATTGAATTTTTTAAAAGGGCAGTGGACATCTTTCCATATTTTACCGAAGCCCATTTTAACATGGCGATGGCGTATATTAAGTTGGGAGATATTACGGGAGTAGTCAGGGGATTCAGAGAGGTCATTCGTGTGGGTGGGGATGAGAAGCTGGTTTCTGAAGCCAGAAAGAGATTAGGAGATCTTGAAAAGATGGCTATGGAGCTTAAGGGGTTTAATCTAGATACCTATGTCGACAATAGTAAGATCTACAGCAAAGCCTTCGCAGACTTACAAAACCGGGAATTCATGTCGGCAATAGATCTTTTTAAACGTGTTTTATCCACCGATCCTAA
Source organism: Deltaproteobacteria bacterium (assembly GCA_016875255.1). The sequence goes on from VGRU01000133.1 coordinate 3,764, forward strand.
ACACGTCCAGTCATGGGGAAATTTGGGGCTGGCATACGCGGGCATTGGAGAAAGGGGAAAGGCGATTGAGTACCTTGACAAGGCATTGGAGCTTGATCCGGAATATGAAGTAGCTGCGGTCAACAGGATAGCAATTAAGAGATTAAGCGAGGGGGAGCGCCTTGAGGGGGAGATAGGCAGCGTCAATTATTATAGAGATTATAAGGTAAGAGGCAAGAAGTCATACATCGCTGAAATTTTTCAGAAATGTTGGAAGCCTTCTTAAGAAATAATGTCATTTACTTCTCAAGAGCACTCGGGTAGGTTGGAAGATGTTATTCAGAACGCCGGAAGATACTTATAGGGCTTATGAACGCTTCCTGAGAAAGCGGAATTTTAAAAAGGCGTATCAGTGCCTCGAAAGTCTGCTTCATCAGTTTCCTGGAGATGAAGGTCTGCTTGTGAATATTGTAAATCTCGCCTATTTTGACTGGAATAATTACACGATGGCCCGTCCATGGCTGGTCAAGCTGACACAAATCCGCTCCGTATGGAGAGACTATCTTCTTCTTGCTCGCGGAGAAGCGGCGATTGGAAATGGACATCGGGCTAAAGAGTATTTGAATCGGGCAAAAGAGCTTTTGAATAGACGAGGAAGTCCTCTGGAACAAAAGGAAGCGAAGACGGCATTAAGGGAGGTGGAGGATCGGATAAAATATTATGAATGGAAGCTGCTGTCTAAACCAGAGGTCGAAAAGATTGATTCAGCCCAGGAGAAAGAAACAGGCCCTCAGGCCGGCAGCCCGGATGCTTCCGCAATAAGCTCAGCCCCTGAAGGAATATCTTCTCCCAAACCAGTCGTGGAGAAACCTCCGGGGAAATCATCTCCGAAATCTGTCGAAAAGCCTGCGCCGCCAGCCATCCCGGAATATCATATTCCTGTGAGCTTTTCCTTTTCCGGGGTTGAAGCTGAGAACCAGTTTCAATCCGCATCGTTCTCTCCATTGAAAGTGATCAAGCTTCTGATCGACTACACCCACCTGACGATTCAGAGCGGCTTTGACGAACTCCTCTGTTTAAATGCCATCCATAACGTCGAGCGGTACTGGTATCAGATCGAGACGGTAAAGAAGGCCCTCAAATATTTCAGGGGCAGGGTTCTTTTGTGCGATGAGGTGGGCCTTGGAAAGACCATCGAGGCCGGAATGGTGATCAAGGAGTATCTCATGAGAAACATGGTGAGAAATGTCCTGATCCTGACTCCTTCTGCCCTCGTTTCCCAGTGGAAAGAGGAGATGGAGACAAAATTCGGCATCGAATTCATGACGACCGACGATATGGAGTCGCCTGACGACCCGGAAAAGTTCTGGGGCGAAAAATACCTCATTGTTTCACTAAACCTGGCAAAGAGCAAAAAGAACATGCCCATCGTGACCCAACGCTTTTATGACCTTGTGGTGGTGGATGAAGCGCATCACCTGAGGAACAGGACAACCCAGGCATGGAAACTCATCAACCAGATCCAGAAGAGGTTTATCCTCCTCCTCACGGCAACCCCCCTTCAGAACAATCTGATCGAGCTCTTCAACCTCATCACCCTTTTGAAGCCCGGACAGTTCAAGACGGAGAAACGCTTCAAGCAGGAATATCTGATGAAAGGCAATTTGAGGAAACCTTCCAATCCGGATAAAATGAGGGAGCTTCTGCGGGACGTGATGATCCGCAATACACGAAGCGTCATCGATTTGAAGCTTCCCCGGAGATTTGCCACTACCTTGAAAATCGAACCTACGGAAACGGAGAGGAAGATCTATCAGGGGCTAACCAACTACCTCCGAAGGGATGGCCTGAACAGGTTGACGCTCAATCTCCTTTTGAGGGAGGCGGGTAGCAGTCCCTTCGCCCTCAAAGAGAGTCTCCTTCAACTGCCCGGAGAAGATGGCGAGAAGCAAAAAATCATCGAGTTGGTGGATAGCCTCGAAGAGGTTTCCAAGGGGAAAGCCCTTCTTGACCTTGTCAGGAAGAATTCAGAGGAGAAAAAGGTCGTCTTCACCCAGTATGTGAAAAGCCTGGAATATATTACGGACCTCTTCAAACGAAACGGAATGAAACACGTAATATTCAAAGGAGCGATGAGCGCAAGGGAAAAAAATGCGGCCATTGAACAGTTTCGGAACGAAGCGCCGGTCCTTGTTTCAACGGAGTCGGGAGGCGAGGGAAGAAATCTTCAGTTCTGCAACACCCTGATCAACTTTGATCTACCCTGGAATCCCATGAGGATTGAACAGAGGATCGGAAGGCTCCACAGGATCGGGCAGACCAGGGATGTGTTTGTCTTTAACCTTTCGGTTAAGGAAACTCTGGAAGATTACGTCATCGATCTTCTCGATCATAAGATCAATATGTTCGAGATGGTCATCGGGGAGATCGAACCCATCCTCGGTCACCTCGAAAAAGAAGAAGACTTCGAAAACCTCATCATGGGAATTTGGCTCAGGAGCGCAAACGAGGGGGAGGTCAGGGCGGGATTTGAACAACTCGGCGAGGATCTCATAAAGGCCAAGAATGAGTATCTGAAAACCAAGTCATTTGATAGCGAGATTTTTGGCGAGGACTATGAGATTTAAAAAGTGCGCACAGGCTTCCTCTTTTTCCGGGAATGATGCCAGAAAATGGGGGGCAAAAAAACAGAAGAATCAAAAATTGGTTACAAAAGGAGAACGATCGGAATGAGCAGGTCCCTCTCTGAGGTTTTAGCCGATATCCTGACCATTGAGGGGGCCCTACTGGAAAGAACAGCGGACGGCGGCCTTGAATTTGTCTCCCCTCCTGTTCTTTCTAAGACTCTCGGAATTCCTGAACATGGGAAATTCAGTTTTACTTACGATGCGTTTGATGAAATCGCAATCAGGGCGACCTATGAATCAGAGTTCTTTCGGTCAGTCGATAAACTCTTTTCCGGACGAGGGAAAATGACCAAAGCAATCCATTCCTCCCAGCTCCCGCATATCGAAAAAATTTCAAAATGGGTTTCTGAAAAGATTGCCCTTTCCAATGCAACGTTCCGGTTTCAGAAGGTGGAGAACCGAAAGATCGCTTATGCATTGATCTTTTTCAAGTATGTGGCGCTTTCGGATGAAAAAAAGGAAGGGATTGTTTCGCTCCTGGTCAATGAGCAAAATCTTTCGACGTTCGCTCCCCATGAGAATCTCGCGACCTTCTTGGATGAACTGAAGGAGCCTGAGGAAATTCTCATTAGGAGTAAAGAAATTTCGAAAGCCCTTCAGACGGGCTTATCGGCAGCTACTCTTATCCTCAAGCAAGAGTTTGAGCCGTTTATCAAAAGCCTTGAGAGGAGGCTAAATCGGGATATTAAAAGAGTATTCGAGTATTATGAAATCCTGAAAATTGAGACTCAGAAAACCTTTGAGAAAAAAGAAAGGGGTTCCTCTGAAGAGCAAAATGGAGAGGGAAAGAAGATACTTGCAGGAAAATTGGACGCCATTGAAGGAGAAAAGAGAAATAAGATTCAAGATCTTGTTTCCAAATACGCCCTGAATGTCCGAATTGAACCTGTCTCTATCATCGAAATTGAGACAGAATCCCTGGTCTTCTGGGTCGAGATCAAAAGGAGGCTTTCCTCAAGAGCCTTTCCTCTCGCTTATAATCCCCTGTTGAAAAAGGTGGATTCTTTGCCCTGTGAGAACTGCTTTTACCCTCGCGGAGCATATTACATTTGTGATGAAAAGTTACACATCCTCTGTGCTGCTTGTTTCAGAAAATGTCCTGAATGCAGGAGAGAGTACTGCTCTGCCTGTCACCCAAAGGGATGCCCCCGCTGCAAGAATTAACGAAATGAAAACCGGTAATTCGCTGTTTACACCCTGAGCCAGCGGCGCTGGAGGCCGTAATAAAGGAGCAAGCCGGCGAGGTAAGCTACGCCCATGTTCCACATGGCTGTGCCCGCGGTCACGAGGAGAACGAAGAGGTTCTGTTTCTTTAGTTTAATGTCCTGGACAACCAGCGCCAGCTCCACGCCTGCAAAGAAGAGGAGGACGCCCAAAATCGGCCTCGGAAATATTTGAAGCAGGAGTGCCACGGAGTCGCTTAAAAAAAGCCCGGTAAAAAGCAGGATCATCCCCAGGATCACCAATGCCCCGCCTGTTCTTGCCCCGAAACGGAGATGGGCGGCCATGCCCCCTGCGCCATGACACACCGGGATCCCTCCGATCAAAGCGCCGAGCAAATTCATCAGACCGTGATCAATCGAAATCTTTCTGGCGGTCACCTTTCGATCGGGAAAATGCCGGTTGTTCTCTTCGACCGTCGCAAGGATCGCATTGCCCAGGGTGAGAGGGGCCTGGGGCAGTCCCAGGAGAACAAAACCTGCGAGAAGTTCTCTCCATGAAATTTGTCCGAAGGTCAGCTCCGGCCATCGAAAGCGAAACGTGAGATGGGTCAGTTCTTCGGTTAATCCTGGCTTCTGAATAAAGGCGATAACCACCCCGTATCCCAGGAGCGCCAGCGTGGCCGGAATGCGGCGGCTATTGAGAAGAAAGAGTGTCAACACCGCTCCTCCAAGAGCAACGGCAGGCTGCAACCTCATCATTCCTAATCCTTCGATCATGAAGCTCAGTCCCAATCCCAGCATGATGCCCCGGATCACGGGTTTGGTGGTGATCTTTTCGATCCATGTGACCGCCCCTGTCAATCCCATGAGCAGCCAGAAGAATCCGGTGAAAATGCCTGACCCCCAGATGATTCCGGGAGTCATCCCCCGGCTGATAGCCATTCCGCCGATGGCCTTCATGGGTTGAACCGGAATGGGAGTTCTAAAATAAAGGCCTGCAAAAATTTGAAAAATCCCGAAGGCGACAAGAATGCCGAGCGGATCTATCTTATTGAGGGTGATATATCCCATAACAAAAGGGATCAATGTCCCCAGGTCGCCAAAAGCGCCGGCAAGCTCCATCCGGTTATATTCATTTCCCCAAAGCCGCATCGCTATTCCTTTCTTCTTTAAAAATGGTTGCGAAATCTATTATGGAATCTTTTTGTTATTGCAGACTTCAGATCCTCAAAAAGAGCATCCGCCACCTTCACAAATTCTTTTCCTTTGGGGGTCAGTCGGGCCCCTCCGTCTCTCCCTCCGGGCTTTGTATCTATGATTTTAAAGCCCGCTCTCTGTTCGATCTTCCGGAGGGCTCCCCAGGCATGACGATATGACATGCCAAATTCCTCCGCCGCCTGCTGGATGGACCCCAGCCGGTCCACCGCAAGGAGGAGCTCCGTCTTCCCAGCGCCGACCACCACTTCCCCCTTATTCTCAATCCAGAACTTGGCTTTGATCTCCATGGACATCCCCCTCAGTGTGAACTGGACACATAATATGCTTTTAAAAGCATATAGTCAATATAAAAACGCAAATATTTTGCTTATTGGCTCGTTGCTCCTTCGGACCATCCGGAGGATATCCAACTTTTAACTATCGGAACAGCAGGAAAGGAATGTTCTAATGGGGTTTATTTGACAATCATCACCGTGCAGGGAACCAGCCGGGTGATGTTCTGGGACGTGCTTCCCCAGACCCGATCATAGATTTTTGAATGGCCCATAAATCCAATCACCACCAGGTCAAAATGGTGTTCCCTGACATAATCCACGATGGTCTGGACTTCGTGACCGGCAATCACGTGCGTATGAAGCGAGACGCCTTCTTTGGCTGCCATCTCCTTGGCTTCTTGATTTAACCTTGCGAAGTACCCATTTTTTTCCGCTTTCGCCTCGAGGACTTCACCTACCGTTGCCGCATAGTGCGGTAGGTCTTCTTCCACAGAGATTGAATGAAGTTCCGCCCCATAATGCTTGGCGATATCAATGCCCGCTTTAAGAGCCTTTTTTGCTCCTTCTGAGCCGTCATTTCCAACCAGGATCTTCTTAAACATCTTCTCCTCCTGTCTTCGCATTG
>VGRU01000134.1 GCA_016875255.1 Deltaproteobacteria bacterium
AATATGGCCAGATCCAGAATCTCCTCAACGGCACGAACACCTATCGCCGTCTCCGTGAAATTTTCTACCATGCCGATGACAAGTATAACTCCGGTCTTTTCGACTTTAAAACAGACCGGCTCACCCCAGAACTTAAATTAGACGACAAACCGCTCAAGGACATCTTTAAGAACCTCTACTATCCTGAATCGCCCTATGAATTTTCAGTCCTGGGAACGGATATTTTAGGCCATGTCTATGAGCAGTTTCTGGGAAAGGTGATCCGGCTGACCGAAGGTCATCGGGCTAAAGTGGAAGAAAAGCCCGAGGTGAGAAAGGCCGGCGGCGTCTATTACACCCCAACCTATATTGTGGACTATATTGTGAAGAATACTGTTGGGAAAATCTGTGAAGGTAAAACCCCAAGACAGATTAGTTCCCTTCACATCCTTGATCCGGCCTGCGGTTCAGGTTCTTTTCTTCTCGGAGCTTATCAATATCTCCTGGATTATCACCAGAATTGGTATCTCGCCCATCATTCAAAAAAGGGAAATGTAGGGCAAAGCTTCAGCCCTGCACCAAAGGAAATGTATCGCGGTCGGGGCGGTCAATGGTATCTGACCATTCAGGAGAAGAAAAGGATTCTCTTGAACAACATCTATGGCGTGGATATTGACCCACAGGCGGTTGAAGTCACGAAGCTGAGTCTGCTTCTTAAGGTTCTCGAAGGTGAAAATCAGGATACCCCCCAACGCCAGATGAAGTTATTCAAAGAGAGGGCTTTGCCTGATCTTGGAAGCAACATCAAATGCGGAAATTCCCTCATCGGCCCGGATTTCTATCAGGGTAAACAAATGAACCTCCTTGATTCCGAGGAGACCTATCGCATCAACCCCTTTGACTGGCAAAAAGAATTCCCAGAAATCATGAAACAAGGCGGCTTCGATGCAGTGATAGGGAACCCACCGTATGTAACCTTGAGTAACGATATCTTCTCTGAGAGTATCCTGAGCTACCTAAACTCCTATCAAGTAGCCCAATATAAAACTGATTTATTTCACCTTTTTATCCAAAAAGGTATAGATCTGCTGAAAACAGATGGCTTCTTAGGGTATATCACCCCGAACACTTGGTTTACCCTCCAGTTTACGACGAAGTTGAGAGAGTATGTTCTCAAACAAGCTCAAATTGAGGAATTGGTTTTGTTCGGGCATCTCGTATTTCAAAATGCAGATGTGCACACTGGCCTAACCTTTTTAAGGAAGGCGAAAAAACCATTGACTCACAAAATCATTATGAAGAGCTTACCGTCAAGCTTCAGTTCAGAGATGCTATATCAACCTACAATCCCTGGTGCTCTTCAGACAGATTGGTTGAAAGATCCGGAGTTCCGTTTCGAGATCCGACAAATTGGGGAAGTTGGAGAATTAGTCAAACGTATTATCGGGAAGTTTCCGCCATTAGAAAAAGTGGCCAGAGCTTCTCTTGGAACTCAAGCCTATAACTCCTCTAAACACACTCGAGAACAAATTGAAGCCAGAGTTTTTCATGCCCCCAAGAAGCTTTCGAAGGAGTATCTTCCCGAACTCGCTGGGAATGACGTTGGAAGATACCTGATTGACAGAAGGAAGGGGCAATGGATTAAGTATGGTCCTTGGTTACATGATTATCGCACGATGGACTGGCTTACAGGCCCTCGGATCCTGGTTCGTGAGATTGCAGGTAATTGGCCTTATCGAATTCACGGTTGCTATGTTGAAGAAACCTATTGCAACTACAAAACAATACTTAATGTCAATCCGTCCTCTGCAACCGATTATTCAATAAAATATTTGTTAGGCATTTTAAATTCTCGTTTAATGTCGTTTTTATATCCTCTCGTTTCTAACAAGATAGTTGTGGGTTCTTTCCCACGATTGTCTGTGAGAGATTTGAAGCGGCTGCCCATTCGCACCATCAACTTCTCTGATCCTACTGACAAGGCCCGCCACGAGAAAATGGTGGGATTGGTTGCACAGATGTTGACTCTCCATAAGCAGTTAGACACAGCAAAAACTCCTGATGAGAAAACCCGAATCCAACGCCAGATTGACGCCACCGACCACCAAATCGACCAACTCGTGTATGAGTTGTATGGTCTGACACAGGGGGAAGTCCAAGTCGTTGATGAAGAGACAAAATAGAAGCTAGAAAAAATGGCTTGTTTTGAATGTTAGGTTAGAAAATGAAATGTAAATACACATTTCCAGTAAAAGGGTATATTAAGTTTCCAGTTGGGATCAGGTTTTCAGTAGGTGATCGATCTTACGAATTTGAAGTGAACGAAGGTTTTATTTCTGCCTTGTCCGTCACTATAGCTAATTATCCTGATACTTGTCTGCCTATTATCAACTACCATAAAAAAGGGAGAATCAAAGCGTCAATTTCTATACCTCCTGATCCATTCTGGGATGAGATGGTCTCAGATATTCGCACATTGGAAGGAGTGCTTTGCATTTGGGGCCTTAGGGAGATTAACGTGGATTATTGCACTACCGATTGGATTCCTGAATCAGAATCAGAAAGAGAAAAAATTCATATGTTCTCTTTTACGAGATCTCGAAATGATAAAATGCCAGAGAACTTGCCGGAATCACCGATAGATCTTTTTGTAAGATCCATTCTCGCAGTATCTAATCTAAAAGATTTGGAAGCGCCATTGAATTTTTACCGACGGGCTAGGCTAGATGTCTTTGAAGAAAGATACATCGATGCAATTTACGATTTATACTTCGTTCTTGAGACTTTATTTGCGAATGGAAAGTTCAGGGAGGCAGAGGTGGTTCGGAACTTTTGCTCATCGACTATTTTGTTTGATGCTATCGATCATATTAAGAAAGACATTGATCCTCAGATACGCGGGGATCATGGTTTGTTGAACGAATTTAATCAGAAATATTTGAACAAGAAGAAAGAACAAATAGTCAAGAACATAGTAGAACTAAGAGGGTTTTTGCACCACCATACGGTAAAGAGAAAAGATATTTGGCATCCGGCAAGACAGAGAGAGTATAAAGTTGATGCCCTGGTCCTTCAAAATCTTTGCCACCACATCCTTTCAACTCAGGCCATCGCTGTTCTTTTTAGAAAAGACAAGGTTGATGAATTTTTTAGAACAGATGTGAAAACAAAGGATGGTCGAACAATTCGATGGAGTAAAGAGAAGTAGTCGCACCATTTCTATCATAAATAGGGAAAGTAAGTCGGGGTCTAATACCCCAATTGAGCCATAATTTTTGGAAAATCCCCTCTAACTCCCCTTTGCTAAAGGGGAGAACCCATTATTATCCCCCTTTGGAAAAGTGGTCAATTGGGGTCTGACTTGCATATTGATGAGTGACCTTCAGATCTTTCGGAGGGAGAGGTGACCAAAATTGCACGGTGGGTGTTAGACGACTGTAAATATGCTTTGGATCGCTACTCTGACAGTCTCCAAGGAGAAGATTTTCGTATAAGTTGGGTTACGATAGTAGCTCTCCTTAGAGCTGTAGGCCATGTCCTCAACAAGGTAGATGCGAGTTTAGATCCGCGGATAGCTAAGGCCGTTAAAGAGGAGTGGGCCAAGTTGAAGGCAACCAAACCTGAGCCCCGAATTCTATGGGAATTCATCGAGCAGGAACGGAACAACGTATTAAAATTATATCAAATCGGGGTAGATAGGGGTATCAGGATCAAAGGTCCTCGGATTGGAAGTAAAGAGACAATTATAGAAATTGATCACTCCAAGAGCAGAGGTGGCCGCAGTTTTAGCCCCGGCGCAGAGAATTTTTCATATATCCACTCTGGGACCTTCGCCAAACAGCCTGAGAGAGAAGTAGCATGGGAAGCGATCAAGTTCTGGGAGGACTTTCTCGATAGAATCGATAGGATAGTTGGCCCCGTAAGATGAAGTCTTGGGGGTCAGCCCTTGACACGGGACAAAACTGAAATCAATCCCTGCTATCGTTAAATAAGTAGGAGTTTCAGAAATTCTGCGGGAGATAAGATCTTTATCCCTTGGTATTCTTTCAGAGGCAGGATATGTTTTTTGTCCCCAGAAATAAGATATTGAACATTTCCTTCACTGGCACATTCTAATATTCGATTGTCATTATCCTTCTCTTTAATAAAGTTGGGGGGATGGGGTCAGCCCTTGACACGGGACAAAACTGAATAGAATGGTAAAAGGACAAGAGGGACGTCCATAAAATTATAAATCCCAGAGTTCTTCAATAGATGTTTCCCCCTTGACACACCCATCATCATTCCTTATCATAATTACAGATATACATAATCTGTAAAATACTGTCTATCGTCAAAAGGAGAGCATCATGTCATTCGTTAAAGTGTTAAGGGGAGGACAAATCACCATGCCGAAAGAAATGCGGGAGGTCTTAGAAATTAAGGAAGGAGACATTTTAGAGGTGCAAATGGAGAAGGATAAAGTGGTGTTGAAGCCTAAAATCCTGGTTGACAAAAGTCAGGCATGGGAGAAGCTTAACCAGGTTATGGCGAAAGTCGGCAAAAGGCACAGGAGGATTCCAGAAAAAGAGGTGGAGACCGATGTTTTAGAAGCCATCAAGACGGTTAGGTCTAAGTGATATGCTCAAGGTCGTCCTCGATACCAGCATCCTGGTGAGCGCTTTTTTGAAACATGAAGGGGTCAATGCCAAAATTCTCCATGGAGGGAAAGACGAATATGAACTTTATTTGTCAGAAGATATTTTGGAAGAAACCAGCCTCGTTCTTCTGACTTATGAACGAATTCGTAAAAAGTATCATTACACGGATGATGAGGCATTCGAATACTTAGAAACTCTAAGAGTTGTCGCAAGAGAAGTAATTAAGAAATTGCCCAAGATAAGAGTGATTGAGAGGGATCCAAAAGACGATCCCATTTTAGCTTGTGCATTAAAAGTGAAGGCCGATTACATTGTTTCTAAAGACGACCATCTAACAGATTTAAAGGAGTACCGGGGAATTAAGATTGTTTCAAGTCAGGAATTTTTAGAACTTCTAAAATAGGTGTCAAGATAGGAGAAGTGGTATAGGGAAAATCAAACCTAAATTGAGCGATTTATTTTAAATTTCATTGTAGCGCAACCCTTTAGGGTTGCTTCTCATGCCTACCTGCTGTGCGAACAGGGTTATGAGAAAGACAAAACAGGTGGATCGGGGGCAGCCTTTGACAATGGACAAAACTGAAATTAGCGGGGAAAGGGGACGTATTTATTTGAACCCAAAGATCAAAGAGGAGCTGACTTGCATATTGATTTGGGTTTTCTGCTGTTTCAGGAGGGTTAAAACATGACCAGGGAAGAGTTATTTAAGAAAAATCAACAACTTTCTACGGAATTTGAATTATATCTTCTGGAACATCCCGAAATAGATGAGAAGATCCCTGATAATGCCATGATTGTATTGGTGCCCGATTATGATAAAGAACTCGCGGAAAAAAATATTGAACTTGCTGAAGCCAACAAAGAGCCAGGGCAGACCATCGTCTATGTGAGAGTTGAGAAATTAAGGACTTCGAGGATTGAGGGATTAACACTTCAGGTGGCACGATAAAAGCAAAAAGATCAGGGCAGGCCCTTGACATTGGACCAACTTCTTACAGTTTAATTTGGTCTTGGTCCCAATGGAAATCCTTTTTAAGTGTCTCTTCTAACTCTCCTAAAATAAAAGAGGAGATATAAGCCTCTATATCCCCTCTCCAAACTAAATCTAACACCTCTCTGGGTTTACCTGTGAAAGTTAATCCAGAAACAAAAACATTGGTGTCTATGACTACCTTTGGATTTGTTTTACTGTCGATGTGCATCAACAATGTCTTCTATTTGATCTTCCGTGATTCCCCTTTCCCTTGCCTTTAGCTCCCCATAACGGTAGATCTTTTTCCATTCCCGTTCCTCAGCGTATCTTCGGAGAGCCTCTCTGAGGAGCTCACTCCTTGTTCTTCCCTCTTCTTTCATTAATTCCTCAATCTTATCCGCCATCTCTGGAGGTAAAGATAAAGTTATGGTTTTAGTCGTTCTTGCCATATTGTTCTCCTGTTATTACTTAGTGTTACTTGTTAATATTATACCGAATATAAATCAACTGTCAAAAGATTTTTTTAGTGAAGCCCCCTGTGATTCCGAACAGAGTATCTTCACAGCCTCGGGGAAACAAAGGGGGACATCTATAAAATAATAAGATTCGTAACACTTTAGCGGTTTGAAAAAACTTTATAAAATCCCTCCCAACCTCCCTTTGCCAAAGGGAGGTGAAAGGAATTCCCCCTTTGGAAAAGGGGGACTAAGGGGGATTTTATGATGATTCTTTTGATCCATTGACTCATATATCTCTTCTTTTCAAAGAGCTAAATTGATACTAAGATTCCAAGATTCCCTTTGAGATATGGAACCAGAATCTCCTCTATGCTTCGCCGATATATCTCTCTTAACGCTCATCTCAACCACTGATTATTTTGGGGACCCCACCGTCCACATTTGTTGACAACATCCATAAAATTGGGTATTATTTTGTCATACCCAATTTCATCCTAAGGGGGTTAAAGCATGGCAAGAAGGCGCACGGCGATAACCATTTCCCTCCCTCCAGATATAGCCGAGGATTATGAGATGCTTGCCCAACGAGAGGCAAAAAATAAGAGCCAGCTCTTTCGTGATATGTTTCTGCATTATAAGAAGGAAGCTGCAGAACAGGAATTCTATGAACTCCAGCGCTATGGCGCCAAACTGGCGAGGGGGAAAGGTATCTTAACGGAAAAGGATGTTGAAAGGATAGTATTCGAGGGCCGCTGAGATTGAGGGTTGTTTTCGATACAAATATCTTCATCTCTGCCTTTGTCATACCAGGGAGTAAAGCTGAAGAGGCTTACCTCCATGGCTTGAGAGGAAAATTTATCCTTTGCTCATCCGTTGCTATTCTTACTGAAACAGCCAAAAAGCTCAGAGAGAAATTTGGCTGGGGAGAAAATAATATCACCCGTCTTTTAAAGGCTATTACAAGAGTTGGTAGCGTAATTAAAACACATCCCCATCTTCATTTCTTGGCTGACGAGCCAGACAATCGTATCCTCGAATGTGGTGTAGCGGCTAAAGCTGATATCATTGTTACAGGAGACAAGCATCTTCTCTCTCTGAAAAATTTTCAAAACATTTCTATTATCACGCTCTCCCACTTTCTTGAACTCCTTAAAAATGAGGGAAATGAGGGACGTCCGTGAAAATATGAAATTTTATTTTGCCCTCCATCCAACCCTCCTCCCTGCCTACCGGCAGGGAGGGTGTCCCTCGCAATGACATCTATTTCCCAGGAAGAGTAGGGTCTTTTAATTATCGTTATTTAGTGATAATATGTAAAAAAGGAAGGTCAGAAATGGAGCGAAATCCAATGAATGATGAAACGAGAGAATTAATCAAACGGGCAGCGGCGGCATTGAAAGAGGCTGGAGCTCACGAGGTGTATCTTTTCGGTTCAGGAGTAAAGGGGGGCCTGCGTGAAGATTCGGATATCGATCTGGCCGTATCCGGACTTGCTCCTGAAAAATTTTTCCAAGCTATGGGCCAAATCGGAGATATTCTCCAACGCCCGTTTGATTTGGTAGACTTAGATGAAGTCAACCCCTTCACACGCTATCTAAAGCAAGAGGAAGAGTTACAAAGTGTCGGATAAGCTTCGAAAACAGGTAGGAGTTGAAATTGAGCAACTCAACCATCTTTTGGAAACTCACCAACCCCTTTTGGGGAAGTGTTTAAGTATCAAACCTGATCATATCGAGCTTTCGGCTCTCGCCGCAATGTTGCACGCCTTTTATACCGGAATTGAAAACATCTTAAAACGTGTTTCAGTAGAGCTCGATGGCCATTCACCAACGGGTGAATTTTGGCACCGCCAGCTTTTAGATAACATGGCATCTACCGGTTCCAAACGGATGGCAGTGATTTCTGTACATCTTAGAGATGCCCTGCGGAGTTACTTATATTTTCGCCACGTTTTCCGCCAAGCTTACACTTTCGAACTTCGATGGGAGAAAATGGCAGGACTCGTGAAAGAGTGTGAGAATACTTTGCGTCAACTCGAACTCGAATTGAATACTTTCTTTGAATCCTCCAAATCTTGACACACCTCCTCATGAACAGCTCTGTTTTAAGAAACGAAAATGAACGAAGATGAGGGACGTCCGTGAAATTATGAAATTTTATTTACCCCTACCCCCCCCGCCTATGAGCAGGCCCAAGTGGGGAGTAAGGGGGCTTCCGCAAGGTTTTCTGGATGGACACTTCCCATATTTCACAGAAAAGTGTGTTTAGGGCGGTTTAGTGATAGCATCATTATTTACTGGGTACTTTTCAATTCTATAGGAATAAGAGTTTTAGAAACTCGGCAGGGGAGAGTATCTTGGTCCCTTGATATTCTTTCAAAGGTAGGAGATGTTTTTTGTCACCAGAAATGATGTATTGGGCCTTTCCTTCAATAGCGCATTCTAAAATTCGGTTGTCGTCATCCTTCCATTTGATAATGGTGACCTTGCGTTTGGGGTGCACTAAAATTGTTTGACGCTTAATTCGATTCAAAACACGATGGATATTCCCTTCGCTCCATTCAAATCTTTCTCTAAGATTCTTTCTACCTGAATTTTGCACGATTTTGACAAAATCTCGTGCAAAAAATTTTTTGCACGGACAAAATAGATTGTATTATCAATGGGTTGCAACCACTTTAAAACACATGGCTCTAAATGTCCCTATTTTTCTGGGTCTTCAGGACGTCTCGCATAAAGCCTCAATTAACGGGGGGCTGCGGGTTCTTTTCTTCTTCGGCGGAACCTTTTTGGTTAAAAGTGAAACATTCATGAGTCTCGGCATAGCCAATGAGAGCAAGGCCATTGTGATAACATAGTCTTTTGCGGGCGATTACATGCAAAATTCAGGTTCTATTTCTGACAAAATAAAAGGGGAAATAATAACGTCTATGTCCCCTCTGACAAATAATTCTAAAACTTCGCCCGGTTTCCCGGCAAAATTTAACCCTGAGACAAACACATTGGTATCTATCACTACCCTTGGTTTTTTACTTTCTATAAGCATCAACAATGTCTTCTACTTGATCTTCAGTAATCCCCCCTTTTTTCGCCTTCATCCTTCCATACCTTGTGATCTCTTTCCATTCCTGCTCTTCCATATATCTTCTGAGGGCTTCTCTGAAGAGTTCGCTTCTGGTTCTGCCTTCTTTCTTGAGCATGGCGCTGATTTTTTTATCCATTTCTGGAGGTAAAGATAGTGTTACGGTTTTTGTGACCCTTGCCATAGCTTAACTCCTTTGTTGTTACTTAGTGTTACTAAATTTAGTATAGCAAATATGGATTTACTGTCAAGGAAAAATCAAGGCTGTGTGTCAGCCCCTGACAATGGTCAAAACTGAAATGAGCGAGTAAATGGGGGAGGGTTCCTTAAATCCACCGGTTTAAGGAATCTTAGATGAACAAAGAGAACGAAAGAAATGAAGACTCTTTTTTATTCAAACAGGACGATCACAAACCTTCCAGGAGCTCATCTCCTCCTCGGAGATGCCCAGGATGTAAAGGATATTTTTAAGGCGGGCCTGGCCAAGGCTCATATTGGCGGCTCGATCGAGTCTTCCCTTGGCATTGTAGGCAATTCCCAGACCGGCCTGACCCAGCATCAGTACAT
>VGRU01000135.1 GCA_016875255.1 Deltaproteobacteria bacterium
CAAGGGCCTCCATCACCCCTCTCCCAATCTCAAACCGGAAAGGATCGTATCCGAAGAGAGCCAGATGGGAAGGTCCGCTGCCAGGAGTAATCCCATAGGAGATGGGGTCAATCAATCCGCAGATGGATTGATAAACGAGGCGATCTAGGTTTGGCGTCTTCGCCGCCTCCAATTCCGTCTTACCACGAACAGGAAGCCCCCCAATCCCATCCATCACGATCAGTATCAGCTTTGATTCGGTTTGTATAGTAAGCGAACGAAGAATATTGTCCGGAATCATATTTCCGCTATCAACCTCCCCTTGACGAATAAATTTGAAATCCGAATATCCAATTTTTAAAACTTGATCAGTGATTCGTTTAGGTCATTTGAATTTTGGTCATTCGATATTGTTTCGTATTTCGATATTCGAATTTCGGATTTACTCTTCTTTGGGATATTTTTCATTAAACACAAACTCCGATATCTCTTTCCTTTTCGGAGTCACACCTTCAGCCGCAGGATATCCGAGGGGGGTCAGCGCCACGACTTCTCTGTCTTGTGGAACCCGCAATATCTCCTCTGCTTTTTTATGGTCAAACAATCCCACGACTACTGTGCCCAACCCCAGTGAGTGAGCTGTTAAACAGAGGGTCTGCATGGCGATTCCCGTATCAAACATCAACCAATCCCCCTTTACAGTAGCCGCCTCCCCTTTCTTAAAACCTGATATCCCTTTCTTACCGCACAGGACAAGCACGACAGGCGCATCGGTCATCGAGGAGAGAGCGGGATTTGTTTTGACAAGCGTCCCTGCCAGCTCGGATTTCACCTGTTGATCCTTGACCACAACCACTTCCCAGCACTGAGTATTGGCCCACGAGGGAGACCACCTCACCGCGTCCAAGATGGTTCTCAATACCTCTTCCGGAACAGGATCAGGCTTATATTTCCGGATACTCCTTCTCCCTTTAATCGCCTCCATCAGATCCATACTTTCCCTCCTCTATCGATTTTGAATCTCGCCCCGTCCGGCCTACTCAGGTTCAAACATATCCTTTCCGGCGCCGCACATGGGACAAACCCAGTCTTCGGGGACTTCCTCAAAGGCGGTCCCTGGCTTTAACCCGCCATCAGGATCTCCTTTTGATGGATCATAAATATATCCACAGATTGAACATTTCCACTTTTTCATCTCTCCCTCCTCGATCACCTCATCGTCAATTCCTTTTCCAAGAATAGACCCTTCCCAATCAGCGAAGACAGGGTATTCTATCGGAAAAAGGGAAACCCTGTCTCCATTTTTAAGCGGCTGATCCGACAGGGCTCCTGCATGATTAACCAAGATGAGTTTGACCCTTTCCTTGGGTATCCCTAACGACTGAATAGCCTCCCAAACGGTGGCTCCATCCTTCAGGGAAGTTTGAATCAGCTCCGGCTGACTTTGGGGAGCAAAAGGGCGAAGGCTTCCAGTCAGTTTCACATAAATCGTTATCAATTCCCCTCTCACTGAAAAATTTTCTTAGCTTTTTAAATCTCTCCGAAAGGAGATGGCGACATACATATTAAATGCCATTTCCGGAGGGAAAAGGGCAACCCGGTCGCCGTTGGATAAAATGCTCTCAGAATCAACACCCCTCCCATTGAGCAAAATCATCCTCACTTTTTCGGGAGGAATTCCCAATGCCTGTACGACCTCACAAGCGGTGGCTTTATCCCGGATCTCCAGCGGAAAGAGACCGTTGTTCGAATCGCCCTTGGCGAAGGGCCTGAGAGAGGCATGCAATTTAACGGTGACCAGCATCTGACCCTTTCCCCCTCACCCCTCCCCTCTCCCACCAGAGACTGTATCGTAATTACTATTTTGTCACCCTGAACTTGTTTCAGGGTCTCGTAACTTCTTGAAATTGTTAGATGCTGAACCAAGTTCAGCATGACATTTTTTCTATTTCCCCGCATTACGACACAGCCTCCCAAGGGAGAGTGAGGGAAGGGGACGGATTTAAAACTTAAAGACTTTGTCCAGTTCGACATCAGGGACCAAAAAAGTCAGGTTATGGGGAGGAAGTTTCTCCTCTTTAAAAAACTCCGGCAGCCGGTCATCCACATTGGAAAACCCTGCCCGCTCATTAAAATCCCTCTCCACCTTCAATATCTTTTTCCCGAGGGCGGCCACATCGTCAGCAGTCAGACTCAACCCATAACAGCCATTGAGCATTCCGATTACACCCTCAAAGCATTCCGGGATATCGAGCGCCGGAAATGCAATAAACAGGCAGAGCCCTGTTGAATCAACAGCGGCTGTGGTAATCTGAAGAGCCTGGGATAACGCCATCTGGCCATCTGGTTTCAATGGATCGACATACCCTCCGACTTTCATAATATTGGTCGCTGTGGCATATCCAGCCGTATGGTCGGCGCCCATGGTCGAGGTCGCGTAAGTCACGCCAATCCCCTGAATAGCCCTCGGCTCATAAGCCGGCATTCCCTGGTTTTTCACGACTGGAACCCGGGTCACGCCAAAAGCCTTACCTGTGAAACCAGAGCCGTTTCCAATAATCCTTCCCAGAGGCGTTCCCTTCCCCGCCTCATGGATCAACTCGATCGCTCCTTCGGCGTCTCCAAAGTCTTTGACTCCCGCTTCCATGGCTACCCCTAAGGTGCATCCCATCTCAATCGTATCAAATCCATAATCGTCACAGAGGCGGTCCATACGGGCAATCGCATCCAGGTCGTCGATTCCGCAGTTGGCCCCATTGGCCCAGATCGTCTCATACTCAAGGGCTGAGGTGATGTATTTGCCTTTTTCATCCACGTACTCATTCGAACACTGAATGATACAGGTGGTACAGCCGGAATGGGTCGTCTTCCCTCCCCTCTTCGAAATAATGTCATGCATCGTCTCGCCGCTGATCTTGTCCGTCCCCTCAAATCGCCCCGAGGAGAAATTACGGGTCGGATAGCCCCCTGATTCATTGATGATCGCGGCCAGGACATTGGTGCCGTATTTCGGGAGCCCCTCGCTGGTTACGGGATGCTCCTTCAATGCCTTTACAAACTTTTGAGAAGCCTCCTTAAATAGGTCCGGGTTTTTGATAGCAACCTTCTCAGCCCCCGTGTCATCCACGACAATTGCCTTCAATCCTTTCGATCCCATCACCGCCCCCATGCCTCCTCTTCCTGCATGCCGGGAAGGGGTTCCGTTGGTGCTGGTTACGGCAATGCTGGCCATTCCCATCTTCATCTCTCCAGCAGGCCCGATCGAAATGATGCCTACCTTCTTGCCATATTTAGCCTGAAGTTTCTCGGTCAATTCGTAGTTCCCCAGCCCTTTCAAATCATCGGCTGGAAAGGCCTTGATCCCGTCTTTGCTGACAGCCAGGCCGTAAAGCTTTCCCTTCTCCGGCATCCCTTCGATAATGATGGCGGCAATGCCCAGCCGCGCCAATTTGGTTGCCGCCGTGCCTCCCACGTTGCTCTCCTTGATCCCTCCTGTCAAAGGGCTCTTGGCGCCGATTGAAAGTCTCCCCGAATTGGCAGCGGTCGTCCCCGTCAAAAGCCCGGGGGTGATGACCAGTTTGTTATGTTGACCGATCGGATTGCATAGAGGCGGGACTTCCTTGCTCACCACCATGGAGGTCAGCCCCCGACCTCCCAGGCCAGCATAATCCCCGCCCGCTTTCTCCTCAGAAACCTTAAGACTGCCCATGTTGACTCTGAAGATCTTGTCCATACATATCCCTCCTTTCTTGTCATTTGCGCGCTGGATCATCGGATCCAGGTAAAAAAATGAGTTTAGAATGAATTCCAGTTTCGACTGGTCTCAATTATACTTGAAATATTTTATTAGTCAAAGGATTTATGCCACCCCAAATCCCGATTTATAAATTTTTAAATAGTTCCTTCTCCCTTGAAGGCTGTGTCGTATTGGCAAGCAAAGGGAGAGAGGCAGTCAGGTTCCAAAGTTTTAGAATGCGGGTCTTTTAAATGGTGGGAAGTGGTCGCTTGCATAAAATCGAATATTTTCAAATGGGTGGAACGCCTGAATCCGAACGGTTAAAGGTTACCGCTCTAAATCTTTTCCACCTGACCGCCTCTCCCCCTTTGCAAAAAGTCGGTTTTTTCATATTACGAACAGTCTCTTGACAGGAGAGGGATTTATCTGGAAGACAATTGTCTATCTCTGTTTTAGGGTGCACCAAGTCATTGGAGAAAAAACTCGTAAGGCCATCCCCTATGATGGGTTTCAAAATGCGAAACAACCATTGACACCCACTTTTTGTCTTGGTAAGATTTTTGCGGTATGAAGCAGACTAATGCCATTACGGATGATCCCTGAATCAGAGGGGGATTGAAGTGCATTCGGTTTGGATGATCCAGGAGGGGTAATGGCTCATTGGAGGAAAAGAGAGGGGGCGGTCGGAAATTATGAAATTGCTAAATTTTGAACAACATGGTATCTTTCTTAAAAGAAAGTGAGGTATGATATGGGAACGAGAGAGTTATTGATAAAAGAGATTGATCAAGTTCCAGAACCTTTTCTTGACGAGGTTTTAGACTTCGTTCAATTTCTCAAAGTAAAGATGATTAAGGAAAAGGTAGATATTACTGTTGCAAGCGAATCCTCTCTTAAGAAAGATTGGTTACGGTCAGAGGAGGATGTGGCTTGGAAAAATTTGTAATTTCACAGAGGATAAAACGATGGACCGCCAACTCATCCAGAGGGCTGCTCAGGACATTCTCAAGTCTCAAAAGACGATTGCCTTTACCGGCGCTGGCATCTCTGTGGAAAGCGGAATCCCTGACTTCAGAAGCGCTGAGGGCCTCTGGCAGAAATACAACCCCGAAGAGTATGCCCACATTCACGCCTTCTATTCCGACCCGGACAAGGTCTGGCTGATGCTCAAGGACATGTTCACCCTCGTCATGACAGCCAAACCCAACCCTGCCCATGTCGGGTTAGCCGAATTAGAGCGGATGGGATTGCTCTCCACGGTCATCACACAGAATGTGGATGGCCTCCACCAGGCCGCAGGAAGCAAAAACGTCATCGAATTTCACGGAAGCCATCGCACCCTCTCCTGCCTGAAGTGTTCCACGACCACCGATGGAACTTTGCTTAAAATCGAAGACCTTCCGGCTCGATGCCCACGTTGTTCATCCCTTCTCAAGCCCGATGTCGTCTTTTTCGGCGAACCCATCCCGCCCAAAGCCCAGACCTATTCATTCAGAGAGTCCAGATCTTGCAGTGCTGTGCTCGTCATCGGAACCTCCGCGGTCGTCTATCCGGCCGCATCCATCCCCATGATGGCAAAAGAGGGAGGAGCCACGGTCATCGAAATCAATATGGAGCCTACTCCTCTGACGGGCCAGATATCGGACTATCTGATCTCCGGCTCCGCAGGTAAGATCATCCCTGCCATCGTTGAAGAAGTGAGGCGCCGGAGATGAAAAAGGCAGCAATATTGATGATCTCGTAAAAAGTCCCTTTAGTCCTGGTTTTGTCATTCCGGCGAAAGCCGGAATCCAGTGTTTTCAATCGGTTAAGAATTCCTGGACTCCGGTTTTCACCGGAGTGACGACTTTTTACGATTCCATCAATATTGCAATCTTAAACTTAAGATGATATGATTTGAAAGAATGAGGTTCACCCCGTTAGAAATTCTATCGGGGCATTCAACCCTGTTGAAATTATTCTAAATTGTCGTGCAGCTGCAGCCTCCGGCCCAGAGGGCCTCTGGCCCGGAGGGAGCAGCGGGGAATCTTTTCTAACGGGGTAAAGGTTCTTATTTGAAAGAATCACTGGAAGCAACTGCCGGAAAGGTCATTTTTGATGATCTCCATCTTGCCAACACCCTTTTCGGCGTCCATAGCGAAAATTTAAGGCGCATTGCCAAGACGCTCGGTGTCAAGATCAGCGCCAAAGGCAATGCCATCACCATCCAGGGTGACGACCTTGATGTCGATCTCTCCAGGCGGGTCCTGAACGACCTCTATGGCCTTCTGAAAAAAGGCTACCCCCTCTTCCCCAATGATATCGACTATGCCATCCGGATGATCTCTGACGACCGGTCGGTCAACCTCGAAGACATTTTTCTCGATACCGTCTACATCTCCGCCCGCAAGAGGGTGATTACGCCAAAGAGCCTTGCCCAGAAGCGATATATCGACGCCATCCGGAAATACGATCTGGTGATCGGCATCGGTCCCGCAGGAACGGGAAAGACCTATCTGGCTATGGCCATGGCCGTGGCCTCACTCATGAAGCAGGAGGTGGAAAGAATTGTCTTGACCCGTCCTGCAGTAGAAGCAGGCGAAAAACTGGGCTTTCTTCCCGGTAATATGTACGAGAAGGTCAATCCTTATCTTCGCCCCCTCTACGACGCGCTCCACGACATGATGGACTTTGACCGGGCTTCCCGGCTCATTGAGAAAGGGGCGATCGAAGTCGCGCCTCTGGCCTTTATGAGGGGAAGGACGCTCAACGACTCCTTCGTCATCCTCGACGAAGCCCAGAATACAGGGCCGGAGCAGATGAAGATGTTTTTAACCCGGTTGGGCTTCAGTTCAAAAGCCGTGATCACCGGAGACATCACCCAGGTCGATCTTCCGGAAAATAAGGTCTCGGGACTGATCGAAATCCAGGGGATTCTCAAAGGAATAGAAGGAATCGAATTTGTCTACTTTTCGGACAGGGATGTGGTCAGACACCCCCTTGTTCAGGACATCATCAAGGCTTATGAAAGGGCGGAAGAGAGGCGCCAGCGTTCCAGGCAGCCGTCCTCTTCTGAAAAGGGATGATAAAAAAAATAGTTTTTAAAGATTTATTTCGTCGAATGTTCCCACGGAAAACAACCAATGGCCAAAAAGCCGGCTCGTGGGTGAATAAGTTCAAGGACCCCGGTTATCAAAAATGGTTCATTGGCATTGGAACCGCTCTCATCCTCACCCTTCTTCTCTCCCCTTCACTTCAGTTGCCCCTCAAAAAATACAGAGCTGGAGACATCTCCACAAAGGAGATCAAAGCAACTCAGGACATCCTTGTGGAAGATCAGAGATCGACTCAGGAAAAAAGGGCTGAAGCTGAAAGGTCTGTTCTTTCCGTCTATGACTACGATCCGGGAATTCTGATGGATGCGGAAAACCGGCTCCGAACGGCCTTCACTTCCCAAGCCCCATCCATAAAAAAGGAGGAGTGGGAATCCTCTTTCCGATTCACTCTTTCACAGAGGGAATGGCATATCCTGGAGAGGGAAAAATTTAATCCCTCCATCGGAGAAAATTCCTTAAAACTGATCACCCCTCTATTAAGGAGGGGGATCATCAATGATAAAGACCTCCTCGACCCTGATGCGCTTAAAGGGATGTCCATCCGTAACATCCAGACTCGTGAAGAGAAAAGGGATGTCCCTCCATTTAACTTTGTTGATTTGAAGGAGGTGAAAGCCCGGCTCCGGACCGATCTGAACCGCCTTTCCCCGAGCCTGGGGAGAGAGGTCGCTTCGCTCGTCTCGAAGATTTCGGAACAGTCTCTGAAACTCAACCTCACCTTCAACAAGGACGAAACCGAAGCGCGGAAGACAGATGCAAAGGCAAGGGTGAACCCTGTTTTCTTTCAAATCAAAAGAGGAGAGGTCGTCCTGAGGGCAGGGGAGCGTGTCAAGGAGGAGCATCTCCTTAAAATCGATGCCCTGAAAAAGGCCCAGGAGAGGAGCCATATCTTCTCCATCCTTATTGGTCTGGCTCTGCTGACTTTTGTCGTTCTCGCCAGCCTGTATGAGTTCTCCACGAAAAACATCCGGAAGATCGCGCTTTCCACCAGGGACCTTCTCTTTTTCTGCAGCACGCTTCTAGGGGTGGTGGCATTTCTTAAAATCTTCCATCTCATCACCGATATTCTGGGCGGAGAATTTC
Source organism: Deltaproteobacteria bacterium (assembly GCA_016875255.1). The sequence continues at coordinate 7,894 of VGRU01000135.1, forward strand.
TCGCTATTCCCTCATCCTCTTATACTTATCTCTTCCCCATCGCTGCCGGGGCCATGTTGGCCCGGATCGTCATCAATTCGGAAGTGGCGATTGTCTTTGCCACTCTGGCCGGTTACTTCGCCGCCTCCATGATGGGAAACCAGCTCTTTCTCTTCATCTTCAACTTCGTTGGAAGCTTGATTGGCGCCCATAAGGTCGCTCGATGCGAACAGAGGTCGGTCCTCATCAAGGCAGGAGTCACCATTGGGGGAGCAAATGTCCTGATGATTCTATCTTATAACCTGATCGCCGGAACCTTCTTCAAGATGACTCTGTTTTCTGATGTATTCATGGGTTTTTTAGCCGGGCTCCTCGCCTCTGTCCTGGTTCTGGGAATGGCTCCTATCATTGAAAGCCTTTTCGGTTATACCACCGATATCAAACTCCTTGAGCTGGCCAATCTGGATCATCCCCTTCTCAAGGACCTCGTCCTTCAGGCGCCTGGAACCTACCACCATAGCATCATTGTCGGAAGCCTGGTGGAGGCAGGAGCCAAATCGATTGCCGCCAATCCTCTGCTGGCCAGAGTCAGCGCCTATTACCATGACATCGGGAAGTTGAAAAAGCCCCTCTACTTCATCGAGAACGCAGGGGGCATGGAAAATAAACATGATCACCTCACGCCCACCATGTCCAGCCTCATTCTCGCCTCCCATGTGAAGGATGGGGTGGAACTGGCCCACGAAAACCGCCTTGGAGAACGGATCGTCCATATCATTCAGCAACATCACGGCACGAGCCTGATCTCCTATTTTTATCAGAAGGCCAAAGAGAAAGAGAATCCGGATATAGATGCGATTGATGAGAAGGATTTCCGTTATCCGGGCCCCAAGCCCCAGACCAAAGAGGCGGGGATCGTCATGTTAGCTGATGCCGTAGAGGCCGCCTCCCGTGCCCTCTCCGAGCCCACCCCTTCAAGGATTAAAGGGTTGGTTCAGCGAATCATCAACAACATCTTTCTCGATGGACAGATGGAGGAATGTGAATTGACCTTAAAAGACCTCCAGAAGATCGAAGAGAGTTTCAGCCGGATTCTGACCGCTTACTTTCATCAGAGAATCGACTATCCACTTCTTCCCTCTCTGGAATCCAATAAGAAGAAGAACCATGAAGATCTGGATTCGAAATCGACAAAAACCTATCCCTTTAGACCAAAAAAAGATAAAAAGGGTGGTCCAAAAGATCTTGGCCAGCTTGGGACTTCCTGAGGCCGAACTCAGCCTCCTGTTGGTTGACGACAGAGAGATTCAGGAATTGAACCATCGCTTCCTCGGCCGGGACAAACCCACCAATGTCCTTGCTTTCTCCATGAGAGAAGGGGCGTTTGCGTCACTCCACCCTCACCTCCTCGGCGATCTCGTCATCTCTATCGAAATGGCCAAGCGCCAGTCGAAACAGTCAGGCATGAGCGAAATGGAGATGCTCACCCTTCTCCTGATTCACGGCATCCTTCATCTTTTAGGCTACGAGCATGAGGGGAACAAAAAAGATGCAAGAGAGATGGCCATCAAACAGAAAGAACTTTTCCAGAAATTCCGGAATGGTGGAATATTGGGTGATGAATAGCCCTGAAAGAATACACCTAACCAGGAGGCATCCAAATTCTCCCGAAGTGTGATGGTCAAGCGCTAATGTGAACCCGTCCCCGATTTCCCTTTCTTCGAAGAGACTTCATACTCAATCTGAGGTTCTCGAACCTC
>VGRU01000136.1 GCA_016875255.1 Deltaproteobacteria bacterium
TTGCCGGAAGCGAAAACCTGGGAAGGGAGATTAGCCACGCTTTTGCGGCAGACCTTCTCAGCGATGTCCTGGCCATTGCCAGAAGAGGGGCCGATGGCGCCCTGCTCATTACCGGCAATATGACCCCCCAAGTGATCTATACGGCGGATGTGGTTGATCTGGGCGCCATCCTCTTTGTCCGGGGGAAAAGGCCAACCGAACCGATGATCGAGTTAGCCAATCAGATTCAAATTCCCCTTCTGATGACTTCCTATATCATGTTTGAAACCTGTGGACGTTTATACCGCCAGGGATTGAAAGGATGCGTGGAAAAAGCCGGGGATGGAGCAGACTGAGTGGTGCACCACAGAAATAACGCTATATTTCAAAGAGCACTTGGATAGCTTATTTTGCTGTAAATAATCATTTTCAAACATAGTTCTATTTATGGGGTACACCACTGAGGAAAGGTATCCTTTCCACAACACATTTCGTATCGAAGGAGGCAATTTTACACATGCCGGTTCGGTTTCGAGCCAGGTGAAAAGGATATTAAAAGAAGAGAGGTTCCCGAACAGCGTGATCCGCAGGGTTTCGATTGCCACATTTGAAGCGGAGATGAATGTCATCTGTTATGCACATTGGGGAATCCTGACCTTGCTCGTATTTTCCGATTTCATAAAAGTGGCGATAGATGACGAAGGCCCTGGAATTCACGATGTGGATCAGGCGATGACAGAAGGGTTTTCCACCGCGAGCGATAAGATCCGGGAGCTCGGATTCGGGGCAGGCATGGGGTTATCGAATATCAAGAAGGTGACCGATGAGATGGTCCTGACCTCCGTGGTAAACCAGGGGACCCACCTCGAATTTATGGTTAAGGTTTTTTCATGAAAGTGGAAGATCTGGTTAAATTTTTTGGGTTGGAAGTAAAGGCGGGGGACGGTCAGCTTCATCAGGAAGTGACCGGAGGGTATGTGGGCGATCTTCTCAGCGATGTCATCGCTCACAGCCTCAGAGGAAATGTCTGGGTCACCATTCAGACCCATCCCAATATCGTTGCCGTGGCCAGCATGAAAGAGTTGGCTGCCATTATTCTTGCAGGAGGACGGGAACCCGATCCGGAAACCCTGAAAAAGGCAGAGGAGGAAGGAATCCCCGTCCTGATCTCTCTCCTTCCCGCCTTTGAACTGGTAGGAAGGCTTTATCAAGCAGGGGTCGCAGGGATCGTTTCATGCTAAAGCGATTTCATGCTGACCTCCACATTCACTCCTGCCTTTCTCCCTGCGGGAGCGAAGAGATGAAACCGCAGGCTGTTGTGGACCGGGCTATGACCGTTGGACTGGACATGATCGCTATCTGTGATCACAATTCTGCAGAGAACCTCATTGCTTTTATCGAAGCCGGAAGAAAGAAAGGTCTCGCTGTTCTTCCGGGAATGGAGGTCGCCTCCAGAGAGGAAATCCATCTTCTTGCCCTTTTTAACCGCCCCGAAGACTGCCTGGCCCTCCAGGGCTGGGTTTATCAACACCTTCCCGGCAAGAACGAAGAGGACATCTTCGGTCCCCAGATTCTAATCAATGAGAAGTCCGAAACGATCGGACATAGCGATAAGATGCTGATCGGAGCAACCCTCCTTTCATTCGAACAGATCGTTTCCTTTGTGGGGACCCTTCAGGGAGTCGCAATCGCCTCCCATATTGACCGGCAGGCCTTCAGTCTTCTGGGTCAATTAGGGTTTATCCCTGAAGGAGTTCAACTCGACGGGCTGGAGATTTCTTCCCGGACTTCGCTGGAAGAGGCCCGGAGCCGATTTCGTTCTTACCAAGATTATGCCTTTGTCCGTTTTTCGGATGCTCATTCTCTTGAGGAGATCGGAAAGGCATCCACTCAGTTTCTTCTCGAGGAGAGGACATCCGCTGAAATTAAAATGGCCCTCCATTCACAGGAAGGCCGCAGGATCGTGGAGAGTTAGGAGGCTGTTGGAGATTAAATTTGGAAGATCTCTCTCTCCATATCCTCGATGTTGTAGAGAATGCCATCGCCGCAAAGGCCAGAAGGATTGAGATTTCAGTCCTGGAAGAAATTGAAGAAGATCGGTTGACGATAGAAATCAAAGACGATGGGATCGGAATGGATGAAGAAGTCCGCCAAAAGGCTGCGGACCCTTTTTTCACCACCCGCACCTCGCGGAGGGTGGGATTAGGCCTTTCCTTTCTTGCACAGGCTGCCGAGGAGGCAGGGGGAAAACTGGAAATTGAATCCCGTCCGGGAGATGGAACAAAAGTGAAAGCTACTTTCCAATATGGACATATTGACCGTAAACCGCTGGGGAGTATGACTGAAACGATCGTCATGCTCTTTCTTGGAAATCCGGATGTCGATTTTCATTATATCCACGTGAAAGGAGAAAGATCCTATACCCTGAAAAGTGAATGGATGAGGGAGAAGTTTCATGGTCAAGCTTCTATGACTCCGGATGCCATTCAGTGGTTAAAAAAACATCTCCAGGAAGGATTGGAAGGGATAGGAGTAAAAGGATGAGGTGGGCAGAAGAGATCTCCCGCGAAGAATGGGAAAGAATAGACCTGGTCATTGACAAATATAAAAGTCGGCATGGTGCCCTGATCCCGGTGCTCAAAGAGGTTCAGGACGTCTGCGGATATCTTCCTAAAAAAGTCCAGCACCGGATCGCCGACGGGCTTCATCTCCCCTCTTCCCAGATTTTTGGGGTCGTCTCTTTCTATGCCTTCTTTACAACCGTTCCAAGGGGGCGAAATATCATCCGGGTCTGTATGGGGACCGCCTGTTATGTGAGGGGATCGAAAGAGATTCTGGACGCCCTCCGGAGGGAGTTGGGAGTGGATGTCGGAGGAATCACGAAGGATCGAAAGTTTTCACTCGAAGCCGTTCGCTGTGTGGGAGCCTGTGGCCTGGCCCCTGTGGTCGTGGTGGGTCAGGACACCCATGGCATGGTCACCCCGGGCAGGGCGGTTCAGATTTTGGGAAACTACACCTAAACAAAAATAATTCAAATTGCATAGGTCTGTCATCCTGAACTCGTTGATTCACATTTGTTCATCACTTCGTGACAGGATCTCACCTGGAAGGAAAAAACGAGATGCTGAACTAAATTCAGCATGACATTGTTTGTTCTAAAATGTTAGAGACAAATTCTCAGACTGAATCGCGTAAGTAACTAACAAGGTCGGACAATGACAAAGTTAACCCTTGAGGATTTGAAAAAAATTAAAGAGGAGGTGCGGTCCTCGACTCTTCTGAGGGAGGGAGGATTCCGGGCAAAGATCACCATCCATATGGGCACCTGCGGCATCGCCGCAGGCGCAAGAAAGCTGATGACAGCCGTCCTGAAAGAGGTCGAAGAGAAAAAGATCCAGGATGTGATGGTGACCACTTCCGGATGCGCAGGGCTCTGCAGCCGGGAGCCCATGGCAACCGTGGAGATCCTTGGGAATCCTCCGGTCAAATATTGTGATCTCAACGAGGAGAAGATAAGGGAGATCTTCCTCCAACATGTCGTCAATGGAGAGATCGTTGAGGCCTATGCCCTCGCCAGAGGAAGCGAATCCACCTATTAGATCGAAGGCAGAAGTTTCGTTTAAAGGTGACGATGCCCGTATCGTTAATAAAAGGTTACGTTTGTCGTTGTCGAAGTTCGTATAAAGATGCTGGATACTCGAACTTCTAACTTCGAGCTTCCTGCTTCGATACAAGCATCGTCAACCATAACCGATTGACGCTAACCAAAACGGGCTTCGTAACCGTAACCTTTGGTCAGAATAGGTAATAGATAAAGAATGAAAACCTACAGAACTCATCTTATGGTATGTGCCGGAACAGGCTGCGTGGCCTGCGGCTCCTTGCAGTTAAGGGAACGGCTTGCCGCCGAATTGGAGAGCCGAAACCTTTCGGATGAAGTGCAATTGGTCATCACGGGTTGTAATGGCTTCTGCGCCGAAGGTCCGATCATAGTGGTCTATCCCGAAGGAATCTTCTATAAAAAATTGACTCCGGAAGATGTCCCGTTTCTGGTCGAGGAACATTTTCTCAAAGGCCGCCCTGTCCAAAAGTTTTTATACACTGCGCCGTCCGCTAAGGAAAAAGTTCCGCTCATGAAGGACATCCCCTTTTTCCAGCACCAGGTATTGAGGGCGCTTCGAAATCGGGGCCTGATCGATGCGGAGAATATTAATGAATATATTGCAAGGGACGGATATGCCGCTCTTCATAAAGTCCTCTCTTCGATGAAGCCCGAGGAGGTCATCGAAGAAGTCAAGCTTTCCGGGCTGAGGGGGCGCGGAGGCGCAGGGTTCCCGACCGGCAAAAAATGGGAGGAAGGAAGGCGTTATACCTCTTTTCCCAAATATGTCATCTGCAACGGGGATGAAGGCGATCCGGGCGCCTTCATGGATCGCTCCGTTCTGGAGGCCGATCCCCATGCGGTCCTCGAGGGGATGGTCATTTGCGGTTATGCCACCGGTTCACATCAAGGCTATATTTATGTGAGAGCCGAGTATCCCCTTGCCATCCACAGGCTCAACATCGCCATTGAGCAGGCAAGAAATTATGGACTGTTAGGGCAGGATATCTTCGGTTCGGGTTTCGATTTCGATATCGGCATCTATCCGGGCGCAGGAGCCTTTGTCTGCGGGGAATCCACGGCTCTGATGTATTCCCTTGAGGGAAAGCGGGGAATGCCCAGGATCAAACCTCCCCGTTCAACCGAAGCAGGCCTCTGGGGACAGCCCACGGTCCTCAATAACGTTGAGACCTTTGCCAATGTCCCTTCCATTCTGTTGCACGGAAGCTCATGGTTCGCCTCCATGGGCACCACGGGATCAAAGGGAACAAAAGTGTTTGCACTGACAGGCGCCGTGCAAAATGTGGGGCTGATCGAAGTCCCCATGGGAACCACCCTGCGAAAGATTGTCTTTGATATCGGAGGAGGAATTCCCGACAAACGGGAATATAAGGCGGTGCAGATCGGCGGACCTTCCGGGGCGTGCTTGCCCGCCCCTCTCCTCGATACGGAAGTGGACTTCGACTCTTTGGATGAGGCAGGAGCAATGATGGGCTCCGGCGGTCTCGTGGTCATGAATGATATGACCTGCATGGTGGATACGGCCAGGTTTTTCACGGACTTCTCCGTTGACGAATCCTGTGGAAAGTGCGTTCCCTGCCGGATCGGAATGAAAGTCATGCTCAATATTCTTCACCGGATTATCAAGGGCGAGGGAAGACTCGAGGATATCGACCACCTCGAACAGCTGGGACAACATATCAAGGATTCCTCCCATTGCGGTCTTGGGAAATCGGCTCCCAACCCTGTCCTTTCCACCATCCGTTATTTCCGGGAGGAATATGAAGCTCACATCATCGACAAACGGTGTCCATCTCTGGTCTGTGTGGATCTGGTTAAGTTTCAAGTCATTCCTGAAAAGTGCAAGATGTGCGGCCTCTGTAAAAAAGCCTGTCCCTCGGAGGCAGTCACCTGGGAGAAGAAGACGGCCGCAGTGATCGATCTGGAGAAATGTATCCGGTGTCGATCCTGCATCCAGGCCTGTAAGTTTTGGGCAATCGAATAGACATTTATTTGTCACCCTGAACTTGTTTCAGGGTCTATTCAGTGATTTGAATGCAATTTTCAAATGAGTAAAGGAACAACACAGTATTATGTCTATATTCTTACAAACAAGAATAACAACGTTTTGTATATTGGAGTAATAAACGATCTTGAACGTAGAGCATTCGAACACAAAAATAAGTTGGTTGAAGGTTTTACTAAGAAATATAACCTTAATAAACTGATTTATTACGAAATAACAGAAGATATTAGCAGTGCAATAGAAAGGGAAAAACAATTGAAGAATTGGCACAGGGATTGGAAGATCAACCTGACAAAGAGTTTCAACCCTATGTGGAAGGATTTGGGTGAAGATTTTCAAAATGGGAGATGCTGAAACAAGTTCAGCATGACAAGATTTGATGGCAAACCAAACAATAAAACTAACGATTGACGGTATCGGAGTAGAGGTCGAAAGGGGAAGATCCATTCTTGAAGCGGCCCAGTCGGCTGGAGTCCGAATTGCATCTTTGTGCCACGACCGGAGACTTGTCCCCTTTGGAGCTTGCAGGCTCTGCGTGGTCGAGGAGAAGGGGAAGTCCGAGCTTCTCCCATCCTGTTTCACCCCCGCCAAAAACGGAATGGAGATCCTCACCACCTCTCCCAAAATCATCGAATCCCGGAGGGTTCAACTCCAGCTCATCCTCCTCAACCATCCGATGACTTGCCCGCGGTGCGAAAAAGAAGGAGAATGCGACCTTCAGAACCTGATCTATGAATATGGGGTCAACGATACGCAATACCCCTGGGACCTGATCCCCTTTTCTGCGGACCACTCCCCTCTTCTCCAGAGGGACGCAAACAAATGCATCCTCTGCGGCCGCTGTGTGAGAATATGCGATGAAGTCCAGGGAGTGGGAGAACTTTCCTTCACGCGAAGGGGGATCCAGTCCATCATCGACACGGATTTTCATCGTCCGATTCAGTGCGAATTCTGCGGGCAGTGTCTCGATACTTGCCCGGTCGGCGCCATCACCAGCAACTGCTTTGATACCAAGACCAAATCCTGGGAATTGGCTGAAACCACCACTCCCTGCCCTTACTGCGGGGTGGGGTGTTTGCTCACCATCGGCGCTAAAGAGGGAGAGATTAAGAAGGTCTTTTCCACGCCTGAACATGGCCCGAACGATGGAAACCTCTGCGTCAGGGGACGCTTCGGCTGGGGCTTTATTGATTCTCAGGAGAGGCTGAAAGCGCCCCTTCTCAGGGCCAATGGATCGCTTGGAGAAGTTCCCTGGGAAGAAGCGCTTGCAGTTGTGGCTCAAAACCTCGAAGAGATAAAGAATAAATATGGCCCGCAGAGTATCGGGGCGATGATCTCAAGCCGCCTCGCTAATGAAGAGTATTTCCTCTTCAAGAAACTCTTTAAGGAAGCGATCGGCACGGAGCAGGTCGCACTGAATGGAGCAAGAGGCGATCAAGGCCTAACAGAAGGACTCTCAAAAACTCTCGGGTTTGCATCTTCCACAAACTCCATCAAAGAAATCCGGAATGCTGATCGTCTCTTCATCATCGGGGTCGATCCTGCCCAGACCCACCCCATCATCAAGAATGAAATCCATCTGGCCATCAGGAAGAACAAGGCTCAACTCATTGTCCTGGGACCCCATGATATCGACCTCAGCAGGGCCACGCATCTCTCCCCCCTCTCCCCCTCTTCGATCCTTCTTTCTGTTAAACCGGGCGGAGAAGTCTCTCTTCTCAATGCAATGGCCGGAATCATCCTGAAGGAAGGTCTCGAAAATCAGAGATTTATCGGGCAGTGGACCGAGGGTATTGAAGAGTTAAGGAAAAGGCAGGATGAGTATTTATCAAGCATCTCCGCTGAAGAGCGCAGCACTGTTGAGAAAGCAGTGAGAGCCTTTGCCCAATCAAAGAGAGCGATGATTCTGATTGGATCCGGTTCCTGGTCTCATTCTGATTCCGAGAACATAGCCTCGGCTTGTTCCAATCTCGCTCTTCTGACCGGCCATATTGGCAAGGAAGGATCGGGGATCCTTCTTCTCCTTGAGAAATGTAACAGCCAGGGAGCCATCGATATGGAGATCCTTTCAGGGACAAGGGAGATGAAAGATCTTGTCAAACAGGCGGAGGAAGGAAAGCTTAAAGCCCTTTACCTCGTGGGAAAGAATCCTACTCTGCCTCCCAGGGCTCTGGAGAATCTGGAACTTCTGGTGGTTCAGGACCTCTTTATGACCGAAACCGCAAAGGGAGCCCATGTCGTGCTTCCAGCCTGTTCATTCGTCGAGAAGTCAGGAACCTACACGAATCTGGAGCGAAGGGTTCAGAAAGTTCATCCTCTTCGTCCGCCCAAAGGTCAGTCAAAATCGGACTTCGATATCTTTCTCCAACTGCTTCGTCTCCTGGAGGTCCCGGTTTCAGGAGAGACCCCGGAGGCCATCTTTCAGGATATTTCCAAAACCATTTTCCAATATCAAGGCCTGCAGGATGGGGAGCAGTGGCCCAAGGGAGCCGGCTATCTTTACAAAGATGGTTTTCCTATGGGGAAAGCAAAACTCATCCCTCTTGCTCAACCTCGGCCTCAGTCTCAACCTGACGATTATCCCTTCTGTCTGATTGAGAAGTCGTCGCTTTTCCAATCTGGCGAGCTCAGCCTGAAGAGTGAAAATCTGAAGAGGGTGATGGAGAAGCCTTTTCTCGAGATGAATATCGAGGATGCTCAATCTTTGAAGATTGATGAAGGAGAAATGGTGGAACTCTCATCCTCCACTGGGAAAACGTCGAAGATGAAGGTCCGTCTCTCCTCAATGCCTGCGCGGGGGATCATGATTGCCCCCTTCCCATGTTCCCTTGTTGAGGAAGGATGGGCATGGGTAAAATTGGAGAGACAGAAAAAAAATTAACCATCTGATGAAAGGAGGAAGGTGAATGAATATTATCGTCTGCATCAAAAGGGTTCCGGACACAGCGGATGCGGATATCTTCATCGACAAGTCGGGGAAAGATATCGAGAAAAGCGGGCTGGCGTTCGACCTGAACGAATGGGATAGTTACGCCATTGAGGAGGCCATCCTGCTGAAGGAGAAGCTGGGCGGAACAGTGACCGTCCTCTCTGCGGGAGGCGAAGATTCAAATGAATCCCTGAGAAAGTGCCTCGCCATGGGCGCTGATGATGCGTTCCGGCTGACTGACCCTGCTTTTGCAGGGGCCGACGGCTTTGCTACAGCCAGGATCCTCGCAGAAGCGATTCGAAAAAGACCTTTTGATCTCATTCTAACAGGCACTCAGGCCGAAGATGATGGGTATGGTCAGGTGGGCGTAGTGATGGCAGAGATGCTCGGCGTCCCCCATGTCTCCATTGTCAATCGCATTGAGGTCCAGGAGAAAAAGATCAAGGCCCATCGCGAACTAGAGGGTGGCCTCGAAGAAGTCGTTGAAGTCGATCTCCCAGCGCTTCTTACCATTCAAACCGGAATCAATGAGCCGCGATATGTCTCCATCATGGGCATCCGGAAAGTGGCCAAGAAGGAGATCAAGGCTTTTGGAGCCTCGGACCTCAGCCTGAAACCTGAGGAAGTTGGGCTTTCCGGTTCGGACATCCAGCTTGAAAAAGTTTTCCTTCCTCCGGTCGGCGAAGGAGCAGAGATGCTCGAAGGAAAACCAGAGGAGATCGCGCAGAAGGTCTTCGACATTCTGAGAGATAAAGGAGGGGTGGCCTGATGAAAGAGATTATTGTTGTCGCAGAACATCGACGGGGAGAATTGAGAGATGTGACATGGGAGATGCTCTCCAAGGGACGGGAACTTTCAGAGGGACTTGGCGGAGAATTATCGGTCGCCCTCATGGGAAAGGATGTGAAGAACCTTGCGGAAGTCCTTAAACCCAAAGCCAACAGAGTGCTCCTCATTGAAGACAACCGGCTCGAATTTTATAACTCGGAGACTTATGAGAAGGTCCTCACCCAGCTCATCACCGAGAGAAAACCCATGCTCACGATGATC
>VGRU01000137.1 GCA_016875255.1 Deltaproteobacteria bacterium
GGAGGCAATGACTTGAAAGAGGTAGGTCCTGTATCCCAAGGCAATGGATCGAGGTTCGTTATCGCGAATCGATTGGAGAACCCGGCCAACGGGTGAATGGACGAATCGGAGCATTAACAGAAAAAGGATTACGCATATCAGGAGGATCAAAAAGTAACTGACGATTCTACCTGTGAGCTCGATTCCAAGGAAATGTCCAAAGCTGTAATCAACGGCTAAGATCCCCGGAAGTTTAAAGCTAATCCCATCGTCTCCGCCGGTAATGGACCGCAGTTGGCTTGAGAGGATGAAGGCAAACTCCATAAATGCGAGGGTGACCATGGCGAAAAAGATTGCCCGGATGCGAAGGGAGAAGAGGCCGATCAATACCGAGAGAATTCCCGAGACCACAATGGCGATTAAGAAGGCCAGCGCCAGATGACCATAAGAAACCCATCCAAAATTCCCCATGAAGATGCCAACAGAGTAACAACCGATTCCAAAATATAAGACATGGCCCAAGGAGACGATCCCCGTATATCCGAGAATCACATCATAGCTTGCCACCAATGCGGAAAAAATGATGATCTTTAAAACGACATCGAGCACTTCAAAGGAATGGAACATAAAAGGAGTGAAGACAAAGAAAGCCAGGAGGAGAATTCTAAGGAAGAAAGAAGGGCTTCTAAAGCGAGCCTCTCTTTCTTCTAAGCGAAACTGTTGAACAGGATTAAAATCGTTTTTTTCCAAATCAGGTTCCTTCATGAAATAGTCCGGTCGGACGAAATGAAAGAATGATGACCAGGAGCAGCATGGTAATGCCGAGCGCCGCCTTAGGCACCAGATAGGCCACATAGTTATAGGAGAGCCCGACCAATAGCGCACCCACCACCGAACCTGTAATGCTTCCAAGGCCTCCGATGATGGCAACAATGAGCGCAAAAATAATGACCTCTCCTCCCATCGCAGGATGAATCGATTTGACGAAAGTGGCCCACATTCCGCCTCCGATGGCGGCCAGGGCAGAGCCAACTGCAAACACCCCTGTGAAATACCGGTAGATATTGTGTCCCATCACCTGAACCATTTCAGGATTCTCCACGCCAGCCCTGACAATGGTTCCCAGTCTCGTTTTTCTCAGGATCATCAAAATGACGAAATAGAGGATGAGCCCCATGACAATGGCAATCAGGGGATACTTTGATACCACCACGTCAAAGATATCCCAGGATCCCATAAAACTGATTGGAACCGGCATGACCTCGTCATTCGGCCCCCAGACGATGCGGACCAACTCTTCCAGAACAATCATCGCTCCCACGGTGATAAAGATTTGAAAAAGATGGCTTCCATAAACAGGACGGATGACTAACCGTTCGGTGATGATCCCTAATAAGCCAACGAGGAGTCCGGCGAGGATGAGGGCCAGGAGAAAGATGGCGATATTCAAAAAGATGGAATCGGACCCGCCCCAACCTGTCCATTCATTGATCAGCGTAAATGAGGTAAAGCCGATGTATGCCCCCCAGGTGAAGAGGGCCCCATGAGCGAGATTGAGGACGCTCAGAAAGCCGAAGATCAGCGAAAACCCTGAGGCGACCAGAAAAAGGAGCATCCCCATCGCCAGACCGGAGATGGTCAGGGTAATGTAGGTTTTGGGGCTGATCAATGAAAGGGGCGACAGAAAGATGGCCAAAACAATCAGCGTTGGAAGCCATTTTCTCTGGTTAGGAGTCATATATTTTCTGGACCTTTCGACGCCAGAACCTCTCACCCTTGCCCTCTCCCCGCGGGGGAGAGGGCAAGGGTGAGGAAAATCTCAACTCGAAATTCCTAAATACTTTTTCTTCAGTTCCTCATTTTGGACCAACTCTTCCATCTGACCATGGTGGACCGTCCTTCCATCATCGAAGAGGTAGAAGTCGCTGGCGAGGCTGCTGGCCATATAAAAGTTTTGCTCGACCAGAATCACCACTGTCATTCCCTTCAATTTGTTGATCGAATCAATGAGATGGTCAATAATAATGGGAGCCAATCCTTTGGAGGGTTCATCGATCAATAGCAATTCGTTCTGGTTCACCAGGGGGCGGGCAATGGCGAGCATCTGCTTTTGTCCGCCACTTAAATTACCAGCCATTGTTTTCCAGAATTTTTTAAGGTCAGGGAAAATGTCGAAAACGGTTTCCATCCTCTCTCGCGTCTTCCCATCCTCCTTAATCATGGCCACGCGGAAGTTTTCTTCGACAGTGAGAAGGTTATAAATACCTCGATCCTCGGGAACGTAGCCAATGCCCAGACGGGAAATCTCGTAAGATTTCATACCCTGGAGCTTTCGATTTTTTAGGTGGATGGTCCCTTGGGATGGAGGGAGCAACCCCATGATTGAACGCAAGGCGGTACTTTTACCCGCTCCGTTTCTACCCAAAAGGACCGTGACCTTGCCAGGGTGAACCTCAAACGATACCCCCTGGAGGATATGGTGTTTTCCAATGAAGGTGTGAATCCCTTCGACTTTGAGAACCGGCTCAGCCACGAGATCGACCTCCACCGAAATAGGCCTCCTGGACTTCTTTATTTTTACTGACGGCTTCGGGCGTGTCGTCCGTAATCAATTTCCCTTCATGAAGGACGGCGATTGAATCGGAAAGAGCCATCAGCACATCCATTTTGTGTTCGACGAGAAGGATCGTTTTATCCCTCCGATTCTTGATTTCCTTAAGGAGCTCCAAAATGGAAGGAACCTCTTCAAGGGCCATGCCGGCCGTGGGTTCATCAAGAAGAAGGACTTCTGTCCCTAAAGCCAGCAAGATGGCAATTTCTAACTTTCGCTGTTCTCCATGCGTGAGGCCACTTGCAGGAACATTCCATTTTTTATCCAGTAACACCATTTTTAAGATGTCATAGGCCCGGTCTTCCAATTCGGAGAAGTAAAGATAATTTTTCCAGAAGTTAAAACCGATATCCTTTTGAGATTGGATGGCCAACCGGACATTTTCCAGTACGGGAAGGGAGAGAAAGACATTGGTGAGCTGAAAAGACCTTCCGATACCCAGTTGGGTTCGAATAGCCGGAGAGAGTGGAGTGATGTCTTTTCCCTTTAAAAAGACTTTTCCTTCTGTAGGGCGGTATTGTCCGGAAATCATGTTAAAAAAGGTCGTTTTGCCTGCGCCATTCGGGCCGATGATTGATTTGAATGTAAATGGCGGGATTTGGAGGCTGACATGGTCCACTGCGACGTGGCCGCCAAAGCGTATGGTGAGATCTTTCGTTTCGATGATGGGGGATGGAGTCACGATGTTACCATCTATCTCTTGACGTAACATTTACACACTTGGGAGTCAGAAAACCATTCAACTTCGTTAGGATGGGTATCAGACGACCAGGGTATCAGGGTGCAGAGGACCAGGAAATCAGGGCACCAGGCAAGAAGTTCTTGTTCGGCCTGATATTCTGATACCCTGACTTCCGCCTCCTGTTAACCTGATACTCTGATAGCCGTTTCAAAGGGCTAACCTGCTACCTCTTCACCAGAACGGGGGGCATTCCCTCTTCGGGGGAGACTTCTCTTACCAGGACAGGGACAGCCCATTCTCTGTCCGGCCTTGCATCCAACTTAAAGATATACATGGACTGCATGGCCTGATGATCTATGTTACGAAAATACATTCTTCCCTTTGGGGTCATAAATTCTAACCCCTCCATGGTCGTGATCAGCTTTTCGGTATCTGTTGATTGGGCTTTCTCAAAGGCCCTGACGACTGCCATGGCCGCGGCAAATCCTCCGCAGGTAAAGAAGTCAGGAGGTTCTTTGAACCGAGTTGTATGCTCCTTGACCAACCAGTCATTGACCGGATTTTTGGGAAGCTCATAATAGTAATAGGCTCCTCCGGTCATTCCCTTTAAGCTCTCGTATGCTTTTAGGAGCGGAAGGGTGGCTTTTAGAACAGGGAGAATATTTCCGCCCGTAGTGATCTTGATCCCATATTTTTCGACCTTCATGACTGCCATCTGCTCGATGGGAGGGTTCTTTCCCGCCCATACAACAAAAACATATTTTTCTCCAGGCTTGTCTTTGAGGGCATCGATGATCCTCTGGACAGAGGAGGTATGATCGGTCTGGGCCATTGGAGCATATTCCTCATGGACCATCTTGGCTCCCAATTTTTCGGCGGCCGCCTTGTATGCGGCAACCCCATCTCTTCCAAATGCATAATCCTGGGCAATCGCGGCAAGCAAGACGCCTGGCTTGGCGACTGCTTTGGCATTGGAGATGGCGTCCTGGCCGGAGTTCCTTCCGGTTCTAAAGACATACCGGTTCCAGGCACTGCCCGTTATTGAATCGGCTACGGCTGGTTCGACCACCAAAATCTTTTTGAATTCTTGGGCCACCGGAAGCATGGCCAGCGCCGCAGCGCTGCTCGTGGTCCCAACGACCATATCCACTTTATCATCCGCATAGAGCTTTGTGATCAAACGTTTGGCCACATCGGGTTTAATCTGATCATCTTCAACAATCAGTTCGACCTTTCTTCCCAAGATCAGGTTCTTCCCTTGAGTGCCATACTCCAGGCCCAGCTTAAATCCGGTGAGCATCTGCTTGGCATAAGCCTCCAGCGCGCCTGAAAACCCCTGAACGACTCCAATCTTTAGGGGCTGCTGGGCTTCCGATTGAATAGAGAAGAGAACGACCAGAGAGACAACGAGCGCTAAAACTCTTAACCCTTTGTTGATGAGCATAATCATGACCTCCTTTCTTTTTTATAACCCTTTATATACGGACATCTTATGTTTATTTGTCACGTTTGAAGATATGAGTCCCCCCCAAAGTTAACCCTTTTGGGGAGGCATGGCCCAGGCGAACCCATCGACCACGATCGCACCCTCCTGGTTGGTGCAGGTTGTTCTGAATTTTGCCCTGTTCTTCTCGGCAAGGAGCTCAACGACCTCCACCCTGGCAGTGATCGTATCTCCGATTCTAACAGGAGCAAGAAACGTGACCTCCTGGGAAAGAAAGATCGTTCCATACCCTGGAAGAATATTTCCCAGGAGGGTGGAGAAGAGCCCGAGGGAGTAGACTCCATGGGCGATCCTTCCTTTGAATCTTGTTTTTTCTGCATAAGCCTGGTCAGTGTGGACCGGATTGGTATCCCCGGTCACCCGGGCGAACTCGTTGACGATCTCTTCTGTAATGGTCTTGGAGATCTGGGCCGCATCTCCGATTTTAAGTTCGTGAATCGATTTTCCCTGGCTCACAACAATCAGATTCCTTTCGGCTTTAAGGTGGAAGTTTGTCCGAGGCAGGGGGAGCGAAACTCAAACCATGAGATATTTTTTCCGAACTTCTTCATTCTTTTGTAATTCAACGATGGTTCCCTGATAACGGATGGTTCCCTTATCAATGACGTAACCGCGGTCGCTTAAAGCGGTGGCAAGTCCCACATTATGCTCGCAGATGAGCATTGTGACGCCTAATTTTTTAATCTCCCCGAGCTGCTCTTTCATAGATTGAATGACCAGAGGAGCCAATCCCTCCCCGGGTTCATCCAAAAGGAGAAGGTCAGGATTGGTCATGAGAGTTCGGGCGACCGTAAGCATCTGTTGTTCTCCGCCGCTGAGATGGTTTCCCATGTGAGTATCCAGATCTTTAAGTTTTGGAAAGAGGCTATAAATGCGCTCCAGATTCCAGGTGGTCGTTTCTGTTTCTCTCCGAGCGACAAGAATATTTTGCCGAACGGTTAAATCGGGGAAGATACGACGTGTATCCGGCACATAACCGATCCCCATCCTGGCAATACGGTAAGGAGGTTTCCCAATAATTTCGTTTCCCTTGAATTTAATGCTTCCCGATTTTGGCGGTGTGAGGCCGATGATGCTCCTGAAGGTCGTCGTCTTCCCGGCCCCATTCCTCCCCAAGAGACAAACGGCTTCCCCTTGTTTGACCTCAAAAGAGATGCCGAAAAGAATGTGGCTTGTTCCATAATAAGTATGAATTCCGTTTACTTCAAGCATTTTATGCCGTGCCCCCCAGGTATACTTTCTGAACCTCTTCGCTGGCTCTCACTGCTTGTGGGGATCCGTCCGCAATCAAGGTGCCTTGATGAAGCACCGATATCCGTTTGGCGATTCCAAATACAACACTCATATCATGTTCGGTAAAGAGAATGGTTATTCCTCTTTCTGTTGATAATTTTTGAATGAGCGCCATGGTGCTTTCCGTCTCTTCGGGAGACATGCCACAGGTCGGTTCATCCAGGAGCAACAGTTCAGGTTCGGTTCCGAGGGTGATGGCCAGTTCCAATCGCTTTTTGTCGCCATGAGATATGGAATCTCCAAGAGTATTGGCCTGATTAGCCAATTCTACGTCCTCCAATATATTCCAGACCTTTTCTTTGAAGAATTTATTTGCCGACGAGAAGAATTTGAGAGTGACTTTTCGATGAGATAACAATGCCATGAGTACACTTTCATAAACAGTGAACTTGGGGTAGATACTGGTGATCTGAAAAGACCGAGTGATTCCAAGGGTGCATCGGGTATAGGCAGGAAGATGGGTGATCTCTTTATCTTTAAATAAAACCTTTCCGAAAGTCGCCGGATGATAACCTGTAATAAGATTAAAATAGGTGGATTTGCCGGCGCCGTTCGGGCCGATGATGGCGTGAATGTCCCCTTTGTGAATATCGAGGCTGACTTGATTGACAGCCCGAAGCTTTCCAAATTCCTTTGTGATGCTCTGCGTCTGGAGAAGCATGTTTATGTTTGTCCCTTTGCTATATTTGCCTTCTCCCGTCTCTCCGTGATCTTCACTTTGGCAAACTCAAGAATACCACCAGGCAAAAGGAAGATGATGATCAGAATGATCGTCCCCATGATCACGGGCCAGAAGTGGGTAAACCCAAGGATGTAAGAATGAACGAAGGTCATGATGAACATGCCCAAAATCGGTCCGAAGAAGATGTTGGGTCCACCGAGAATGGCCGCCATAACCGGCTCACCTGATTTAATCCAGGTCAGATAGGATGGCGCAACGGACCGGTAGAAAGGAACCCAGACCGCTCCAGCCAGACCGGCAAAGGCGGCCGCAATAACAAAAGCGATGAGCTGATATCGGGCGATATGGATCCCCAGGAATTCCGTCCTTTCAGGATTCTCACGCATCGCCTTCAGGGTTTGACCGAAGGGCGAATTCACAATGCGCCATAAGATGAAAGCTGAAATGGCGCAAACAAAAAAGATGAGGTAATAATAGGCCTCAATTGACCTTAAATATTCAGGCGGAAAAACCCCTTGAATGCCATCATCGCCCCCTGTAAAGTCGTGCCATTTGAAGATGATGACAAAAATGAGTTGGCCGAAAGCAAGGGTCAACACCGCAAAGTAGATCCCTCTCAATCGGACACAAAAATAGCCTACGATGAGCCCCACCAGGCCTGCCCCCCCGGCCCCTGCGGCCAGACTGAGCCAGAAGTTAAACTGGAGTTTGGTGGTGAGCATGGCAACAACATATCCGCCCAGTCCGTAAAAAGCAGCCTGGCCAAAAGAGAGTTGCCCCATATAACCAAAGAGGAGATTGAAGCTGAGTGCAAACAGGCTCATCACCAATGCTTCACAGAGAATGGTAAGGTAAAATTTCGACATGACCAAGGGAGCGATTAAAAAGGCGATGATCAGAAGAATCAACCACCAGCTTCTCTTAAGCATTGACTCTTTTTGTTCCGTCTGGTTTATTACCATTTTTTAACCTTAACCTCAGCCTTAACCTATGTTTACAGCCTTATCTTTCCGGCCTTCCGAAAATCCCCCAGGGACGGACAATGAGAACCGCCGCCATGACCATAAAAATGAAAGCCAGGGCTAATTCTGGTTTAAACATAATTCCGAAGGCATAGACTTGCCCAACGATAAGAGAGCCAAGAAGAGTTCCAGGAAGGCTTCCCATCCCACCGATGACAACTACAGCAAAACATTCAACGATAATTTCTACATCCATGCCAAGGGCTATGGAGCCGAATGGAGCGGTGACCGCCCCGCTCAAACCGGCAATGAGGGACCCAAGAACGAAGATCCATGTGAATAACCAAGGGATGGGTATCCCCAAGGCAGAGACCATCTCCCGGTCATGGGCGGCCGCCCGGATGATGTCGCCGAAACGGGTTTTATAAATGAGCCACCAGAGAAAAATGACGACGGTTAAACCTAATAGAATAATGAAGAAATTGTAGGAGGGAAATGGAAATCCGAATAGGAGGACCGCTCCGGTAAAGGGTTTGGGTCTTGGGATGGAGAGAAATTCTCCACCCCAACCCCATTTAACAATATCGGTGATGATCAAGACGATCGCATAGGTGGCCAGGAGTTGCTCAGGCCACCCTCTGGCGTAGAGGCGTCTGAGCAAGAAAAATTCTATTATAATACCAACCCCTCCCATCACCAGGGCGCCCAGAAATGTCGCAACATAGAAACCGACGACCGGAATGAGAAGGGTTTTCCAGATGGTGTAGGTGACAAAAGCCCCGAGCATATAGAGGGATCCATGAGCAAAATTGAGGACCCTCAGAACTCCGAAAGTAAGGGAAAGGCCCGAGGCGACCAGAAAAAGAAGGGACGCCCGGGCGATTCCGCTCATAAACTGGTTAAAGAGAACATCGAAAGACATAACTCTAAACCCTTAAATCCGAAATCCGAATATCGAATACCGAAATACGAAATGGTTCGACATTGCTCACCATCCTGAGCTTGTCGAAGGACAAATCCGAATTACCGAAATTCTAAATCCGAAACAAAAAATCAGGTTCCGAACATTTTATATTTGAATTTTGATATTATTTCGTATTTCGAATTTCGTATTTCGAAATTCCCGTTTTCAACGGGTAACACCTGTTTTCTTCCAGATTTCCCTCACGCTGGCTTCCGGACGCAATACCTGCTCCCCGGGAACCCTTGTGATGTCTTTCCAGACCTTAAATGGGTATTTGGGGTCTGTTGTGATCGTTCCCTGGTAGCAGGGCACGCTCGCCATATGATCCAGTGGCCGCACCGTAAACATTCCCCTCAAACTATCAATGGGTAATCCTTCCATGGCCTTAATTACCGCCTCTGTTTCAATCGTCTTTGCCTTTTCGATGCCCGCCTTCAACAGATAGACAGCATCATAATTCTGGACAGCCCATGCATCCGGATAGGTTCCGCGGGCTTTTTTGAATTTGTCGACAAACTGCATCATCTTCGGATTCGGATCCTGGAAAAAGTCGCCTCTGGCAAATCCAAAGGTTCCTTCGGGAGCGTCAGGTCCCAGTGCGATTAGAACGGGAAGGTCATAGAGCGCAATGAAAGGTGTCTTTTCGAAGAAGCCATACGGAGCAGCCTGCTTGGTAAAGGCCACCAGGTCTCCCCCGAAGAGAGAGCTGTGAACCGCATCGGGTTTCTTCGCCATGATGGCGGTGATGAAGGCCGTATAATCTTTTTCTCCGAACTTCGGCCAGGCTTCGTATAAGATTTCAGCGTCAGGCACTAATCTCTTTATTTCCTCTGCGAAGGCCGCAGCCTCACGGCGTCCGAATTCATAATCGGGGTTGATCGTGCAGAATTTCTTTG
>VGRU01000138.1 GCA_016875255.1 Deltaproteobacteria bacterium
AAGACCTGGTCGTCTCTCAGGGAGCCGAGGCCATTCGGGATCTAATGAAGAACACCAACGTCAAGGAACTTTCGAAGAAACTCCGGACTGAGATGAAGGAGACCAACTCGGAGGCCAAGAAAAAACGTTTGGCCAAGAGGCTGAAGATTATTGAGTCTTTCCTCGAATCGGGAAACAAACCGGAGTGGATGATCCTTGAGGTGGTTCCTGTGATTCCGCCCGATCTCCGCCCCCTCGTGCCCTTAGATGGAGGCCGGTTTGCGACGTCCGACCTCAACGACCTCTACCGAAGGGTGATCAATAGGAACAACCGCCTCAAACGGCTCCTCGAGTTGAGTGCGCCGGAGATCATCATTCGCAATGAGAAGCGGATGCTTCAGGAATCGGTCGATGCCCTTTTCGACAACGGCAAACGAGGAAAGACGATCTTAGGGGCCAACAAGAAACCTCTCAAATCGCTCAGCGATATGCTCAGAGGAAAGCAGGGCCGTTTCCGGCAGAACCTTTTAGGGAAGCGTGTAGACTATTCGGGGCGCTCGGTGATCGTCGTTGGCCCGGAACTAAAACTGCATCAATGCGGTCTTCCCAAAAAGATGGCCCTCGAACTCTTCAAACCCTTTATCTACCACCGCCTCGAAGCCAAGGGGCTGGCCACTACCATCAAGAGCGCCAAGAAGATGATCGAAAAGGAGAGGCCGGAGGTGTGGGATGTCCTGGATGAGGTGATCCGGGAACATCCTGTGCTCCTCAACCGCGCGCCGACTCTCCACCGTCTTGGAATCCAGGCCTTTGAGCCTATTTTGATTGAAGGCAAAGCCATCCAGCTTCACCCTCTGGTCTGCGCCGCTTTTAACGCGGATTTCGACGGAGACCAGATGGCGGTCCATGTCCCTCTTTCAGTTGAGGCTCAGTCTGAGGCCCGAATCCTGATGATGTCCACCAATAACATCCTTTCGCCGGCGAGCGGAAAACCGATCATTGTGCCCACGCAGGACATCGTCCTCGGCATCTATTATATGACTCGCGAGCGCCCCTATGTGAAAGGAGAGGGGAAAGTCTTTTCCAATCCCGATGAGGTCCGTGTGGCCTATGATGCAAACGAGGTGGATCTCCATGCCGGGATCAAGGTCCGGATGGATGGGGCATTGGTTGAGACCACGGTGGGCCGCATGCTCCTGAGAGAGATCCTTCCCGAAGAGATCCCCTTTCGATTGGTCAATAAGGTGATGAAAAAGAGCGAGATGGCTAATCTCGTTGACTACTGTTACCGGTTCTGCGGCGATAAAGCCACGGTGCTTCTCTCCGATCGGTTGAAGAGCCTGGGATACCGCTATGCCACCACTGCCGGGCTTTCGATCTCTCTGGATGATATGCTCATCCCCTCCAATAAAGAGGATCTCCTGCAGGAGGCCCAGAAAGAGATCGAAAGGGTCCAGGATCAATATACTGAAGGATTGATCACCGACGGAGAGCGATATAACAAGGTCATCGACATCTGGGCTCAGGTGACGGAAAATATCGCTGATGTGATGCTGAAGGAACTCGGCAGCGAGACAACAGAAGGGAGGGCCGGGGAGAAAAGGATCATCGACAGTTTTAACCCCATCTATATGATGGCCGACTCCGGAGCCAGAGGGAGCGCCCAGCAGGTGAGGCAGTTAGCCGGGATGCGGGGGTTGATGGCGAAACCCTCCGGAGAAATTATCGAGACTCCGATCACTGCAAATTTCAGAGAGGGTCTCACCGTGTTGCAGTACTTTATCTCCACTCACGGCGCCCGAAAAGGTCTGGCCGATACCGCTTTGAAGACGGCCAATGCAGGATACCTGACCCGGCGACTGGTCGATGTGGCGCAGGATGTGGTGATTCGAGAAAATGATTGCGGCACGCTGGATGGCATTGAAGTCGAGTCCCTCATGGAGGGAGGAGAGATCATCGAATCGATGAGGGAACGTATTTTGGGCCGGGTGGCCCTGGAGGATATCCGGGATCCTTTTACCGATGAGGTCATTGTCAAGGGGAATGATGAGATTGATGAGGCCTATGCCGAGCGCATCGAAGATTCCGGAATCGACCGAGTCAAGATCCGTTCTGTGCTGACGTGTAAATCGCGACGGGGGGTGTGCGCCCTCTGTTATGGGAGAGATCTGGCCCGGGGAAGACTGGTCAATGTGGGAGAGGCGATCGGGATCATTGCAGCCCAGTCGATTGGGGAGCCGGGCACACAGCTCACCATGAGGACCTTCCACATTGGCGGTGCGGCAAGCCGCCGGGCCGAGCAGACGACACTCGAAAGCCGGATTGATGGAAAGATAAAATTTATCAATCTCAAAACGGTTAAGAATCGCGAGGGACACCTGATCGTGATGAACCGGAACGGCGAAATTGCCATTCTCGATGAGAACGGCAGAGAACGACGCCGATATGCCGTGATTTACGGAGCCAAATTGAAAGTGAAAGATGGACAGAAGGTGAAAGAGGGAGAGATGTTGGCGGAATGGGATCCCTACGCTATCCCTGTTCTGACCGAGGTGACGGGTCGGGTCAAGTTCGGAGATATCGTTGAAGGGTTGACCATGCAGGAGCAGGTGGATGAGTTTACCGGCCTTTCGAGAAAGGTGATCACGGAATCGAAAGATCCGGACCTGCGACCAAGGATTTCGATCAAGGATGAGAAAGGGAAGACGATGAACCTTCCGGCCTCCTCCTCTCAGGCGCGGTACCTTCTTCCCGTCGGAGCCAACATCTTTATTTCGGAAGGAGATATGGTGGAAGCCGGAGATGTTATCGTCAAAATTCCGCGTGAAACCACCAAGACCAAAGATATCACCGGAGGACTTCCGAGGGTTGCCGAGCTCTTTGAGGCGCGGAAACCTAAGGAATATGCTCTGATCAGCGATATCGACGGGACCGTTGAATTCGGCAAGGACCTGAAAGGGAAGCGAAAAGTCATCATCCGGCCAGAGGTGGGAGAAGCCAAAGAATATATGATGCCGAAAGGGAAGCATGTAAGCGTTCATGAAGGGGATGTGATCAGAGCTGGAGAGGCGTTGATGGATGGTCCAGCCAATCCCCATGATATTCTCAGGGTGCGGGGTGATAAAGCCCTGGCCCGGTACCTGGTGGACGAGATCCAGGAGGTTTATAAACTTCAGGGCGTGAAGATTAACGACAAACATATTGAGGTCATTGTCCGTCAGATGCTTAAAAGGGTGCGCATCAAGGAGGTGGGGGATACCCATTTTCTGGTGGATGATCAAGTGGAAAAATTTAGCTTTGAAGAGGAGAATGCCCGGGTAATGGCGGAGGGCGGAAAACCAGCGGTTGGTGAGCCCCTCTTCCTGGGCATTACCAAGGCCTCACTGGTTACGGATAGCTTCATCTCTGCGGCCTCCTTCCAGGAGACAACCAAGGTTCTGACCCAGGCCGCTGTGGCAGGAAAGATCGATCATTTAAAGGGATTAAAGGAGAATGTGATCATGGGCCGCCTGATCCCTGCTGGAACCGGTCTTCCAAAATATAGAGGAAGGGAGCTCTGGGTGGAAGGATATACGGACGAGGATCCAATGCCAGAGGACTCTGCAGAGGCTTCTGCCTGAAAAAAATTTGTTTGAAGTGAATGAAATGGATAAGGCCCATTTCCCTGGTTGGGAGATGGGCCTTTTTTTATGGTTTTTCCAGCATTCGTATGGGTGCTTTCTCCCCGCTTAAATATAAGTCCCGATGAAGATCGGGACTCGAAACCGAGAGTGGGGAAGGGGGAGTTATAAGGGGAGGTGACCCACTCCATTCCCGGATGAACCGAGATATCGGGTTAATCCAGAGATTTTTATAAATTTCTGTTTCTGGTAGAGTGGGGCAAATTCCGGTGGAGGCGGATATCATGGATATTCTCAACAAAAGCATTTTCTTAAAAAGGCGCTGAGCCTACGGTCACGATTCACGCCTGCCTGCCCTGTACCAGGACGGTTCAGGGGCCACCTTAACTTAAATGTAGGCGGGAGTCACGAATCGCGTTCTTTATAGGAATGGATTAAAAGGTGGAGGTGGATGAGATTGGTGAGAGAAAAAAGAAGGGGAAAAGGTGAACAACGTCCCCCAGGGGAACGTTAAAAATGGTGAAAATAAATCTTGACAAATGCAATTTTTCACTGTAATAATTGTTTTCAGCAATTGTTGAAAGTGGCTAAATTAATGAAAACAATGTTATCAAACATGGAAGCCAAAGCTCAAAGCGTCCTCAAGGGAACCCTCGAGAAAATCCCTTTCCTGAAGATTGTTTCAATCGAAAGAAAAGGGAATAGGGTTGACCTTACAGTCGATCTCGCTTTGAATGGTAAGAAACAGACTCTTATTGTCGAGATAAAGAACAATGGCCAGCCGCGAATGGCACGCGAAGCAGTCAATCAACTGATCCGTTACCGGGATTCGCATCCAAACGCTTATGGAGTCTTCATGGCCCCCTACATATCGCCACAAGCGGCAGAAATCTGTCTTAAGGACGATATTGGTTATATCGACTTCTCCGGGAACAATTATCTCTCATTCGGCCAGGTCTATATTGAGCAGACAGGAAAGCCAAACCCATTCAAGACAAGAAGAGACCTCACCTCTCTTTATTCTCCCAAGGCTTCGAGAATCCTTCGGGTTCTCATGAACGCCCCGGGCAAGGCTTGGAAGACACAAGACCTTGCCAACGAAGCAGGGGTGAGCTTCGGACAGGTTGCAAACGTCAAGAAGCTTCTTCTTGACCGTGAATGGATTGCCCAGCAGAACGGTTTCTCATTGATTGAGCCTTGGAAACTTCTTGAAGAGTGGTCCAATGCATACACCTATCGGAAAAATCAGGTCCGAAATTTCTATTCCCTGAAAAGCATCCCTGAAATAGAGGGAGATCTCTCACGGGTCTGCAGTGAGAAAGGCGTTGAGTTTGCCCTTACCGGATTCTCGGGTGCAGCACGGTTTGCCCCTGCCGTTCGATACAACCGGGCCATGGCCTATATGTCTTCGATTCTTGAAGATATGGTGTCATTGCTGAATCTGAAAGAGGTGGAAAGCGGATCCAACATAATGCTCCTGGAACCCTATGATGAAGGCGTGTTTTATGGCGCTCGGGTGATTGATGGTATCAAGATCACGTCGCCCGTGCAGATCTATCTTGATCTGAAAGGTTATAAGGGCAGGGGCGAAGAAGCCGCAGACGTCCTGCTGAGGGACGTGATCAAGCCGAAATGGTCAAGCGAAAAATAATGACATGGTAACCCGTCGGGATTATACCGCCGAAGGCGTCGAGGCTGCGCGCTCCGTCCTCGTAGAGCTGGTTCATCTTTTGGGCGAATATAAAGATGATATCGTGCTCATAGGCGGTTGGGTGCCTGAGGTCCTGCTGCCCCATTACAGCGGCCCCCATGTTGGAAGCATGGATGTGGACATTGCCCTGAACCATCAGCATATCCAGGAAGAGGGATACAAAAGGATCGAGGATCTTCTTCGGAGCAGAGGGTATCGGCAAGGGGATCAACCCTGGATGATTGGGTACTATATCGCCGAATATGAACTGCGGGGGGCTGATCGTGCCAGATATGGTGACAACCTTCTAATCGAACTGGCAAAACGTCTTTTGCGTTTGAACATCAGTAACTGCAATCGCCGCCAACTTTATCGCTATTTACGTCTTTACCGGCTTTTTCCGGGGATTGTGGGGACACTGTCCGCACAATTAAGGAAACTCTTGCCCCTGCAACCTGTGAGCCTTCAGAAAGTGGGTACAGTGTCCCCACCATTGGAGATTGCACCAAAGACCATTCTCGAACGTCTTTCTTACAGTCACCTTGAATCCATCGTTGATCTTGACGATCCCCTCAAACGCACCTTCTACCAAATTGAATGCATTAGGGGCAACTGGTCTGTACGGGAGCTTAAAAGACAGATCGCAACCCTCTACTACGAACGGTCCGGTCTTTCGGACAACAAGGAGAAGCTTGCGCAATTAGTCCAATCCACTGCGGATAGGTCCCAGGCCAGGCTGATGATCAGGGATCCGTATGTTTTTGAATTTTTAGGGATCAAATCAAAGGAGGTTATGGGCGAGTCCAATCTGGAAGATGCTCTGCTCGACAAAATTCAAGACTTCCTGCTCGAGCTAGGGCATGGATTTTGTTTCGAGGCCCGACAGAAGCGCATTCTCATCGGAAAGAGCCATGGATTTATTGATCTGGTTTTTTACCATCGGCTTATCAAGTGTCACATTTTAGTGGAATTAAAGGTGGATGAATTCAAACACGAATACCTCGGCCAGCTTAACACTTATGTGACGTGGTACCGAAAAAACATGATGAGCGATGGCGATAATCCGCCTGTCGGGCTTCTGCTCTGTACCCAGAAAGACCATGTGCTTGCCGAGTACGCCCTCGCGGGGATGGACAATAAACTATTCGTCTCCAAGTACCAACTTGAACTCCCCAAGAAAGAGCAAATCCAGCGTTTCCTTGAAGAAAAGGTCAAAGAGGTCGGGAAAAGATGACTCGCTTTGTGAAGTTCTGTTCCCCTTACGCCTTACGTTTCACGCTTTACGATTAAGGGAACGCTATGCTCCATGCCTGCCCGCCGGAGCCTCTTGCCCTCCGTAGCCTTGGCGCAGGAGGGTGGCGTAGGCGGGCGCTACCTGTCCTCCGTAGTCCCGCCTTGCGGGGCGAAGGATGGATGCGAGAAGTTGGAGGCTATGCCAGCGATTGCAGCGATTGAAGATTTAAAAGCTGCCCAAAAAGGTTTTACGCTATGCTCTTTTACGGACACGCGACACGAAACACGGTCACGTTATTAATGGAAATGGATTGAAAGGTGAGAGTGGTTAAAGAAAAGTGTAAGAAGTGAACAACGTCCCCCAGGGTCTTTTTTACAACTCTCCCCTTAGGCATAAGTTGTTTCAGAACCTACGTCCCCTCTGGCGACGTTTTAAAGAACAAAATGGACCAGATCCTCTCTGTCTATAAAGAATATCTTCCAAAATTAAATCTTAAGATCATCCCATTACCCCCAAAAGGGGAATTAAGAGAATATTCTGGAAAGATTGCCGATAAAGATATCCCGGTCCTTGTCTCAGCCCTTCGAAGTAAAGCGGATTTTTTAGTGACAGGTGATAAACAGCACTTTGGAAAATTGAGGGAACTTGATAAATACCCATTTTATGTTGTAACCCCTTCAGAATTTATGGATTCCATTCTCCCTGAGATCCTAAAAGGTCTCGAAGAAAAAGATTGAGTGGAAGTTTGATCATCTTTACGCATTATGGGTGAGATAATTGTTAATTCATCGCTTTTCTGATATAGTGGCCACAATTATTCTTTAGATTTTGGTATCCTATAATAGCGCTTTGCTCTCTGCGCTATGCTCTATGCGGTTATTATGTGGTGGGGCAAATTCCGGTGGGGGTGGATAGCATGGATCTTCTAATTGAGGCCAATTTTTAGAAAAGGAAGGGGGAAGGATGGGGAAAGTGTTGAAAAGCGTACCCAATAGAGGTACAATTGTACTCATTATGAGTACACAACTTGATCAGGATCACTTGTCGGGGACGCTATTTGGCAAGACCCGCCGGACGGTTCTCTCATTGCTTTACAGCCATGTGGACGACGCTTTCTATCTACGCCAAATTGCCCGTGCCGCTGGAGTCGGATTGGGAGCGGTGCAGAGAGAGTTAAAGCATCTCTCAGAGGCAGGGATTATTCAGCGGATTGTGCGTGGTCGGCAGGTCTACTACCAGGCCAATCCCAGGTGCCCTGTATTTGAAGAATTGAAAAAAATAATTACCAAGACGGTTGGAGTAGGGGCCACCCTAAAAGCTGCGTTGACCCCTTTAGCGAATCGCATTAATGTGGCTTTCATCTATGGATCCGTTGCACGCAGTGACGAGCACCGGGACAGCGATGTCGATGTATTGGTCGTGGGCAAAGTCACATTTAGTGAAATTGTCTCATCCCTTGAAGAGGCTCAACAGACAATTGGCCGTGAGATTAACCCAACGGTTTATCCCCCCGAAGAGTTCCGGTCAAAACTGGCTAAAGGTCACCATTTCCTCAATGCTGTCTTAAAAGGACCCATGTTGTTCCTCATCGGAGACAAACATGAGCTTGCAAGAGTGGCTAAAAAGCCGGTGGCTCGTTGAACACCAGACGAGTCGCCAGGAAATTTCGGATTTGTTGAAAATGGCGGATCGTGACCTGGCCCAATGCCAGACGGCCCATCTTGGCCCGGACTGGCAACTCAATATAGCCTACAATGCGGCACTGCAAGCGGCAATGGCAGCCCTTGCCGCCTCTGGTTATCGGGCGGCGAGAGAGGCACATCACTATAGGGTGATCCAGTCACTTGCCTATACCATCAAGGCGGATAAAAACTTAATTAATCGATTAGATAAATTCCGCAAGAAAAGGAATATAGGGAGCTACGAGCGAGCCGGTGCAATCTCTGAGCAAGAGGCAAAAGAGATGATTGAATTGGCCAAAGATTTAAGAGATCAGGTCATCGCTTGGCTTAAGAAAAACCACCCAGAGCTTTTATAAAAGCAAGAATTGACTTTTTGCCTCAGGGCCAAAGGCCGATCCTCCAACCTCAAGGTACGGAGGGTAGAACCTATAGCTTGCCAAAGTCGAACGATCAGTAACCGGACGAACCTATGTCAGCGATTGCACCGACTCAGGATTTGAGGGCTGGCCAGGAAGGTGGAGTGAGTTTATTTTGGTGGGGTGAAGTTGTATTTGAACCAACGTCCCCCTCTTTCCTTTTGCAAGCTGGAAATATCGGAATGAGGGATTATGGTCTCATCCTTTAGATGCCGTAACCCAACCCATGCAGGTCAGGGAGGGGGAAATCCCTTACGGCAATAGAGATTCAGAATGAAGAAATTGCTTGCCAATCGTGAACGAAATTACCTTCTTTCCGCCAAGACTCGTAAGGAGACAATGGGGACGCGGGTCAATCCCATGGTTAAAAGGGACATAATGGGGGCAATAGGGACATTTCCCGGGGAGAAACGTGGGGGGGGTATGATTGCAAGACCTGCCCCCCTTCTTCTATCAGTTGATAAAACGGTGATCTTGGTGCTTGAGTTATTTAAAGTAAAGGTTTAAAACACTCAATTGTTCTTAGCCTCAAGGCGCTCTGCTTTTTTTCGGACACGGATCACGCCGTCTTCGGCCCCAGTGAGTAGAGGGAAACACGCCTGCCCCGATATGTCAGGGGTCACGTTATTAATAGGAATGGATTAAAAGGTGGAGGTGGATGAGATTGGTGAGAGAAAAAAGAAGGGGAAAAGGTGAACAACGTCCTCCAAACTGAACACATAGGAGAAGGCTGGAGATGAAGAGAGAAATGGTAACATACTCCACTGTTGACATAACGACCCTGATTTCAACAGTCCGTGGTAAGAGAGTTATCTTGGATCGGGATCTGGCTGCTCTTTACGGGGTTCCTACCTTTCGGTTTAATGAAGCGGTTAAACGTAACCGTAATCGGTTTCCGGAAGATTTTATGTTCCAACTTACACGTG
>VGRU01000139.1 GCA_016875255.1 Deltaproteobacteria bacterium
GGGAGTCGATGGAAAGGGCTTTCGATATCTGAATGACCGCTGCAACGGGAGGGATGGTTTTTCCCTCTTCAATCTCACGGAGATAACGGTGTGAAAGTCCGGTTTTGTTGGCAAGGGTTTCAAACGAAAGCTTTCTCAGTTGCCGGAGCTGTTTCATCTTCGCCCCAAAAGATTTTTCATCCACCTTCTTCGTGACCATATCGCCTCCTTGCTACCGGATTGGATTTATGCTCTTCCATTATAATCTCAATTATACATTTTTCAACTGAATTTTTCATGCCACCTGAGGTATAAAAGAAAAAATAAAAAAATATGCTTTGGGTTATGGCTCTTTCATTATATAATGAAATACTGCCGGCTTTTGTGTGGGTATATCCCCCCTCTTAAGAGTAAGAGGGGGTGAGGGGGAGTTATGAATAATGAAAAAGGAGTTCAGAATGTCACGCTGGGTTCAGGCTGGAGCGATCGATAACCGGTTTGAAGGAGACCGGGTTTCTCGGGCATTGGAAGAAGCAGAGATTCCTTATATGATCAAGTCCTTTCTCGACACAGCCTATGACGGGCTTTACGTTCTCCAGAAAGGATGGGGAAGAGTGATGGTTCCGGAAGAGTTTTACAATCAAGCAGAGCGGATTGTAACTGAAGTGAAGATGTTTTTTCAGAAGGAGGGAAAAGATGAGATTGAATAGCCTGGAAGAGATTTTAAGATTTGCGATACGGAAGGAGGCAGATGCGGCAACCGCTTACCGAATTGCCGCAGACCGGGCGCAACCCGGGGTCAAGAAATTCTTTGAAGAGTTGGCTGAAGAAGAGGAAAAGCATAAGAAGAAGCTTGAGGCGTTCGATTTAAAGAAGATCGGCCGGGTGGAATTGAAAGAGCCCAAAGGACTGGGAATGAGTGAAAGAATGGATGATATCCCCTTCGGCCCGGAACTGACCTATGAGGAACTTCTCCGAATGGCGATTAAGAATGAGGAGAAGTCCCAGAATCTTTACACCTCGACCGCAAAACTGGTTACGGATTCAAACCTGAAGAAATTATTGTTGATTCTCGCCCAGGAAGAGTCAACCCATAAGGCGAGACTGGAAAAGATTTATGATGATGAGATTTTGACGGAGTTTTAAACCTAAAATCGAAAAATAGGTTAAGGTTAAGGCTCAGGTTAAGGCCAATGCATTTGTTATTTAAGTCTTGACCTCAACCTTAACCTCATCCTCATACTTTGTTTCAGGGGGTTCGAGATGATACCGGGATTGATGGGAAAAGCTGAGATGATTGTGAAAGAAGAGGATTTGGTGAGTCAGTTGGGAGATCTACCGATCCATGTTCTCTCAACCCCGAGGCTGATTCAACTGATGGAGGAAGCGGCAGTTAACGCCATTCAGGAGATCATCCCTCCTGACCAATTGAGCCTCGGAACACAGGTTAAAATCAAACACCTGTCCGCCACCCCTCTTGGGATGAAAGTGACAGGCAATGCTATTCTGAAGGAGGTTCATAAGAATCGACTCCTCTTTTTGGTAGATGCCTATGATGAGAAGGAGAAGGTTGCCGAAGGAGAGCATGAACGGGTTCTCGTTTCCAAAGAACATTTTAATCAAAAGGTTGAAAAGAAGAGGGCAGGGTGATCCGCAGTTCATCTTCGAATGCAGGAGAAAAGGCCCAAAAGAGAAAGAAGCGTTTTGAAATCCTGGACCACACAGCAGATATAGGGTTGATCGTGTATGGCGGGGACCTCAAGACGCTTTTTGAGAATGCGGGCGAAGCCTTCTTCCAGCTCATAACCGATTTGAAGAGGGTGAGGCAGAAGGAAGAAAGGAAGGTTGAACTAAAAGGAGAGAGTCTGGAGCGGCTGATGGTCGATTGGTTAAACGAGCTTCTCTATCTCCATGATGTGGAGAATCTATTGTTTAGGAAGTTTAAGGTAGAAGCGGTCGGAGAGGAAGGATTGAAGGCCAGGGTAAAAGGGGAGGTTTTTGAGGCAGAGCGACATATCATCAAGACCGGAGTGAAGGCTGTCACCCACCATCAGATACAGGTTAGAAAAGAGGATGGTGGATGGAGAGCACAGGTTATTCTGGATCTGTGATTGGTGAATGGATCGAATTAAATTGATCGGTTAAGGTTATGGCTACGAAGCCCGTTTCGTCATTCGGTAACGGTTACGTTTAAAAGAATTAAACACGACAGACGCAGCCTTTTATAGACGATACGGGCCTCGTTACCCTTACCGTTTGACTTTCTTTTCTATACAAGGGGTGATCAACCATGACATCAGACGAAAAAATCAAAATTCAGAAGATAGATGATTATCGGTGGAGGATCCCTCGCGAGGGGAAGATGAAAACCGATGGCATCGTCTATGCCGATGAACGGATGTTTGAGGATATCCAGAAAGATAAAAGCCTGGCACAGGTGGCCAATGTCGCATGGCTGCCCGGCATCGTGGGCCAATCCCTGGCCATGCCGGATATTCACTGGGGCTATGGGTTTCCCATCGGCGGCGTGGCTGCCTTCGATTTGAATGATGGGATTGTCTCACCCGGAGGGGTTGGATATGATATCAACTGAGGTGTAAGGCTGATGCGCTCAGGTCTGAGCCGCAAAGACATTCAGGGAAGGATGAAGGATCTGGTGGATGGACTTTTCATCAACATCCCTTCGGGTGTGGGTTCCCATCGAAAGGACCTGAAGCTGAATAGAGAGGAGCAGAGGCAGGTCTTGAAAAAAGGGGCGAGGTGGGCAGTTGAGAAGGGTTTTGGCACAGCAGAGGATATCGAACATATCGAGGAATTAGGTTGCATCGAAGGCGCTGATCCGGACCTTATCTCCGAGAGAGCAATGGAAAGAGGGAGGGCGCAATTGGGGACGTTAGGTTCGGGAAACCATTTCGTTGAAGTGGGTTATGTGGCCGAGGTATTTGACGATGATATTGCCCGGACATTGGGGTTATGGAAGGATCAGGTGACCGTCCTCGTCCACACGGGTTCAAGGGGATTGGGACACCAGGTCTGTGATGATTATATCCGGGTGATGATGGATGCTGCCCGAAAATATCGGATCGAACTTCCGGACCCTCAGCTCTGTTGTGCTCCGGTCTCTTCCCCGGAAGGTGAGCAATATCTAAAAGCGATGGCCTGTGCAGCGAACTATGCTTTCACGAACCGGCAGATGATTTCACACTGGGTGAGGGAAACATTCGAACAGGTCCTTCAGAAGAGTCCAAGGGATATTAAACTCGATTTGGTCTACGATGTCTGCCATAATATTGCAAAGGTCGAAACGCATACGGTCAACGGGGAGAAAAAGAAGCTCTGTGTCCATAGAAAGGGAGCGACCCGAGCCTTTCCTCCAAACCACAGGGATATTCCACGAGATTACCAATCGATTGGCCAGCCTGTCCTCATCCCGGGTGACATGGGCAGGTGTTCTTATGTGTTGATCGGGACGGAAAGGGCGATGAAAGAGACGTTCGGCTCCACCTGTCACGGAGCAGGAAGGGTGATGAGCCGCCATCAGGCCATCAAGACGGCAAAGGGAAGGTCGGTAGTGAGGGAGATGGAGGATCAGGGGATCATCGTGAAGGGAGCAAGCCGGGGGACAATAGAGGAAGAGATTCCCGAGGCCTATAAAGATGTGAGCGATGTGGTGAATGTGGTTCACCATGCAGGCATCAGCCTGAAGGTGGTCAAACTGGTGCCCATGGGAGTGATTAAAGGATAATCGGAAAGTGGAAAGTGGAGAGTAGAGGGTAGTTTTTTTCATGACCACCTGCCACTCTCCGTCCTCTACATACGAGCAAAATGAGAATACTGGCGATTGATGTTGGGGCAGGGACACAGGACATTCTCCTTTTCGATTCCGAGAAGAAGATCGAAAATTGCACCAGCCTCGTTCTGCCAACACCATCGAAAATCCTTGCAGAGAGATTGATAAAAATAGAAAGCGATCTCTATGTCCGCGGGGATACGATCGGAGGGGGATCGCTTTCACGGGCTATTCTCAGCCACCTCAAGAAGGGTTATCGGGTGGCGATGGAGGAATCCGCCGCTTTTTCGATTCGCAATGATTTAGATGAGGTCAGGTCAATGGGGGTCGAAGTGGGAAGTAATCCTTCCCCCGGCCATTTTCAGGAGTTGGAGATATGTGAGATCGATCTGGGCCTCCTTAGCCATTTCCTTACCCAATTTGGAGAAGATTTTAACTTTGATGTCATTGCAGTAGCCGTTCAGGACCACGGCGTGGCTCCGAAAGGGGTTTCAGATCGGACGTTCCGTTTCGACCAAATGGAGGCGATGCTACGAAAAGATAACAGGCCCGAGTCATTTCACTTCATAGAGGGTTCCATCCCGGATTATTATCTCCGGATGAAATCAGCAGTAAAAGCGGTGAGAAGAACCTTCTCATCGCCTATTCTGGTGATGGACACTGCTTTTTCTGCTATTTTAGGGTGCATGGACGAAATTGAAGGGCCATCTCTGGTCGTCAATGTGGGGAACGGGCATACCATTGCCGCGCTCCTGATCAATAGGAAGATTGAAGGGCTCTATGAACACCATACCCATGAATTGACTCCGGAGAAATTGGAGAATCACCTTCGTTTATTCCTTCATGGTGAATTAAGCAGGGAGGAGGTATTTGAGGATAATGGCCATGGAGTCATCACATCGACTCCATTTTTTGGAGAGGTATCCATACGGGTCACCGGTCCAAACCGCGATCTCTTTAAAAAAACTTTTTTTCATTATACCTATGCGGCTCCGGGAGGAAATACGATGATGACAGGTCCCATGGGTTTGGTGAAAGCCACCCAATACAGATTCGGTAATTCACACCCTCCAAAGCTTTAGCAAAGAAGCGCCTCCTGATTACTGGTTCCTCAGGAAATTGCCATAAAATTAAATTTTTGGTATAACTGGGTTAACCTTGGGAGGGGTGATTTAAACAGATGCTGTGAGCGGGAAGTATTGTATTTCTTGAAAATACCTTGACAGAGTATTATCCCCACAATAGAATACCACCATGAAAGAGAAGCTTGGAAGGATAGAAACGCAATTCTTTGCATATGTCCAGATGCGGCAGATGCGGATGGTGCGGACCGGCGATCTGGCGGTTTCGGTGCTGCGCCTCTCGCCGGATCAGGAGCGGAAACTGTTGAGCCGTCTGGCGCGCGGCGGGCTGATCGCGCGTGTTCGGCAGGGCCTGTATCTCGTGCCGCAACACCTGCCCCTGGGTGGAGCATGGACGCCGACCGAGGCAGAGGCATTGAATGCGCTGATGAAGGATAGAAAAGGGGCCTACCAGATCTGCGGTCCGAACGCGTTCAACTTATACGGGTTCGACGAGCAGATTCCCAATCGGGTCTATGTCTACAACAACCGGCTCTCGGGTGACCGCCGGGTGGGAAATGTGGACATAGCTTTGATCAAAGTGGCCGATGCCCGGCTGGGTGACACTGAAGAGGTCACGATGGCGGAGGGAGAGAAAGCGGTGTACGCTTCCAGGACGCGATCGCTGGTGGACGCGATATATGACTGGTCGCGGTTCAACGGCATCCCGCGTGGCTATGAATGGATTCGCCGGGAGTTGAAGGCCGGACGGGTGAGTGCAGCGGCGCTGGTGAAATGCACGTTGCGCTATGGCGACATAGGGGCAATCCGCCGCATGGGAGCGTTGCTGGAACGCGAAGGCATTCCGGAAATGTTGCTTCGTAAACTGGAGCGAGCGTTGAAACCGTCGACGAGTCTGATTCCATGGATTCCCACACTACCCAAGCGGGGAATCGCCAACCGTCGCTGGGGCGTGGTGCTGAATGAGCGAGCCTGACCTTCGAACTGTTCATCTGTGGGATGACCCTGATTACTTTCGGGCGGCGGTGAGGTTTACCTCGCAGGTGACGATGTTCGCACCACTACTTGTTGAGAAGGATTACTCCTGCACAGTGCTGCTTGAATACCTCTCGGAAGCAAGCGACGGGTTGGTGTTTAAAGGAGGAACGTGCCTGGCCAAGGTGCATGCGGATTTCTATCGATTGAGCGAAGATCTTGATTTCGTTGTCCCTATGCCTGTGGATGCGCCGCGAGCCAGGCGGAGCAAGCAGGCAATACCGCTGAAGGAGGCCGTAGAAAAGTTACCGGAACGACTTCCCGGATTTCGCCTCGTCGATCCGCTGCAGGGGGCAAACAACTCCACCCAGTACATCGCTGTCGTCGGGTATTCTTCACTGATCCGTCGGCAGGAGGAGACCATCAAGGTCGAAGTTGGCCTTCGAGAACCTTTGTTGATGCCCGTGGTGGACAGCCCCGCGAGAACGCTCATGCTTAACCCGGTGTCCGGCAAGCCGCTCGTGCCTCCGGTTCCGGTGAGGTGCATTTCGAAAACGGAAGCCTTGGCCGAAAAGTTTCGCGCCGCCTTGTCACGGCGAGAGGCAGCCATCCGGGACTTCTTTGACATTGACTACGCGGTACAGAGACTGAATCTCCATGTGCAGGACGCCGCTTTCATCCAGTTGATCCGCCATAAACTCGACATTCCCGGAAATGACCCTGTTGATGTTTCAGGAGAGCGGCTGAAGGCTCTTCGCCAGCAAGTTGCCCCTCGTTTGAAACCTGTATTGCGAGCAAAGGAGTTCGCAGAATTCGATCTCGACCGTGCCTTTAGGACTGTGGCCACTGTAGCGGCCATGGTCCGGTGAATAGCCATGATCACTGACATCAATAGTGAAGACCGGCTGGTTCAGCGGACCTTTGCCGAGCATCTCTCCCCTGAATCGTTTTGGTGCCAAGGTTCGGCAGGAGATTTCGACGAGTTCAATTGAGCCGCTTAGGGTTTATTTATCTTCAAAATTAGGAGGTTGAAAATGGAAAAGATTTATTACTCTTCTTTTGATTCGTCCTTTTTAGGGAAGGTGTTTGTTGCGTCGACAGAGAGAGGTGTTTGTATGGTGGATTTTTTAACTTCGGAGAAGGCATTTCTGGAAAATCTTAAGGACCAATTTTCCGAAGGGGGCATTCAAGATAACCGAAAAAACAGGGGAATCCTCCTTCAATTGAAGAAATACTCAGAGGGAAGACTAAAGCGGTTCAATTGCAAGCTTGATTTAAGAGGGACACCTTTTCAAAAAAAGGTCTGGTCAGCACTAGCCAAGATACCCTATGGCCAAACACGTTCCTATCAGGATATTGCCCGGACGATTGGCCATCCCAAAGCTTTCCGGGCGGTTGGAAATGCAAACGGAAACAACCCCATCCCCTTGATCATTCCCTGCCACAGGGTGATCGAGAGCAATGGTGGCCTAGGTGGCTTCGGCCACGGACTTAAGGTTAAAAAGCAACTGCTGGACTTCGAAAAGGCCCATGTCCTTTGATGAATTTCTAAAAGAAGTCGCTCCGTGTCTTGGCCTTCAGTGGCGGCCCTTTCAGAGGAGAGGGGTCAAACGAAAAGTTGAGCGGAGAATCATTGAACTTGGATTTTCTCGTTTTGATGAATATCTCTTAAAGGTTCAAAAGGACCCTGAGGAAAAGAGTCATCTCTCCAAAATCCTCACCGTCACTATTTCACGATTTTTCAGGGATAAAGAAGTCTTTGATACCTTCGAAGCCTCGGTCCTTCCGGCGATCCTTAAAAGCAGAGAAAAAGGGGACTTGAATGTCTGGTCGATCGGTTGTGCCAGCGGTGAAGAGCCATACAGCGTCTCTCTATTATGGAAAGAAAAGTTTGAAAAGGATTTTCCGGAGGTCCGTCTTTCCATTTTAGCGACGGATATTGACGAGAAGATGCTTCGAAGGGCAGAAGAGGGGAGATATAAAAAGAGCAGTTTGAGAGAGACACCCCAGGAGATTTTGGAAAAATCTTTTAATAAAGAGGATAGTTTTTTTATCCTCAATCCGTCTGTCAAAAAGGGCGTTGAGTTCAAAAGGCATTATATTCTCTCCGAAGAACCCTTTCCAGGAATGGATGTCATCTTCTGTCGAAATTTAGCCTTTACTTATTTCTCAAAAGAATCACAAATCGAGGTTTTAAAAAAGATTGCCTCCAGCTTAAAAGAGAAAGGGTATTTAGTGATCGGAAAAGATGAAACCCTCCCGCTCACTTTTCCTACCTTATTCATTCCAATCTTTCCAACCCAAAAAATTTATCAGAAGTTTACCCCTGCGACACAAGGGTTTATGCCTGCCCGCTGACCTTGCGATTGCGTTCGCTGACAGGTGACCCGGCAAGCCCCCTGTCTTAAAAATGACTTCTATCAAACTCCGGTGGTTTGTAGACTCCAAAGGCAGGGAAAGCCTCGTCATAGATTCCCATCTTCATCCCAATATTCTTTACCATTCTGGACATCAGGATTTTAGCTATTCTTTTCGGAGGCAAGCTTTTAAGAACAATGGTCATAACCGTATCAAGAATTGGAGGCGGACAACCTTTGATCCTAATCCCGTCTTTCAAATCCTTATTAGCTGCAATGGCACAATTTCCAAGGAGGAAAACTTTTTTAGACTCTTTTTTCGCCCTGGCCTTTCCTCCCAGACAGATCTCCAATCTGTCCATAGCCACCCCCGGATTATCCTTACAAAAGACACCACAGAATGCCGATAGTATTGCTTCACAACCGGAACAACAAGATAGATCCGTAGCTCCATGTTGAACTGTAATCCCTTGAATTCCGGCTTGATGAAAGATGTCAGTTACGGAAAGACGCCACTCCAGGGGGCGAACGATTTCTTTTAAGGTTTCCCCCTTCACCTCTATCGCATCCAGCGAGAGGGAGCGCCCCGCAATTGAACTGAATTCTTTAAGATAGTCAACCTCTTCCAGCCTTATCCCCATGGCCTCAGCTCCGACAACATCGCAAGAAAAAACGTCTCTTCCGGCAATAAGAAGGTTTGTCCGATGAGAGGTCCCCAAAAATTCAGGGCCCCTTTCCATTGCATAAATTCCGTCAATGATGGTCAGGGAGGTCTTTATCTTCGTATTCAACAGGGCAATAAGCCTGGGTAAATCATGCTTGTGGAACTTCTTTTTGGACTCAATTGCCAGACATCCTTTTAAGTTCTTCATGCCAAGGGAGACCTTCGTCTGCCGATGGGCTTTCAAAACAGGTAGGTTGATCAGGAAGTCCGATTCTAAGGCCCAACGGGAAACCTTGACCTTGATCTTTTCCAATTGCACTTCCTCGAAAGGCTCCGAGTTAAAATCGACCAATTTTGCGCCATATCTTTTGGCTACCTTTCCGATGCCAGACCATTCGTACCCTTTGTGAGTACTTGAGCCCAATTCCTTATTCGGAATGGTGCCCTCCCCGATCTTAATATCCCTGCACCCCTGATCATGAAGAAGCTCAAGTAGGTGGCCGACAACAACGGATGTCGTGATAACACCAAAAGGAGGTAATTTTTTCGTGCCGCCCCATAGGATATTCGGTTTCAAAAGAATTTTGTGGTCCGGTTTTAACTCTTCGAAACCACCACACAGTTCAATGGCCTTCCTTAAGGCATTTGACGTTCCGTCGTATTTGACAACTGC
>VGRU01000140.1 GCA_016875255.1 Deltaproteobacteria bacterium
TTGAGCGTTTAACCGCCTCTTCGATGACCTTTCCACCCAGTTCCGTGGCAGTGAAAGAACTGAGCGCACCGAGAAAGTTACAGATAGGTGTCCGGACGGCGCTGGTGATCATCACTTCTCTTGTCAAGTTCTACTCCTTTCTGGGTATCGTTTTCGAGACTTAATTTTTCACGGATTTTCCCCTGGTAACTGAGAATATCGGTCTTTAATCTGAGGAGAATTTTGATTCGTTCGTCAATATGGGCGGCATGGTTGTCAAGCAATTCGAGAAGGCGCGGCAAAACCTTCCTGTTGGTCCGGTGAATCTGATAAATGTCCTCCAGTTCGTGCATTTCTGAGAGGGGGAGACCCAGATGCTTGAGCCTCTGGATAAACTTGAGGCGCTGAAGATCCTTATCCGTATAGACCCGTTTTCCGCCTTCAATCCGTTTTACGGAATTGAGGAGTCCGATTTCCTCATAATACCGGATCGTCCGCGTGCTCAGTTCCAACAGCTTAGCAAGCTCACCGATCTGATAATATTTCAACCCATCGATTTCCATGTCCATTAACCACTTAACGTAAACTGTTAAGTCAAGAAGAAAAAAAATCATTGCAAAATATAAAATGAGTCCCGCGAAGCGCGGGACTCATTTAGCAATGGAATAATCTTTCTCTTTCAATTGCTAAATGCTAATTTTGCAATGAAATTTATTATTATCTAAATTGAGCGATTCTTTTTGAAATTTATTGTAGGCGAAGGCTTTAGCCTGCGGTTTCCTCTCACCCGTTGGGTGAGAATTCGTTTCGGATAAAATCACGCAACCTAAAGGGTGCGGCTACGTTTAAGATAATAAATCGCTCAATTTAGGTATTAAATTTTACTATACTGAGGGCCACTTGCCAAGAGAGAGGACTTCATAGCCTGCTTTTTCCAGGCCATTCACCGCTTCCTGATACTCTTCTGTCTGAATCCGCATGGCCGCGATTCTTTTCCCATCCACCATGAAGGAGGGTGTGACGATGCTGATGATATTGATATTCAGCTTTTTAAACACTTCGAGGGCTCCGAGTATGGCGCCGGGTTTATCTTCAAAGGCGATGGTTAAACGGGTTCCTTTCTGATTAGTGCCGAAGATGTCCACCAGATGATCAAGGGCATCCGTCTCCGTAAAGATTCCATATAACTTTCCTTCTTCCACAACAGGAAGGCATCCGATCTTATGGTCCCGCATCAGCTTAACCGCTTCTTCGATGATGGTGTCAGGATTGATCGTGATCAGTTTTTCCTTGTGCGTCATGAAGGCAGAAACCTTCAGTTTTCCTAAAAGATAATTGAGTTCTTGGACACTGAGAAGTGTTGCATCAGAAGGAGCGGCTTCCCGGACATCCCGGTCTGTGACAATTCCGATGAGGTGGTTCTCCTTATCAACGACAGGAAGATGGCGAACTCCTTTGTCATGGATGAGGGTCCGGGCCTCAAAAAAATTTGCCTCAGGACCGATGGTGATCGGATTCCTTCGTATCTTTTCTCTCATAAATCCCTTGTAGTGGATCTTCATATTCTCTTCTCCTTTCGTTTAATTTGAGAATTTTTTACCATATTTGGTTATTTGCGTCAATCTAAAAATTGATGGTCTCGTAATACCTCAGTTATTGGGGGAATTTCATTCCATTGATAGTCGCAGTCGATAGGCGGGGTTTTCTAACCCCGCCTCCAACATAGGCGGGACAAGAATGTCCCGCCTATCGGGTGTAATTAATTTTTGATCAGGAATTTTGTGCCCCCCCGTTAATGCCCCGCCTTCTAAAGCTTGGACAAAACCCCCAATCCTGTGGGCCAAGGCACAGTCCTCCAATTTTTTTGCACCTTCTCACTCCCAGCTGCGTTGATCGTCGATCTTCCGGGCCCCTTCTAAAAGGGTTCCCCTCGGAATGAATTCCACATTGCCCCTGACTTTGATCACATCACGGATGGTTTTTTCTATCTCCTCCTTCAGCTTTTCAGGATGAGAGACCTCTTCTTTCAGTTCGATTCGAAAGGTCATCTCATCCTTATGCTCCTTGCGCGTTACGACCACCTGGTATTTTTCGATCTGAGGATATCTTGAGGCAACCTCCTCTGCCTGGCCAGGATGAACAAATAGCCCCCGGACCTTGGTCACCTGATCGACCCTGCCCAGGATCTTGATTAACCGGGGAGAGGTCCTTCCGCAGGGGCAGGGCGCCTCGGTTACAACAGAAAGGTCTCCTGTACCGAAACGGATCATAGGATAAACCTTATTGAAACTGGTGGCAACAATCTCTCCGGTCTTTCCCGGCCCTAATTGCTTGCCTGTATCCGGGTCAACAATCTCAACGATTTTGTCATCCGGAATATGCATTCCGTTCTTCTTCATGCATTCATATGCGAGGCAACCAACATCCGCCGTCCCATAGGTCTGGCGGATGACCATCCCAAATTTTTCTTCCAATTTCGAACGAAGCGATTCGGGAAGCATCTCCGCAGCCACAAAACCGACCTGTAGGTTAAGGTCTTTTTTTAAATCGAATCCTATCTCCTCCGCTTTCTCTGCGATGTTGAGAAGAAAACTGGGAGTACCGCAATACCCGGTGGCCTGAAAGGTCTTCAAGATATTGACCTGCTGTTCCGTGTTTCCAACCCCGGTAGGGATCACGATACAGCCATTCCGATGGAGGGAGTTATCGACCATATGCAGGGCAAAGGGGACCATGTGGTAGCTGAACGTATTAATGACAATGTCTCCGGGCCGAAAGCCACCCGCATACATCCCCTGTGCCCAACCCAGTTCGTTATACTCCATCTCGCCCGGTTCGCAAATGGGTCCCGGAGAGACGTAGATTCTCTTCAATTCAGAGATCGGGACCCCTTCAAACCCGCCGAAGGGCGGGGTTTTTTTCTGAAGTTCAACGAGATCGGATTTTTTTGTAATGGGAATCTTTTCCAGATCCTTGATGGTCTGAATATCCTTTGGTTTTAACCCAACGGATTCCATCTTATTTTTGAAAGCGATAGAATTTTTATAAGCATATTGTACGATTCCACGAAGCTTTTGATTGATATATTCGGTTCTTTTTTTAGGGGGTAAGGTTTCAAGATTCTTCTTGAGAAAACCAGTTGTCCGTTCGGTGGGATCTTGTTTGAGCATAGGAATCTCCGGTAAGTAAAACTCATTTCCCTCCCCTCCTTGACAAAGGAGGAGAGGGAAATAAAGTAGCTTTAAAAGTGGATACCGTAATTTGTGAAGCTATTTCTTAGGGAAGGTTCCTTCAAAGGGGACAAAGAAATCTCCTTTTGCTCCCTCGCTCGAGAAGACTGCCATTCCTTCTCCTGCTTTGATCTTAAATGGGAAGTCACCAGTGGCAATTTTTGTAAACCATTCTTTTGTGAGGGGATTGACTTCGAGGTTCAGTCTCACAAGGGCAGGCCGGTTGGGAATCAATAATGCCCTCATCACCCCGCCAGAATCAATGAATTCAACGACACGATACTGGCTAACAGATTTTGGCGCGAAATAAATCTGATCGTAAACAGTCGCAGTGCTTATCGTCATAAATTCATTCTTGCCGGGTGCCTCAAACAGGACGGAAAACTTAAAGTTTTCGAGTTTAATGGGGTAACTGCTTGGGTTATCCACATTGAAAACAAATCCCAATCCCATCATCACAGGAGCAGGGAGATCGACCCAGGGACCCAAGCGACTTAATTCCACTCGCTCCAGGGTAATCTTTGGCTTTCCCGCATCATCTATCGGGCTAAGACCTGCGCAACCCATCACCCCTGATATTCCAAAAATCATTATTAACAGCATCAACCATGATTTCCGCATAATGAACCTCCTTTGAAAGATCATTTAGCAATGAGCAATTATCAATTCTCAATAACCAGTGAAAAATTAAAATTGATTATTGATCATTGACCATTGCACATTGAAGATGGATTCGTTTAGGTAAGCCATCTTTTTCTTCGTTTATAATGCTTCACCTGCCTGAAACTTTTTTTCTCGCCGATATCAGAAA
Organism: Deltaproteobacteria bacterium; assembly: GCA_016875255.1. The sequence continues at coordinate 4,021 of VGRU01000140.1, forward strand.
GTCCCAAATAGAAGTCTCTGATGTCCGGGTTTTCCTTCAATTTCTCTGAGGTGTCATGCATCACGAGCCTTCCGGTTTCCAGCACATAAGCATAAGGAGCTACCGTGAGGGCTAACTTTACATTCTGTTCCACGAGAAGGAGCGGTATCTTCTCTTCCTGGTTTAATTTTTTGATGATCTCGAAGATTTCCTTAATCAGAAGAGGGGCCAGGCCCATGGAGGGTTCGTCCAGAAGCATCAGTTTGGGCCGGGCCATCATTGCTCTGCCGATAACGGTCATCTGCTGTTCCCCGCCGCTGATAAAACCTGCCAATATATTTCGCCGCTCGACCAGTCTTGGGAAATAGTGATAGACCATTTCCAGCCTCTCTTTGGTGGCTGACCCTGTTCCCCTGAGATGGGCGCCCACACGAAGATTTTCCTCTACGGTGAGATGTCCGAAGACCCTTCTTCCCTCAATGATCTGGAAGATTCCCCGCTTAGAGATCTCCTCGGCGGAAAGATGGTGGATCTTCTCTCCCATAAACTCGATGGATCCATCTGTCACCTCGCCATCTTCATGCTTGAGCAGACCGGAAATCGATTTCAGGGTGGTGGATTTCCCTGCTCCATTCGCCCCAAGAAGGGCGACAATCCCTTCCTGAGGAACGTCAATGGAGACCCCCTTTAAGACCAGAATGACTTCGTGATACATGACTTCGATATTGTTCAGCTTGAGGATGACGCCATTTGTTTTTTGTTCCAAGATATTTCCTCCTCAATCTAATAATTTAATTACCAGCCAAGCCACCCGGCCCATCTGTCAGGAAACTTAGCTCGCATATCTAATTCGGCCACGGTTTGAGGTTTTCCCTTGATTATTCTTGCAACTCTGACAATGGAGCTGTAACGATGGTCTGTGGGAGTAAGCGTAACCAATTGGCCGCCATATTCCTTCAATCCCGGCCAGTCTTTAAAAGTCTCGAAAGCCTCTTTGATTCCTGGGCCATTCAGTTTCCCTGCCTTATCAGCTCTTTTCATAGCCTCAACAGCCATGCCGACCTTTACCCAGCCCTGAACTGTTCGAATGAGACGGTTTTCGAGAGGGATGCCTGGATTCAGTTTTTTAGCATAAGGAACAACCTTGGTTGCTTTTGCCGGATATTCATCAATGAAAAGAGCGCATCCGAGAAGGCCCATTACACCTTCAGCCGCAGGACCACCCAGTTTCGCAAGATTTTCATCGAATCCCCAGTTATTGACGATATGGTCTGCACCCAACCCCAGAGCGGAAGCGTCTTTCACAGCGGCGGAGACGGACATTGTGGTGTTCCCGTGCCAAACCAGATTGGCTCCAAAGCCTTTTGCCGCAATCACCTGGCTTTTAGTATCAAGAGCAAACAAAGAGATGTTTTGATCAGGTCCGATGTCAAATCCGAGGATGGTAGCCTGTTCTTTGATGGCCTTAATCGGAGCAGTAGCATAAGGTGAGGCAGTGTCCATGAAGCAGACAAACTTGGGTTTAGTGCCTTTATCTCTTAACTCCTTCCATTTTGGATCTTTCTTCCAGACTTCTTCAAACCAATAGGTAATGGCTCCCCGGGCATTGGTCGAATAATCCGTTCCGTAAACAAAGTTGTAAGGGGTCTTCTTCGGGTCGCACAGATGGCCAGAAAAAGAACTGGAGAGGTAGGGCATCTTGTCCGCATTGATGGTGGGTGAAAGGGCTTCGGTATCACCGGTCCCCCATCCTAAAACCATGACCACCTTATCATAATCCCGGAAGCGTTTGTAAGTCGTGATGGCTTCAGGAACCCGGTATCCATAGTCATATTGGAACAATCGGATCCTTTTACCATTAATCCCCCCCACATCATTGAAATACTGGGTGGCTTCCCGCACACCGAGAGCCTCATCCTTGCCCACATCAGAAGTGGCTCCGGTTGTGTCCTGGAGGGCTCCCAGTCTCACTTCTTGACCTATAGCCCAAGAAGCAATGAAGCATAAAACAAAGCAGATACCAATAATCATTTTAATTCTCATTTTTCACCTCCTGTAAAGACTTGGAAAAACATAATATGGATATGACAACAACCCCTCAAAATATTACTCCCACCATCCAGCGACGTGCACCACCTCCTTCATCATATATTTTTTCCCCTCCTACCAGAGACTGTGTCGTAATTACTAATTTGTCACCCTGAACTTGTTTCAGGGTCTCGTAAGTTGTTGGAAGGATTAGATGCCGAAACTAGTTCGGCATGACATTTTTTCAATTTCCCCTATTACGCCACAGCCTCCCAGGGGAAGGGGAAAAAGGGATTAATATGAAAACGGCCACAAGTTAAAGTAGTTCTTAATCTGCCACCAGCGATAAGAGATTCCATTCGGTTCATAGATGAGAAAGAGGGCGATGGCCAGACCGAAGGCGGCCTCTTTCACAAAGAGAAATTTCTCCAACAAAAGGGGTAAAAAGGGCATCATATTTACAAAGACAGGATTCTGGGTGAGGATGAAGATGAGGAATTTGAGCCCCTCCGGTATGAGGGTCATAAACAATGCTCCGAAAATGGTCCCATGAATGCTTCCTACTCCTCCGATGAGGATGACACCTACGAGCCAGAGAGACCAGCCAAAATGGAAGTGTTCGGGGCTGACAGCCGCCAGAGAGGTGACCCAGAAGGCGCCGGCAATCCCGCCGAAGAATCCTGCCACAAAAAAGGCTAAGAGTTTATACAAAACGATATTTACGCCCATTGTTTCTGCGGCGATATCGTTGTCCCGAATGGCAATCCAGGCACGGCCGATCTTTGAACGCACAAGATTTGCCATGATAACAGTTAATAGGACAACCAGTATCACCATAAGATAATAGACATCTTTGTCATCCTTGATCATCCAGGGGCCGATCTTCACTGCTCCCGGTGGAATGGAGAAGGCAACCCCTCTTCCGCCAATCTGGCTGACATACTGGGTGATGAAAAATTCAACCGTGAGAAATTGAGCGGCCATCGTGGTCATAATAAGATAGAATCCCTTCACCCGGGCGGAGGGGAGGCCAAACAGGACAGACCATAGACCTCCAACAATTCCCCCCATGATCATGGCAATAGGGTAGGGGATATGAAGTTGAAGCATCAGTAGCGTACAGGTATATGCCCCCATCGCCAGAAAAGCGGAATGTCCGAGGGTGATCTGACCACAGTAGCCGATGAGCAATTGAACTCCCATGGCAGAGAGAATGGTATAACCCACGACATTGGCAATCGAGATCACGTACATCCCGGCATACTGGGGGAAGAGGTAAAAGATGGTGATGAATAAGAAGATCATTTTCCCCCAGACAAATTTGGTCTGCCACCAGGCATGGTCCTGTTTATAGTATTGATGATAGTTACCACAAGGACGATAACTCATAGAAACCTCCAATTATCAATAGTCAATTATCAATGATCAATGACCAATAAAAAACGAAATTAGAAACTTCTTCTATATTGAAAAATGTGAATTGATCATTGGTCATTGACCATTGATCTTTTAGACTCTTTCGATTCGGACCCATCCCCATAGTCCGTAAGGCTTAAAGAGCAAAACGATGACCATGACCGCAAAGGGAAAGACCTCTTTGACCCCGCCCGGGGTGTAACGGCTCAGATAGCCATCTGCCAGATTCTGAAGAATACCGATGACCAGACCGCCGACGATCGCTCCCGGGACAGAGTTAAGGCCCCCCAGAACGACTGCCGGTAACACCAATAAGCCCAGATAACCCACGGAGATATTAAGACCGTTGATATTCCCGAGCAGGGTTCCGCCCACCCCTGCAGCCATGAAGGCGATCGCCCAGGCAAGGGCATAGACCACCTTTGCATTGACCCCCAAGGAAAGGGCGGCCATCTCATCGTCAGCCGTTGCCTGCATCGAGAGTCCCCACTTCGTAAATTTGAAGAAGGAGACAAAGGCGACAAGGAGGATGATGGAGGCGACAAAAGCCCACAGGAATACCTGGCCGACGACGACCTTTCCGAGGAAGACGGGTTCTATCGGAAATACAGGGGGAGAGAATACGACGGTATCCGTTCCCCAGACGAGCATGACCAGCCCCTTAAAGAAAAAGGCAAGTCCGACGGTGACCATGATGACGGCAAGATGGGGCTCTCCGACCATTGGCCTTAAAAAGATGATTTCCGTTAAAACCCCAAGAATAAATCCAATGATCAGTGTGAAAAACAGGGCCAGGATGAAAGGAATCCCCCAGTGATAAAAGGTCAGGCAGACATAGGCCCCGATGAGTGTTAATTCGCCCATGGCCAGATTGAGGACGCCGGAGCATTTATAGATCAGCGTCCATCCAAGAGCCACCAGGGCATAGATACTCCCCACCAGAATCCCTGTAATTAAAAGCTGCAAAAAGATTTCCATGAAAACCTCCCTAAAAAAGCAATTATCAATGATCAGTTTTCAATAATCAATTATCATTTTGTTAGGAACTTTCTTATTGTTAATAGTCATTGACCATTGAACATTGGCAATTGAACATTGATCATTGGTTATCGACCCTTCTTCTCCTGGCGGTACTAACGCTTTTCCCGATGATGGCACAAAGCTCTCCACACTCGTCTATCAGGGGCTGAACCTCTTTTGGAGAGAGCATTTGGGTCCGGTGGATCGCTCGGAGCCAAAAACGGCTCTCTTTCAATTCCTTCAGGACGATACTCATTTTGTGGATAAAATCGGATCTTGATTCGGCACCACAACCTTCTTCATAGTTGGAACCGGAGGATGTCCCAGCGCGTACCAATTGCCCTCCGACATGTCTACCTGAAATTGTCTTTGGTAGGGCTTCGGCAATTTTTATGATCTTCACTACAAAATCAAGCAAACGCTCCGAAAGCTGGTCGCCTTTTCCGTTCATCTCAATCGTGGCTTCCAATCGATCATTACCGGTTGACCATCTATGTTTTGCTTTTCATTGATAATTGTCCATTGATCATTGCAAATTGACCATTGCACATTGACCATTGATCTTTTACTGTGGCACTTCCATTACTTTCATGTCTGTTTTAATATGGATCACCCTTCCGTCTTCATAGGTGATGTTGGTGTCCATATGGACCGTGCTTACATCCGAGTAAAGCCCATTGACAATATCCTTATAGCGTTCTTCGACAAATGCCCTTCTCAGTTTTCGGGTCCGGGTTAATTCGTCGTCATCCGCATCAAACTCCTTATAGAGATTGACAAATTTCTTCACCCGGGCAACCGGAGGAAGGTCACGGTTCATCTTGACGATTTCCTTTTGGATCAATTCATAGATTTGCGGGATCTGAGAAAGTTCAGGGTAGCTTGAGTAGACGATATTCCGGGCCTCTGCCCAATTGCCCACGACAGCATAATCGATGCAGATCACGATCGTGACATAAGGTTTTTTGTCTCCGATGGCCCAGACTTCCCTGATATAAGGGCTGAATTTGAGCCTGGTCTCAAGATACTGAGGGGCGAACTTCGTTCCATCGC
>VGRU01000141.1 GCA_016875255.1 Deltaproteobacteria bacterium
AGGGGGTGAGCGTTGAGGTCCTCCGTGCAGATGGAGAGAAATGCGAACGATGCTGGAATTATGATGTCAGTGTAGGGAAAAATCCGGGGCATCTGACTGCCTGCGGAAGATGTGTGGAGGCGCTGAAAGAAAATTAGAAGATAAGTCTTTGGCAAGGGTTAGGGCAAAAATGCCCGTATCGTCATTAGAGGGATACGGTTGTCGTTGTCGAAACTCGTATCGATGCTCGTATATCGATGCTGGAAATTCGAGGTTCAAGTTTCGAGCTTCGTGCTTCGATACGAGCATCGTCACCGTGAAACGAGATTGATCTTAACCGAAACGGGCTTCCTAACCGTAACCTTCTATAGGGGTATAATGAAACGTAAGTACTGGGTGCTGTTGATTTGCCTTGTCTTTATTCTTGCGCTGGATCAGTATACCAAATATGAGGTCCAGCAAAGGATCCGTCTTTATCAGATCATCGAAGTCATCGATGGATTCTTTAACCTCACCCACCTGAGAAACACCGGTGGAGCCTTCGGGATCCTTGCAGGCAAAAAAGATGGAATTGGCTCTGTCTTCTTCATTGCAGTTGCCCTGGCTGCGGTCGGAGTGATCCTTTACCTCCTCCATAAGGCGAAGGAACAGGAGCGAATCCTCGCCCTGTCGCTGTCCCTCGTCCTGAGCGGAGCCATTGGAAATCTCATCGACCGAATTCGACATGGAGAAGTGGTTGACTTTCTCGATTTTCACCTTTTCTCATACCACTGGCCTGCTTTCAATATTGCGGATTCCGCCATCACCATCGGCATCGGCCTGATGGCCTTTGAGCTATTGTTTCACGACAAAAAAAGATTGAAGAAGCCATCATGATTTTTACTCCGAACTCCCCGCCTGCCAAAGTACTTGTACGGCGGGCAGGCGAACTCTAAACTCCGAACTATGTTTCCAATCCTCTTTCGCCTGGGCAGTTTGAACATTTATGCTTACGGGTTCTTTATCGCCATTGGTTTTGTCCTGGGATCCATTCTCGCCATTCGGAGAGGTCGACAGGAGTCCATCTCCGATGAGAGGATAGTCGATTTACTTTTCCTGATTGTGATCTCCGCTATCGTGGGTTCAAGACTGCTCTTCGTCCTGGTTAACCTTGAACATTTTCGTGACGATCCTCTTCAGATTTTCAGGATCTGGGAGGGAGGGCTGGTTTTTTACGGAGGACTCCTCCTTGCTGTTGCCATTTCATTTGGATATTTAAGGTGGAACCGGCTTCCGGTGTGGAAGTTTGCCGACCTCTTCTCGCCCTCCATTGCCCTGGGGCTCTTCTTTGGCAGGCTTGGCTGCTTCTTCGCCGGGTGCTGTTACGGTAAGGAGACCTTTTTGCCCTGGGGGACCACCTTCATTGATCCGAACTCACTGGCCCGTCTAAATATCAGTCTCCATCCCACGCAGGTTTATGAGGCGCTCGGCAGTCTTGCCATCTTCTTTTTTCTCAACTGGATGAGGAGAAGAAAGACCTTCGAAGGTCAGATCTTCTATCTCTTCCTCCTCCTTTACTCATCCCTCCGATTCATGATCGAATTTTTGAGAGATGACCCAAGAGGGTTTTTTTTCGGAGGGATTGTCTCCACTTCTCAGGGGATAGGAATTTTTTTGGCCTTGACCTCCCTTTTTATGTTATTTTATTTAAAGAGAGCGCAGAGGAGGTAAGGAGGGTGGCTGTTTTAGAGATTCTCAAGTATCCTCATCCCCTATTGAAGAAACGGTGTGAAAATGTGGACCGGATCGATGGGGAAGTTAAAAAATTGATCCGGGATATGACGGAGACGATGTATCAGGCGAATGGGATCGGGCTGGCCGCGTGTCAGGTTGGGGATTCCCGGAGGGTCATCGTCGTCGATATCAGCCCCATCGATCCTGAAAAGGAGTTCTTCGCGATGGTCAATCCCGAAATCATCTCTGAGGAGGGTGAGATCGAACATGAAGAGGGATGCCTGAGCGTTCCCGACTGTTTGGAAAAGGTGAAGAGAAAGGAGAAGGTTCTGGTCAGAGGGTTTTCTCCATCGGGAATAGAGATCGAGATTTCAGCCGATGGGATGCTGGCCATTGCCATTCAGCACGAAATCGATCACCTCAACGGAATGCTCATCATCGATCGCATCAGCCGGCTCAAGAGAGAGCTCTACCGGAATAAATTAAGGAAAGAGAAAAAGAAGGAAGAAAAGGATTGATCACATCCCACTGGCGCATCGTTTTTTTTGGGACCCCGGCCTTTGCCATTCCTTCCCTTGAGGGGTTATTCCAGGGACCGGATGAGGTTGTGGCAGTGGTGACACAGCCGGACCGGGAAAGAGGAAGAGGGCGAAAAAGGAGTCCCTCTCCGGTCAAAGAATTTGCGCTTCAGCACGGGGTCGCTTTGCACCAGCCGGAGAAAGTTAAAGAGAGTTCCTTTCTGGAGACGATGAAAGCTCTTACGCCTGACCTCTTTGTTGTGGTGGCCTTCGGTCAGATCTTGCCCAAGACCCTTCTGGAGGTTCCAAGATTCGGAGCGGTCAATGTCCATGGTTCGATTCTGCCCATGTATCGAGGAGCGGCTCCCATCGCCTGGGCCATCCTCAGGGGAGAGAAGAAGACCGGTATCACCACGATGCTGATGGATGAAGGCATGGATACCGGAGATATCCTGATGCAGGCTGAGCTCCCGATAGAGAAGGAGGATACCGGAGAGACCCTTCAGGGAAAGTTATCCTCTCTGGGTGGTCGATTGCTGATAGAGACAGTGGAAAGGATGAAGGCAGGCGCTCTCTCTCCATTACCACAGAACCATTCCAAAGCCACATATGCTCCTTCCCTGAAGAAGGAAGATGGCCGGATCGATTGGAAGAGGCCAGCAGAAGAGATCGATCTGAAGGTCCGGGCATTCAATCCATGGCCAGGGGCGTTTACAGGATGGGAGAAGGGTCTGCTAAAAATCTATCGAGGAGAGGTTCGGAAGGGAATCTCACAGGTAGGGGCAGGCTCGATCATCTGGGTGGGCTCTGATTTTATCGAGGTCGGGACTGGAGAGGGCTCCCTCTTGATCAGAGAAGTTCAACCGGAAGGAAAAAGAAAGATGAGCGTCCGGGATTTTCTCGCCGGTCATAGAATCACGGTTGGCACTGTCTTTCATTAATTGAGTTCGTAGTTCGGAGTTCAGAGTTCGGAGAATTGTAACAATTTAGCTGTTAAAAAAAACTTGTAAAATCCCTCCCCACCTCCCTTTGCCAAAGGGAGGAAAAAGGATTTCCCCCTTTTGACAAATGGTTCGGCATGCTCACCATCCTGAGCTTGTCGAAGGAGGGGGATGAAGGGGGATTAGATATTTTTTCAAATCCCTAAATTGATACGGAGAATTAAATTCTTTTGCTCCGAACTACGAACTCATCACTCCGAACTAAAGAGGTTACTTTGGAACCTACTCCTAAAAAAAGAATCTTTATCGGACTGCTGGTCCTGACCTGTCTGATTCTCTCTTTTTTCACCTTTCTCCTCTGGTATGTTCCGCTGGTGGGGCTGAAGAACATTCATTCCGCTTTACCCTCTCTCTATAGCCTCATCCTTGCCATCTTCGTTTTCTTTATGTTCTCCGGCGGGCTTCTCCTTATTTTCACCGTCCTCCGGGGCAAAGATATTCTCTTCTCCCAGAGACTGAGGGGGATCGTGGCAAAGGTCCTTTTTCCCTTCATGATCCTGATGGGAAAAGTCGTAGGGGTGTCAAAGGAGAAAGTTCAGCAGTCCTTCATCGAGCTGAACAACCACCTCGTCCGGTCAAACCATCACAGGGCAAAGCCCAACCGGCTCCTCCTTCTTCTCCCGCATTGCATCCAGGATTTTGACTGCCAGATCAAGATCACAGGGAATATCAAGAACTGCGAAGGGTGCGGGAAGTGCGAGATCAAAGACCTGATCGAGCTGGCGGACCAGTATCAGATAAAGATTGCGGTGGCAACCGGAGGGACGCTGGCGAGGAGAATCATCGTAGAAAACAGACCCGAGGCCATTGTAGCAGTGGCCTGTGAGCTCGATCTGACAAGCGGCATCCAGGATACCTATCCCATCCCGGTCATCGGCATCCTCAACGAGAGGCCTTTTGGCCCCTGTATCAATACCAAGGCTGATATTGGAAAAGTGAAAGCAGCCATTTTAGACTTCCTCAAGCCCGAAACCACCCCTTCAATCATTTGACAAAAGTTCAATCGATTATTATACTTATTCGGAAAAAGGAGGTTTCCATAAGCAATGAACTATTTTAAGACATTCCTTTTAATGCTCGTACTAACCGGTCTTTTCATTATTGTGGGTTCTGCCATTGGTGGAAAGAACGGGGCCGTCATTGCCTTTGTCTTTGCCGCGCTGATGAACTTTGTTGCCTACTGGTTTAGCGATAAAATCGTGCTCAAGATGTATGGAGCGAAGGAGGTCTCCCAGTCAGAGGCTTCTGATCTTTACCGGATCGTCTCGGAATTGACGAGCAAGGCCTCTATGCCGATGCCAAAGGTCTATATCATGGAGAACGATACGCCCAATGCCTTTGCCACAGGCCGAAACCCCGAACATGCCGCTGTGGCAGTGACAACCGGACTGATGAGAATCCTGTCGAAAGACGAGTTGACAGGTGTGATTGGCCACGAACTCTCCCATATCAAGCACAGAGACATCCTCATCAGCACCATCGCCGCAACCCTTGCCGGTGCGATCAGCATGCTCGCTTCCATGGCGCGCTGGGGGGCCATCTTCGGCGGCGGACGATCTGACGGTGAAGGCAGGGGCGGAGGAAATATTATCTTCGTTCTTATCACTACAATGGTTGCCTCAATAGCGGCCATGCTCATTCAGATGGCGATTTCCAGGTCGAGAGAATATTTAGCTGACGCAGGAGGAGCGCACCTCAGTCATCCTCTCTCACTTTCAAAAGCCCTTGGCAAGCTTCACATGGCGGCCCGCCGGATTCCAATGGAGGCCAATCCATCGACTGCCCATATGTTCATCGTCAATCCATTAAGCGGAGGAGGAGTTCTCTCCCTGTTCAGCACACATCCTCCGATTGAAGAACGAGTCGCCAGGCTTGAAGAGATGGCGAGAACAGGCAGGTTTTGACCGGCAAGTGTCCTGCTGCCCGGCCCTGGGACGGGGCAGCAGGACACAATATAAATGGTATTTCATCTCCGGGAAGTTCCATCCTATGAGGAACTTCAAAAAGAAGACACCGAGGGCGATCTGTATTGAAATCCTGAATCAACTGGAAAAAGCGGATCGCCATCCTGACCACCTCTTAAGCGATTCCTTCAAAAGATACCGGCATCTCACTCCTCTCGATCGAGCCTTTCTCACAGAATTGACCTATGGAGTCCTCCGATGGAGGGAGAAACTTGACTGGTCCATCCGTCATCTCTTAAATATCCCATTCGAAAAGATCGAGATGGAGACGCTCAACATCCTCCGTCTCGGACTCTACCAGATCGAGTTTTTGACCCGGACCCCGGCCTCGGCCGCAGTGAATGAATCGGTCGAGTTAGCCAAAAGGCACCGAGGTTCGGGGGGAGGCGGGTTTGTCAATGCCATCCTCCGCTCTTTTCTCCGTAAGAAGGAAGAGATACCCTATCCTGAAATCGATCAAGACCCGGCCCTTCATCTCTCAGTCATCCATTCCCATCCCCTCTGGTTGGTCCAACGGTGGATCAAAGAGATGGGAATTGAAGAGACCTTGGATGCCTGCGTATTCAATAACCGGATTTCTCCACTCACGCTCAGGACGAATACCTTAAAGATGGGCAGGGAAGAACTGATTGAGAAACTGAGAAAAAAGGGGTTGAAGGCGATTCCAGCCGATTATTCATTGGAAGGAATTCTACTGGATGATCCTCCGCCCACCTCTGCGTTACCCTTTCTCAACGACGGCTTTTTCATCATTCAGGATGAGGGTTCTCAACTGGTCACATCTGTCCTGGATCCAAAATCAGGAGAGAAAATCCTGGACGGTTGCGCCTCGCCCGGAGGGAAGACTACGCACATCGCTCAATGGATGGAGAATAGGGGAGAGGTCTATGCGTTGGATCTCACAAAAGATAAGCTGGCCCTCATCGAGGAGATGTGCCAAAGGCTGGGAATAAAGATTGTGAAAACTTTGAAAGGAGACGCAACCCGATCTCTTCCCAATCTGGAGGGAATGATATTTGACCGAGTCCTCGCAGATGTTCCCTGTTCCGGGTTTGGAACGCTCCGGAAGAACCCGGATTTGAAGTGGAGAAAGGGAGAGGAAGATATAAAACGATTGAGTGACCTGCAGTTGGAAATTTTAACTCATCTCTCAGAGTATGTGAAAAAAGGGGGTGTTCTCGTCTATAGCACCTGCACGGTCTTTCGCGAGGAGAACGAGGATGTGGTTGAAAATTTCCTTAAGACCCACCCGGAATTTCAACTGGAGCCAATTTTCAATCTTCTGCCGGAGAAGTGCCATCCCTTCATCAAAGACGGATACCTCAAGACCTTTCCTCCTAAGAATGGAATGGATGGTTTTTTTGTTGCAAGGCTTATTAGGAAAGATTAGGGAGATCGGGTGATTGGGAGATGGGGAGAGGGAAATTTATTGAATTAAACTTTTGGCTCGATTAAGATTCCTCAAACACTTACTAATCCGTCCATAATTATATAGACACTCCCCCTGCTTTGTCATTCCTGGCTTGACCAGGAATCCAGGGTTTCCTGTGAAAACAGGAACCCAGTTCTATATGTCCCTGGATTCCCGCCTCCACGGGGATGACAATATGCCTTCTCAATTATGGATTCCTCAGTAAGCGCTGAAAATGGGGAAATCTGTTGATACTTCGACAGGCCAAACCCCGCCCTTTAGGACGGGGTCAAAAGCGCCGCTCAGTATCAACCCTGAGCAAACCACGGGCTTTAGACCAGGGATAGCCGAAGGGTTGATTTTTTCCCCCAATCTGCTAAACTCCTACCAAAGTCAATTCTTTCCTTTCCCACGATAAGGTCGAGAGGTAATAAGGATTAAAAAAAAGTTAGTAGAGTTAGGTGAAAATAGAAATTAGATATTGGGTGTGCGAAACAAAAATAAATTGAGCTTTTCAACCTGGGGGAAGCTAATTTATGCCAAAACGAACAAGTGTAACCGGTAGCGAACTCTTTATCGTTGATAATAGCGAAGAAAACTGGAAAGTCCTGAGGTATCTCCATGATTGGTGCCAAATTTCCAAAGCCGTCGATATCGCCACAGCCTATTTCGAAATTGGGTCCCTACTGGCACTTGATGGCGAATGGCAGAAGGTTGACCAGATTCGAATTTTAATGGGGGAAATATGTTCTGGAAGGGAAAGAAAAGTGAAAGATTTTAGCAACATCCCCCAAATCCAAGTCTTTAGGATCTAAAAAGCGGAGCTGTAATGAGCAATAACAACCTGAATTGGATTGCGAATTTTATCTGGGGGATTGCCGATGATGTTTTGAGAGATGTCTATGTCCGCGGTAAGTATCGGGACGTGATTCTTCCCATGGTTGTCATTCGGCGTCTTGATGCCGTGCTCGAGCCAACCAAGAAGGCTGTGCTGGACATGAAGAAAACGCTTGACGACGCCGGCATCGCCAACCAGGATGCAGCTTTGAGGCAGGCATCAGGCCAGGCTTTTTACAACGCATCCCCATTCACCCTTCGCGACCTGCGTGCCCGCGCCAAGACTCAACAGCTCAAGGTGGACTTTGAGGCATACCTCGACGGCTTCTCCCCAAATGTTCAGGAGATTCTCGATAAGTTCAAATTTCGAAACCAGATTCCCACACTGGTCGAAGCCGACATCCTCGGCAGCCTGATCGAAAAGTTCCTCGACCATTCAATCAACCTCAGTCCCCAACCTGTTCTCAACATTGATGGTTCGGAACGACTTCCTGGTCTTGATAATCATGCCATGGGCACGATCTTCGAAGAACTCATCCGGCGTTTTAACGAAGAAAATAATGAGGAGGCAGGGGAGCACTTCACTCCTCGCGATGTGGTAAGGCTGATGGCCGATCTCATCTTTCTTCCGATTGCCGACCAGATTGAGTCCGGAACTTATCTTGTTTACGATGGCGCCTGCGGCACCGGAGGTATGTTGACAGTGGCTGAAACAAGGCTCCGTGATCTTGCCCGAGAGCATGGCAAAGAGGAATCTATCCACCTCTTCGGCCAGGAGGTTAACCCTGAGACCTATGCCATCACAAAGGCAGATCTGCTCCTTAAAGGGGAAGGAGAAGAGGCTGAAAACTTCCGTTTTGGCTCCACTCTCTCGCAGGATGGCTTTTTAGGACGCGAGTTTGACTTCATGCTTTCCAATCCTCCTTACGGCAAGAGCTGGAAGACCGACCTTGAACGTATGGGAGGAAAGGGCGACATCCGCGACCCTCGATTCATCATCGAGCATGACGGAAATCCGGAGTTTAGCCTTATTACCCGCTCCAGCGATGGCCAGCTCATGTTCCTTGTTAACAAACTGTCAAAGATGAAGCAAAAGACGACGCTCGGAAGCCGCATTGCTGAGGTGCATAACGGCTCTTCACTCTTCACTGGCGACGCCGGGCAGGGCGAAAGCAACATCCGCCGCTGGATTATAGAGAACGATTGGCTGGAGGCGATCATCGCCCTTCCGCTCAATATGTTTTACAACACCGGCATTGCAACCTACATCTGGGTGCTGACGAATCGCAAGCCGGAGCACCGCCGCGGAAAGATTCAACTCATTGATGCTACTTCCTGGTTCAAACCACTCCGTAAAAACCTTGGCAGGAAGAACTGCGAACTCTCCGAAGAGGATATCAAGCGTGTCATGAACACATTCCTCGCATTTGAGGAGACCGAACAGTCAAAAATCTTTCCCAACGAAGCCTTTGGCTACTGGAAGGTCCCGGTCGAGCGTCCGCTCAGGCTCAAGGGGATTGATTCCAACCGCGCCTACTCGCCAAAAGAGATCAAGGTGTTAAAGGAGACCACCGAACGGTTAGAAGATGCACCGCCGGTCATCAGGAAGATACATAAGAAGGGCACTGATCCCGATCCCCTGCATGGGTTGTTTGCGGTCAATATCGACGGCAAACCTGCTGTCGTCGAATATGAACCCGATACCGACCTCCGCGACACCGAACAGATACCCTTGCTGGAAGAGGGAGGAATCGAGGCTTTCTTTCGCCGCGAGGTCCTCCCTTATGTGCCCGATGCGTGGATAGACGAATCTGCTACCAAGATCGGTTATGAGATTTCCTTCACACGATACTTTTACAAACCACAACCTCTTCGCACACTGGAGGAGATCCGCGCCGACATAACGGCCTTGGAAAAAGAAACTGAAGGCTTGCTCGATGATTTTTTAAAGGAGTAAAATGAGCATTACTATCGACCAAATCAATGTGTGGCGCAGCGTTTCTACAGAACACCAGCGCTTGGAGTTTAAAGAGGCCAAAA
>VGRU01000142.1 GCA_016875255.1 Deltaproteobacteria bacterium
AAAAACCCTGAAAATTGTCTCATGGGGTATGAATTTATTTCATAGTAAGACTTTCACGATGGGTTTGTCACTCTCGAAGTATGAAAATTTACAGGTATTATGCACATGGACGGTAACTTAATTGTTCTAATGCCCCAGGGGGGCCTGCATGACAATAGCCCAGCGATTCATCGCTGGGAAGAAAATATAATACAACAGTCCCATCGGGACGATTGAATCTGATTTAAGAATTGGCTATTTTCAGCCCCCATTTTCATTCGTCCCTACCGGACTCCTTTCTCATTCAAATCTCCCGATTTTGGGCCTGATTTTCAAAGAGCGTATGTGAAAATTGGTCTCATTTAATCATAGAATAAGAACAAAAGTCAAACATTTTAAAGAGAGGGTTTTAACCCCCTCAGTTAAGGGGAGTCACAACATGCCTGATAAAATTTAACTGTACCGATAGGCGGGACATTCTCTCCGAGCCAGAGGCTCTTCCCTCCGGGCCAGGAGTCCCTCTCTCCGAGCCGTAGGCTCTTACGAGCCGGAGGCTGGGGCGGAGCCTGAGCCAGAGGCCTGTCCCGACTATGTTGGAGGCGGGGTTAGACCTGCAGCAGGCCCCGCCTATCGACTTATGGAATGACACCCTTAACTGAGGGGGGTCTCCGGTCAAGAGAAAAACCTTGACTTTAAACCTAAAATATTTATAATACTCAATTAGGTATGTTTAATATCATAAAAGGTATCTTCATGCTCTGACAAGGGTTCTCAAAACCCTGTGTTGAAATTCGATCCCAAGACAAGCATACCAAAGGAGGTTCTTTCGATGTCATTTGGAAGGAATCTATCGAGATTCAGAAAAGAAAAAGGCTTAACACAGGAAGAACTGGTTAAACAAAGCGGGGTAGCAATCTCTCAAATCAGGCGATATGAAGCGGATAAGTCCTCCCCTACTCTTGAGGTAAGCGCTCGACTGGCCAAGGCTCTTGGAGTTTCCATAGACGAGATGTTTTTTGACAAAACCACGGGGATCGCAGCTAACAGGCTCATGGACCGAGAGCTTTTAGAACAGTTCGAGATGATCTCTGCTCTGGACGAAGGGGAAAGACAGGCCGTTAAAAAAATGCTGGAGGGAATTATTGTGAAACATCAAGTGGAGAAGGTGATGAGACCGAAAACCGAAAAGTCCTGGTCTCAAAGATTCAGAGACATAACGGACAAGCTGGCAAAGGGGGTTAAGGACTATCCCCAGGATGAAATCGACAAGGTGATTGATGAGGCAGTTACAACGGTCAGGGCAAAAGGGCGTGCCCGTGCTTAAGGCGGTCATCGATACCAGCGTGATGGTCAGTGTGGCGTTTCCAAGAGGGGAATTGGCCAGAGAGCTCAGGGACATGATTGCAGATGGGGCGTTCACGCTGGCAACATCGAAGGAGATTATGGCAGAGCTCTATCGGGTGCTGCATTATCCCCGGATCCTGGAACAGTTTAAACCTTCAAAAGAGGATATCGATGAGTTTACCGGTTTGGTTATTGAGAAGGCTTTTTTCACCGAAGGCCGCTACAGTCTTCATAAGATCAAGGAGGACCCATCGGACAACATATTCCTTGCATGTGCCATGGAGGCCAAAGTCGCCTTCATCGTCTCCAGAGATCCCCACCTGAGAAACCTCAAACAGTTCCATGGAATCAAGATCATCGATGTGAAAGAATTTGTGGGAATGGTAAGGAAAAAATAAGGCAAAACCATCAAACATTGGAGGCGTTCTATTTACCAAAAAAATAACATGTTTTTGAAGGCCTATTCAGAAGTGCAGGTTTACTATTATGGTTTGAATTCAACATTCAAAAGGTATCGCTGGGCGCTTCTTGCTCCTTCGTTATCAGAGGCTTCAATCTCTATCTGGTGGGTTCCTTTGTCTTCCTTCCGAATCTCCCAGCGGATGAGTCCAGTATTTTTATCAATCTCCATTCCCTTTGGCCCTGATTTTAAAACGAAGGTCACGGGATCATTGTCAGGGTCATTTGCTTTGACCTGATAGAGATAGGTTGATTTCTCTACAGAAGTTGGTGGGGATGAAACAATGAGGGGAGGGCTGTTGGATATGATGACTGCATCCGATTTTTTGGGAGCGCCAGCCACTTCCCGATCATCCGAAGTCACAATGACAGTAATGGAGTCTCCTTTTTTGAATCGATTTCGTTCCAATATCTCCTTACCTTCTTCCGGTATGAGCATCCCGCTCTTTTCCCATTTGTAGGCGTAATAGATAAAATCCCCATCCTGATCAAACCCTTTGACGACCGCCTTTAAATCCTCGTTTGCAGAAGCAACTTTCGGTTCGATTCTCACTTCCTGAACAATCGGTGGAGAATTAAGGACTTTTACCGGATTTGACAAAAAAGGCTTTCCTTCCACCTTGCCATCGGAGGGCGCCACCTTAACTTGTAGGATATCCCCTTTTTTAAAAGTTCCGCTTCTTAGGATATTCTTCTTCTCTCCTACCATCTCTTCATCGTTTTTAACCCATTGGTAGATGTAGGTGATGGGGTCCTGGTCCGGGTCCTCCCCCTGAACAGTCACGGCAAGGTCTTTTTCCCGCGTGGGATTCTCCGGTAAAATCGTAGCCGACCTGATTACAGGCGGCGAATTGGTTTTTGATTTAGGCTCTAGCTGATCAGAGCGTCCGCAAGAGAAGATTCCAAGAAGGAGAGGCAATATGATAAGGAGGGAAAATAGTTGGATTGCCATTCGTTTCCTCCTATCGATTTTTATACTCCAAAATGGGTCAAATGTCAAAATTAAAACAAAAGGGTAAAGGTTAGAGCAACGAGGCCCATATCGTTTTTAAAAAGGCTACGTCTGTCGTGTTTAATTCTTTAGGGAACCTCTAATAATTCCAAATTCGTCACTCCCGCCCCGTATCAAGTACGGGATAAACTCCGGCGGGAGTCCAGTCATATCAAGAATATCTGGATTCCGGCTTTCGCCGGAAGGACATTTTTAGAGGTAGTCTTTACACGTAACCGTAACCGAGTGCCGAAACGGGCTTCGTGACCGTAGCCTTTCAACAACTTATTTTCTTAAAAATCAACTCTCCAGAATCCCGTAATCCTTTATTTTATAGAGCAATGCCCGGTGGCTGATTTCAAGCAGCTTTGCTGCATGGGTATGGTTTCCCTTGGTCTTTCTTAAAGCCTTCCGGATTAACCCTATCTCCAACATTCTTGAGGCTTTTTTAACCGAATATTCCTCTTCAGCCATGGAGACCATTGGAACTTCGTTCTGAAAATTCTGAATCTCGAAAGGGAGATTATCCAATTCAATTCTTTCTCCATCCGTCAATACCACAGCCCTTTCGATCGTATTTTCCAGCTCCCGCACATTCCCGGACCATTTATAGTTCATCAATAGTTCGAGGGCCTTTGTGTCCATATCTTTTATATTCTTGTTCAAACCCTGGTTGTGCTTATTGATAAAATGCTGGATGAGAATGGGAATATCTTCTTTTCTTTCGCGAAGCGGCGGGATGGAAAGGTGAAGAACATTTAAACGGTAGAACAGGTCGTCTCTGAATCGTCCTTCATTGACTTCTCTTGTGAGATCTTTAACCGTTGCCGCAATGATTCTCACATCGATTTGAATGGATTTCGATTCCCCTACCCTCCTGATTTCTCCATCCTGAAGCACCCGCAGGAGTTTGACCTGAAGTTGAGGCGGCAACTCCCCGATCTCGTCCAGAAAGATCGTTCCTCCGTCGGCCTCCTCAAAGAGTCCCTTTTTGGTTCGGATGGCATCGGTAAAGGCGCCTTTCACATGGCCGAAAAGTTCGCTTTCGAGGAGATTCTCTGGGATGGCTCCGCAATTGACCGGGACGAAGAACATTTTTGACCGGTCGCTATTATAGTGGATCGCTCTGGCGACCAACTCCTTGCCTGTTCCGCTTTCTCCTGTGATGAGGATGGTCGATTTGTAAGGCGCCACCTTCTTGATGATCTCGAATATCTTGTTCATTTTATCGTTTTTGCTGACGATATTTTCAAAGCTGTATTCCCTCTTAACCTCTTTTCGGAGAAGTTCATTCTCTTTTCTAAGCCTTTCCCTCTCCTCCGCCTTTTTCAGAGTTAGAATAATTTCATCCGGTTTGAATGGTTTTGAGATATAATCATAGGCGCCCGATTTCATGGCTTCGATAGCCGTATCAATGGTCCCAAAAGCGGACATCATAATAATCGGAGCCTCAACCCCCGTTTTCTTCGATTCCTGTAAGAATTCAAGGCCGTCCATCTGCGGCATCCGGATATCGCAAAGGATGTGATCAAACGCCGCACCGGAGATTTTATTCAACCCATCTTCTCCATTGGCCGCGCCCTCTACTTCATATCCCTCTTTTCTTAAAATAACGGTCAATACATTTCGAAAACTCTCCTCATCATCCACGATGAGAATTCGCCTGGGAATCATGAATTCCTCCTCGGTTTTAGGTTACGGCTACGAGGCCCGTTTCGTTAGAAAAAGGTTACGTTAGTCGTCTTTTAAATTTGCTCCATGCCAATGATAAGTTATAGAGCTGTCTTCCGGATTTATCATATAGATCAATAAGATCTTCACACAACCTCTTATCCACATTTGCCCCATATAAATCTTTGCATTGTTCTAACCCGACAATCGTTTCGTTACATTCGCCCATCGCATCGTCGAGATATCTTTGAAATCCATGTTTCTGGTGTCTTTTGGCATAACCTTCAGCCCTCCGGGGTGGAGCCCCGATTTCACCATTCAAGTTATTTGTTTGATATTTTCTTCCAAAGTTTTAATAAATCTATTCCTCTTTGTCCCGTGATTCTTTAATTCATGCTCTCGCCATCTTGCCTCATTACGCTTTTCATATACTTCAAATCCCAATAACATCCACGGTCGAAACTTACGCGTTGACCGAACATCTCCATTATTGTGTCTCCGTAATCTTGAATTTATGTCGTTAGTGTAGCCAAAATAATACCTATTGTTCGCAAAGCTCTTCAGGACATAAACGTAGAACATCTTTCCCCTCCGGGGCGGAGCCAATTAATCTTGGTATAGCCTTTGTTGACCGTCTTAGTTGACTTTTTAAATCGTTCTTTTCAAAGTCAGGTATTGTTGGAATAATTCTTGTTATTACTTCAATGCATCCTTGATAGGTACCTTGGTAAACCTCTAAGTCTCGAAAACTTGTTATTCTATTCATTTTACGTAACCGATAAACATATAACTCTGGTCTTTCGGTTAGGGCAACGAGTCCCGTATCGTAAGTAAAAGGTAACGTTTATAGTCTTTAAATTCTTTTTACGTAACCGTTGCCGAATGACGAAACGGGCGTCGTCACCGATTGAAGTTATGACCCGTTATTAGGTTACGGTAATGATGCCCGTATCGTTATTAAAAGGCAACGTTTATCGTCTTTTAATTATTTATCCGTAACCTTTACCGATTACCGAAACGGGCTTCGTCACCTTAACCGCCCTACATTTTTATTGTGGCGGTCGGAAAGTATATCTCAAAGGCTGTTCCTTTTCCCTCTTCGCTCCTCACCTTCACCTCGCCTCCAAAGGATTCGACAATCCGGAGGGAGACCGATAATCCGAGCCCGGTGCCTTTGTCGGGATCCTTCGTCGTAAAGAAAGGGTCGAAGATCTTTTCCAAATCTTCTTTTTTAATCCCTGTTCCCGTATCCGCTATTTTAACCTTTATCAATCGATCGCCCTTCGAAAATTTTGTAAAAAATACGGAGAGGGGGCTTGGGCTTCGCAGGTGGGAATAATTGGTCTCCAGAGGATCGTCCTTTCGCCTTGGAGAAAACGGAGGCTCCAGATCCTCTCTCGTTCTGTTTCCAACCACATGCTCTCCTGTTTCAATACGCAAAACCCCGCCGTCAGGCATCGCATCGACCGCATTCATGACGATATTGATAAAAATTTGTGAAAGCTGAGATTCATTGCCCTGGATCATGGGCAGATTAGGTTGAAGGGACAATTGGGTTTCAATATTTTTGAAACTCTTCTGGTAGGAGAGTAACGAAAGGGTATCTTCAATAATCCTGTTGATTTCCACCTCTTGAATTTCTAATCTGGAGGGTCGGGCAAAATTGAGCAGTTCCTTGACAATCCGGTTAATCCTTTCGATCTCTTTCTCAATCCTTTTTAAATAATCATGAGTCTCCTCCCTGGTTGTCTCCTCCCGTGCCAGAATGCTGGTATATCCTAAGATAGAGCCCAGCGGATTGCCTACCTCATGAGCGACTCCTGCGGCAAACCTGCCAATCGACGCCAGTTTCTCGGTCCGGATCAACTCTTCCTGGGCCTGCTTTAACTTCTTGTTTGCCAGCTCCAGGGATTCGAGATGCATTTCGATATTTTCCTGTTTTTCTTTCAACTGTTCGGTCATCCTGTTAAATGAAGTGACCAATTGTCCGATTTCATTCGTTGAGGTCACTTCAATGGTTTGATTGAAATCTCCTGTACTGATCTTCTGTGTCAACCGGACCAGATCCTTCAGGGGTTTAACAAGCACTCGTGAAAGCAGGAAGCTCCCGAACACGATCAGGACGATCGAATCCAGGATGATTAAGATGAGAAACATTTTTTGATAGTCTAACAATCGTCTCATCACATCTCCGGTCGGCGCTTCCATCAGGAGGCCGCCGACGATCTTCCCCCGTATCCATAACGGGGAGGCTATGATAAGTTTTTTATAATCCGAGGCTAAAAGCCCCCCCTCTTTTTCAATCTCCGTATGGATGCTTCCTGTCTCCATGGCTTGTCTCAGCAAAGAGCGATCATCCTTCTTATCGACCCATTCCGAATGCTGGCTGGCGATGACTCTTCTTTCCTCATCCGTCACGATTAAATGATACAAACCTCGATCCTTCCCGTATATCTGGATGAAATCCTGGATCGAATTTTTTATGGAGGAAGGGCTCAAACTCAATTCCCGTTTCTCCAGGAGGATGAAGTCGATGATCGTTTGAAAATCCTGAACCATGATTTCGCAATTCCTGATCTTCGCCTGAATGATATTCTTCTCATTGGCTCTCGATGTGGTGAATCCAATCAGGAAGATGGCAGCCAACATCAGAAGGGAGATGTTGATAACCACCTCTGTCCTGAGAGTGAGATTTAGTTTTTTAAATAGCCAGGAAGGTTTTTTCATAAAGGTTACGGTAAAGGTAACGGTAACGAAGCCCGTATCGTTCGTAAAAGGTCACGTCTATTGTCTTTTAAATCTACTCCATGCAGATGACAAATTATAGAGCTGCCTCCCGGATTTATCGTATAAATCAATCAACTCTTCACATAACCCTCTATCAACACTCGATCCATATAAATCTTTACATTGTTCTAATCCTACAATCGTTTCGTTACATTCACCCATAGCATCGTCGAGATATTTTTGAAATCCATGTTTCTGGTGTCTTTTGGCATAACCTTCGGCAATCAATCTGGGGATAGCTTTGACGGACCGTCTGAGCTGGCTTTTTAAATCATTGTTTTCAATATCAGGGATACATGGAATAATCTTTGTCATTACTTCAATACATCCTTGATAGGTGGACTGATAAACTTCCAAATCCCGAAAACTTGTTATCCTTTTCATTTTACGTAACCGTTACCGATTGACGAAACGCCTGCCTGCCGGTAGGCAGGGGCTTCGTCACCTTAACCGGGACCTTTACAACATTTTACCTGTTAAAAAAAAGATACCACCTTATTAAATTCTCTCCCCAGAATAGTGAAATCACAGCGCCCAGGGCGAGGAAGGGACCAAAAGGGATGGCGTATTTAAAATCTTTCCCTTTGATTAACATTACCGTGATCCCGATGATCGATCCGATGAATGAACTCAAAAGAATGGTCAGGATGACCGCTTTCCACCCAAGAAAGGCCCCGATCATTGCCAGAAGCTTCACGTCCCCTCCCCCCATTCCCTCCCGTTTGAAAAGCCACTGGTAGACCGTTGCTACCAGAAAGAGGCTTCCTCCTCCCGCAATCATGCCGATTAGAGATGTCCAGAAGGTGATCTGCGGGATAATGAGGGATCCCAGGAGTCCGATCACGATGCCCGGAAGACTGATCACATCTGGAATGATCTGGTAGTGCAGGTCAATCACCGTGATGGCGATAAGGGCCGCGACAAACCAAAAATAATAAAAAAAACTCAGCGAGACGCCAAATGTTATAAACAAAAAGAAAGAACTCAAGGCGGTGATGGCCTCCACGATCGGATATTGAATTGAAATAGATGCCTGACAATATCTGCATTTTCCTCCCAGTATGAGATAGCTTAACACAGGAATATTATCATAATATCGAATCGGCGTCCGGCATTTCGGGCAGTGCGACCCCGGCTTCACAATGGACTCTTCTTTTGGAAGCCTGTGAATACAGACATTCAGAAAACTTCCCACAATCGCCCCAAAAATAATAGAAGCAATGGTCAGCATTCAAGTATCCTCTTTTCCATTTTCAAGGCTTCATGGCAATCCCAGATGAACCCTGATAGCGTTCTCTATACTCTCTATTTCAAACGATTTTAACGCTCCGATGTGTTTGATGACCCTTGATTTATCAATGGTACGGATCTGGTCAGCCTTAACTTTCGAGTCCTTAGGAAGGTTTGCTGATCCCATTGCAAGAAAGACTTCAAAAGGATATGTTTTATCGGTGCTTTTGGAAGTAATTGGAAGGATGGTTATCGTTGCTGAGAATAGATTATTTTTGTCATTCGACATAACAACGACAGGTCTTGTTTTAGAAATTTCTTTTCCCAAAACTGGATCTAAGGCAGCAAGATAAACATCTCCTCTTCTAATATTCATCCCATCCCTCCATATCGAGACATTCAAATTCCCTTGCGATGGATAGGCTCTCATCCCTGTTCATCTTGTAACCTTCTTCGAGCTCTTGCTCTATTCTTTCACGTTGAAGGTCCTTAACTTTTTGTCTTAACGCTTCAGCAATAAAGGAACTTCTTTTTCTTGATGGAGTCATTTTTTCAATTTCGTCTGCCAATTCTTTTGGAATTGTTATGTTCATTCTTACAACACTCATTATACACCTCCATATGCTATATAGAATATGTATTAATAATATGTTGTTTAATATGTATTGTCAAGCATATATTAACAGTCTCATAATTGAATCGATATAAGCATTGGAAAATCTCCCCTCCCCCTCTTTTCAAAAGAGGGGTAATTCCTCCCTTAGGCAAAGGGAGGTGAGGAGGGATTTTACAAATCGATGTCTTGACTATTTTAAGACTGTTAATAATTCACTCTATAAAGCCGTAACGCTTGGCCACGAACCTTTTTATTTTTTTCTCTTCATTCCATTATTCCAATATTCCGGCTGTCATCGTTGCAGATCCTGAACCATCCACCTCAAATCTTCCACTCTTGATTTGGCTTTTGGAGCCGATTCAATCCCTTTAGAGTAATA
>VGRU01000143.1 GCA_016875255.1 Deltaproteobacteria bacterium
CCCCAACGGAGTATTAAATAGATGAGAGGACATAGTCGGAGGTTTTCATCTGTCCGTAAATCAGACAGTAATTCCTTTCGAAGTTAATAGTATTCTACTCAATTACGACAGGTTGGTCAATAAAGAGGTTTATTGCAAAAAATCTTGCACGATGATAGGTGTTCGAGTATAGTATTCCGAACAAGAGCGCGACCATCAGGCCAGAGGAGAGAACAAGATGAAAGTCATCAAGATTGGCGGCGGTTCTTTGAAAGGCAAAGGGGCCATCCAGGATATTCTTGCCCTGATTGCCGAACGGGGGCCGGGGCATCCCATCGTCATCTCTGCTCTGGGGGGAATCACGGACATGCTTATTGATGGCATGACTGAGGCTCTCCGGAACGACGCTGCCATTCCTTCCATCATCAGCCGCCTAAAGAACAAACACATCCTCGTGGCCCGGCACATCATCCCCAAGGGGAAGTTCTACCAGAAATACACCCGGGATCTGAACGACCATCTGGATCAACTCGAACGTCTTTATTACGGCCTGAATTTCACCAAGGAGATCACTCCGAAGATAGCGGATGTGGTCAGTAGCTTTGGGGAACGCCTTTCAGCGGATTTGCTTGCCAGCGCTCTCCGATCTATTGGTCTTCAGGCCACCTACCGTATGCCTCACAAGATCGGACTCATCACAGATGGGAAATTCGGGGATGCCACGGCCAACTTGCCTATAACCGCTCGAAACCTTCAAAAGAATCTGCTCCCTTTGCTCAAAAAAGGGATGATTGTCTTTGTGCCCGGTTTTTTCGGGGTTAGTGAAAGTGGAGACATTACCACCTTTGGACGGGGTGGAAGCGACTACTCCGCAGCTGTGGTGGCCGCAGCCATGGATGCAGAAATCCTGGAAGTCTGGAAGGATGTGCCTGGCTACATGAGCGCAGACCCCAAGTTCATTCCAGAGGCTCAGCTTATCCCTTTCCTTTCTTACGACGAAGCGGCTGAGCTCTCCTATTTCGGGGCCAAGATCCTTCACCCACGGACCATTGAGCCCTTGAGAAAGAGAAAAATGAAGCTCAATATTGCTGTTAAGGACACCACGAACCCGGATGCACCCGGAAGCCTGATCACATTCCGGAGTCCAAAGGCCAGAAGTTTAATCAAGAGCGTGGCACATGACACGGACATTGCCATCCTTAAAATCCACGGTTCCGGAGTGGGTGCACGCCCCGGTGTTCTGGCCAGGGTCTCCAGCACTCTTACAGAGAGTGGTATCAATATCAAGTCAGTCGTTACCTCCCAGACCTGCATCAGCCTTCTGCTGGCCGGAAAGGATATCGACAAAGGATACCATGCCCTTAAAGGTTTGCGCCCGAGACCTTACAGGCGACTGGAGAAAGTCCAGGACGTAGCCCTTGTGGGAATTGTGGGTGAGGGCCTTCTTCGCCGAAAGGGCATCGCCGGACGATGTTTCACAGCTGTCGCAGAAAGAAGTGTCAACATTGAAATGATCTCGTTCGGCCCTTCTGAAGTGGCTCTCTACTTCCTCGTGCGCAACAAGAATCTGCAAAAGGCGTTGGAAGCCATTCACAGCACTTTCTTTTCTATCCTTCCGTCTCAATAGGAGGTTAAGGAATATACGGAAGGGGAAAAAATGTTTAGGGAGGGCTTCGAAGCATCACTGTCTGCTAATCACATTGTGCTTCCATCCCACTTTTCTGAATGCCTGAATTGCTTTGAGGATATCGTCCTTCGTGTGAGCAGCGCTCATTTGGGTCCTAATTCTCGCCTGCCCTTTAGGAACAACAGGGTAGCTGAAACCAATGACATAAACCCCTTCGTCCAGCATATCCCGTGACATGTCTGCAGCCAACTTAGCATCTCCCAGCATGATCGGAATGATGGGATGGCCAGCGCCCACCGTTTTAAACCCTACCTTCTCTATTTCTTTCCGGAACAAAACACAATTCTCTTCGAGACGGTCTCGCAATTCTGTGCTCGTGCTCAGTATCTCCAGTACCTTCAAACTGGTATAGACGATGACCGGAGCAAGGCTATTGCTGAATAGATACGGACGACTCCGCTGGCGTAATAACTCCACGATTTCCTTTCGGGCCGCCGTAAATCCTCCCGAAGCCCCCCCCATTGCCTTTCCGAGTGTTGACGTAATGATATCGACTCGCCCCAAGACTCCATGATATTCATGAGAACCCCTTCCCGTTTTTCCGACAAAGCCTGTGGCATGGGAATCGTCCACCATGACCCACGCTTCATATTTTTGAGCGAGATCACAAATATCTTTAAGATTGGCGATGATCCCATCCATGGAGAAAACACCATCCGTGGCAATTATTTTTATTCTGGCACCGTCTTTCTCGGCCTGCTGAAGTTGACCCTCCAAGTCATTCATATCGTTGTTCTGATATCGATACCTTCTGGCTTTACAGAGCCTTATCCCGTCGATGACGGAAGCATGATTAAGGACATCGGAAATGATAGCGTCTTCTTCACCCAAAAGCGTTTCGAAAAGTCCCCCATTGGCATCGAAACAGGAAGAATAAAGAATGGCATCCTCCATCCCAAGATATTTGGCGATCTTTGATTCGAGTTCTTTGTGGATATCGAGGGTCCCACAGATAAAACGGACACTTGCCATCCCAAATCCATACCGCTCCAGGCCTTCCTGGGCTGCCTTGATGAGCCTTGCATCATTGGCTAAGCCCAAATAGTTGTTCGCACAGAAATTAATCACTCGCCCCTGCTTGACCTTGATATAAGAGGATTGGGGGGTCAGGATGATGCGTTCTTCCTTATACAGGCCAGTTTTTCGAATATCCTCAAGCTCGTCTGAGATCTTTTCTAGAATTTTCCCAACCATAGCATTACTTTCCCCCTTCGCACTTTTTTTTGATGACCCTCAACATATCTTCAGCCATCATCGGCAGGTCATATTTCGGATTCCAATTCCACTCTTCTCGCGCACAGGAATCGTCCATTTTATTTGGCCATGATTCAGCGATGCTTTGCTTAATTGGATCGATTTTGTAATTCATCTCGAAGTCAGGGATATGCCTTCTAATTTCCGCTGCGATCATTTCAGGACAAAAACTCATCGCTGTAACGTTGAACGAGTTACGGTGTTTCAATCTGGAGGGATCTACCTCCATGAGCTGGATCGCTGCTTCAAGGGCATCAGGCATATACATCATGTCCAGAAATGTTTTTGAACTTATGGGGCAGGTGAACTTCTTCTCTTTCACTGCTGCATAAAAGATTTCGACTGCGTAATCCGTTGTTCCACCCTCTGGGGGTGTCACATTTGAGATAATTCCCGGATAGCGCACGCTTCGAGTATCCACATCAAATCGTTTAAAATAATAATCGCTCAAGAGCTCACCCGCCACTTTTGTAACCCCATACATCGTTTGAGGTCTCTGGATGGTATCCTGGGGAGTATTGTCTAAGGGAGTGGAAAGTCCGAAAGCCCCTATGGAACTTGGTGTAAAAACCGCACAACGATATTCACGGGAAACCTCCAAGACGTTTAGGAGGCCATTCATTCCAACACGCCAGGCTTCCAGGGGATTGGCCTCTCCGACGACCGAAAGGAGTGCGGCCAGGTTGTAGATCGTGTCAATCTTGTATTTCTTGATGACCGGAAAGAGTTGTTCTTTATCGGTGACGTCAACCCTTTCCACGGGACCTGACTCAAACAATTCCCGTGGAGGTTTGGTCTTATGAATCCCTGCAACGACCTTGGAATTGCCATACCGTTTGCGAAGTTCGGGGGTTAATTCAGATCCAATCTGACCTGCTGATCCGATGATAAGAATATTCTTCATAGCACGATTCCATTCAATCCGTTTTGTAAGAAGTGATTACTCAACAAGACGATTACAGTTAAGGCTGTTACCCACATTGACGATTCTTCCTTCGACAGGCTCCCACTTTCGCCAGGGCTTCGGCGGAAAGGTAGGGCGATCGGTGATATAGTTTGGATGAACGCTGTAAAAAACTCAAATCTTCCTGAAGGCGGTATCGCAGGCTTCTGCTGTTTTGTCCAGATCCTTTTGTGTATGGGCCAATGAGATAAACCAGGCCTCAAACTGGGAAGGGGGAAGATAGATCCCCTGGTCCAGCATCTCGATAAAAAACTTGGCGAACCGTTTGGTGTCGCTCGTCTTTGCTGAAGAATAGTCTCTCACAGGGCCTTCCGTAAAGAAGACGGTGAGCATCCCGGTGGCCCGATTGATGGAGACAGGAATCCCCTGTTCTTCAGCGCTTTCAGAGATTCTTTCTGTTAGATAAGTGGTCTTTTTCTCCAGGTCCTGATAAATCTTTTTCGATTTAAGGATATCCAGGGCCTCAATACCCGCAGCCATGGCAAGAGGGTTTCCGGAGAGCGTCCCTGCCTGATAGACGCCTCCAAGAGGAGCCACCCTTTCCATGATCTTCTCTTTGCCGCCATAAGCGCCCACCGGAAGCCCTCCTCCAATGATCTTCCCGAGACAGGTGAGGTCCGCTTTAATCCCATAGAGCTCCTGAACACCGCCGTAGGCTGCCCGAAAACCGGAAATTACCTCATCAAAAACGAGAAGGATCCCTCTCTCGTCGCATATCCCTCTCAATCCTTCTAAAAACCCCTTCTCCGGG
This sequence comes from Deltaproteobacteria bacterium, assembly GCA_016875255.1. The sequence continues at coordinate 4,636 of VGRU01000143.1, forward strand.
AGGACCACCCCCATATTGCCGGCAATGGGCTCCACGATGATGCAGGCGATCTGCTCCGGATACTGATTCACAAGAGCTTTAACTCTTTCCAAATCGTTGTAAGGGGCGTTTAAGGTATGTTTTGCCAGATCCTCCGGGACTCCAAGGCTATCAGGGATGCCAAAGGTTGTAGCGCCGGAGCCTGCCTTAACGAGCAGACTGTCCCCGTGACCATGATAACACCCTTCGAATTTGAGAATCTTGTTTCTTCCCGTATATCCCCTTGCCACTCGAATAGCGCTCATCACCGCTTCTGTGCCGGAGCTGACCATTCTTAGAGTTTCCATAGAAGGGAAGGCTTTTCTCACCCTGATGGCAAGCTCAACTTCCAGGGGAGTCGGAGCGCCAAAACTGGTTCCTCTCGGGGCTGCCTTTTTCAGCGCGCTCACAATCCTCGGGTGGGCATGGCCCATGATCATCGGCCCCCATGACCCCACATAGTCAACATACTCATTCCCATCCACATCCCATATCTTGGCCCCCCTGGCCCGATCAATAAAAACAGGGGGAATGCCAATGGCTTTAAAAGCCCGGACCGGGCTATTGACTCCCCCTGGAATCAATTCCAATGCCCGGCGATAGTATCCAATCGATTTTTTTCTGTTCATCTTTGATCTCCCGATTACTCTCCTGCGATAACCGTATTGGTCAGAGTACCGATCCCCTCGATGACCACATCCACTTTGTCGCCGACAACCATCCGCCCTATTCCAGAAGGCGTGCCCGTGGCGATCACATCCCCCGGCAAGAGGGTCATCACATGAGAGATATAACTCACCAATTGATGGGGGCCGAAGATGAGATTCTTCGTATTGGAATGCTGGCGTCTCTCACCGTTGAGATAGGTGGCTATCTCCAATTGGTGAGGATCGATATCCGTCACGATCCAGGGGCCGATGGGCGCAAAGGTGTCAAAACCCTTCGACAGCGTCCACTGGCCATCTTTGGGTTGTAGGTCCCTGGCTGTCACATCATTCAAGCAGGTGTATCCGAGGATGTAATCACCTGCCTTTTCTTCAGGCACAGACTTTGCCTCTTTTCCGATCACCACGGCCAACTCGGCTTCATAGTCCACCCTCCTCGACATCTTCGGATAGACAATCCCATCACCGGGTCCGATGACTGAAGTGGATGGTTTCATAAAGAGCAGAGGTTTCTCCGGAATCGCCATCTTCACCTCTTCGGCATGGTCCCGGTAGTTCAATCCAAGAGCTACAATCTTCGATGGAAGACAGGGGGCAAGCAGCTTCACCTCTTCGAGCTTCTTTGCCTTCGACGAAAGATGAAAATGTCCGAAAGGATCTCCCTCCATCTCACGAATCATACCCTCTTCGATGACACCCCACTTAATGATTGATCCATCTTGGTATCTGACAATTTTCATTGAGTTGAGTAGCTCCTCTCACTTCATGGGAATAGAATCGTTTTAAATAACCAATCACCAAATTCCAATCCCGCCAAGGCGGGACCAAATAAATTTCCCTGCCTGCCGGCAGGCAGGAATAACCAATGCCCGAATAACCAAAACAGGCGCTTAAATTTTAGAATCAATTGGGTTGTTTGAGATTGTCTTGTAAAATCCCTCCCAACCTCCCTTTTCCAAAGGGAGGGGAACTTAATCCCCCTTTTGACAAAGGGGGATTAAGGGGGATTAGATACTCTTTTTCAAATAGCTAAAGTGTTACAAATTTTGGAATAAATTTTTTGCCGTTTCAGTCATTGGAACCTTGGTTATTATTTGATTATTGGTGCTTGGTTATTGGTGATTTTTTACCTCTTCAACCCCAATACATCCTGCATATCATATAGGCCATTGGGCTGATTGACGACCCAGAGGGCGGCCTTCACTGCTCCCCGCGCAAAGTTGTCCCGGCTGTGAGCCCGGTGCGTGATCTCCAGCCGCTCACCGATCCCTCCGAAGAGGACGGTATGCTCTCCTACGATATCTCCTGCCCGGACGACCTGCATACCGATCTCTTCTTTTGTCCTTTCGCCTATCATCCCCTTGCGGCCATAGACTCCCACCTGATCGAGATTGCGTCCAATGGCGCCGGCAATCAATTCCCCCAATTTGACCGCTGTCCCACTGGGGGAGTCCTTCTTCAGGCGATGATGGGCTTCGAGAATTTCGATATCGTATTCCGGACCCAAGACCCGGGCAACATCCTGAACGACCCGGAACATCAGGTTCATCCCCACACTCATATTGGGAGCAAGGACACAACGGATGCTTTTTGAAAGCCCTCTGATCTTCTCCAACTGGTCCGGATTAAAACCGGTGGTCCCGATGACAATCGCAAGTCCGGTCTCTCTTGCATATTCCAAACTTTCCAGGGAGGCGGAGGGGCTGCTGAAGTTGATGATGACGTCTCCTCCCTCCTTTTTCAACCCTCCGATCAGAGGGATACCCAACTTTCCTAAACCGATCACCTCCCCGATATCCCTTCCGATGGACGGATGATCCGGTCTCTCAAATGCCCGATAAAGTTCAATCGAAGGCGTCTCCCTGATGATGTGGATAACCCGATTCCCCATTTTGCCCGCTGCTCCGACGACAATTGCCTTTACGCTCTCTTTCATTGGTAAGCCTCCTCCCACATCTCTGCTTCATAGATGATGTGAACCTCCCCTTCAAAAAAGACCCTCTTCACCTCTTGGCCATCGATCTCGAAGTGAACCGTTAAAACCTCGCCTCCGCGGGTCTTGACAGAGACCGGAGATTTCACCATTCCTTTGAATGCAGCAATCAGGGCAGAGGCCACAGTCCCTGTGCCGCAGGCTAAGGTCTCATCCTCCACTCCCCGCTCATAGGTCCGTATGGATAATTGAGAATCCTTCTCCAGTCTCACAAAGTTTGCATTCGTGCCTCCTGGAGCAAAATGGGGATGGTTTCGTATGGACCTTCCTAATTGGACAACATCGATGGCTTCAATATCTTCTACAAACTGGATGGCATGGGGAACGCCAGTGTTGATGCTTGAAAGCGTCTGTTTCTTCCCGTCGATGAGAAGGGATTCATCGAGTTTCAGGCTGTGGGGTTTGGTCATCTCCAGTTTGACTGTCTTCCCGTTTACCCGGGCAGAAAGGGTTCCGGCGAGGGTTTCAAAAGTTAATGCTGGCCCTGTAATTCCCTTCAAGTTTGCGAAGCGGGCGACACACCGTCCTCCGTTTCCGCACATCTCCGCCTCGCTTCCATCGGCATTGAAAAATCGCCATTTAAAATCGGCCTTCGCTGAGTTTTCAATGAAAATGAGACCATCCGCGCCAACGGAGATTCTTCTCCGGCAGACCTTCCGGGCAAACTCGGCCATTCGATCTACATCGATGAAAGGCTTTCGATGGTCGATGAGGATAAAGTCGTTTCCGCTCCCGCTCATCTTCATGAAAGGAATCTTCACCGAAACCTCCGGTTTTGCAAATCCGAAATCCGAATATCGAATCTCGAAACAAAGTTTAACGGTTATCAGAATATCAGGTTATCAGATAGTAGGTATCAGGGTATCCGGGTATCGGGTTAATAATTATCTTGTCTTCCCTTATCCTGATATCCTATTTACCTGGTATCCTGCTTCCTGATTTCCTGGTGCCCTGATTCCCGATTAAGGAACATTTAGGATTTCGTGCTTCGAATTTATTGTCTTAAGAAGTCGGGAATCTCTTCTCCCCGAATGAGATCCTCATAATCTTCTCTTTTCCGGATCACATGGATCTCGTCATCCCGGACGAGGACTTCTGCCACACGGGGCCTGGAGTTATAGTTTGTAGCCATTGAGAATCCATAGGCCCCTGCGCTCATCACGGTGATCAACTCGCCGGGATTAGGCCTTGGCATCTTCCTTCCCTTGGCCAGGAAATCGGCCGACTCGCAGATAGGGCCCACCACATCGGCCACGATCTCTTCTCTTGCCTCCTCCCTGACCGGAAGGATCTGATGAAAGGAGCCATAATAACTGGGACGAACCAGATCGTTCATTGCCGCATCCACAATGATGAAACGTTTCTCCTCATTCTCCTTGGTGTAGAGCACTCTCGAGACCAGAATGCCGGCATTTCCAACGATCACCCTGCCCGGTTCCAGGATGAGGGTGCAATTGAAACTTCGAATCTCCTCAAGGATGTTAGAGGCGTATTCATAGGGATGAGGAGGCTCTTCATCGTTGTAGGTGATGCCCAACCCGCCCCCCAAGTCGAGGTAGCGAATCTCCATCCCTTCCATTCTTAACTGATCAACCAGGCTCTTCAGCCTCTTCAGTGCCTCCACAAAGGGGTCCACATCAACCAACTGAGATCCAAGATGGCAGTCAATCCCCATAACCTTCAGGTTCGGCAATTCGGAGGAAAGACGGTAGGCCATGGGCGCCCTGAGAATGTCGATCCCAAATTTATTCTGCTTCATCCCTGTGGTGATATAGGGATGTGTTTTTGCATCGATATCCGGATTGACACGGATCGAGATGGGGGCTTTCTTATTCATCCTGCCGGCCACTTCATTGATTGTCCGGAGTTCCATGGAGGACTCGACATTAAACATGAGGATGCCGGCCTTCAGCCCATACTCAATCTCATCCTCCTTCTTCCCGACTCCTGAAAAAACGATCTTCTGCGGGTCTGCGCCAGCCTTAAGAGCCCGGTAGAGCTCTCCTCCGGAGACCACATCAACCCCCCCGCCGAGGTTAACAAAGAGCCGGATGAGCGCCAGGTTTGAGTTGGCTTTCATCGAATAACAGACAAGGTGGGGAATCCCTTCGAAGGCTTCAT
>VGRU01000144.1 GCA_016875255.1 Deltaproteobacteria bacterium
AAAAAATCCACGGAAGGTGTACTGGAGAAAAAAGGAAGCTCCTATCGCGGTGATCAGGGGGATGAGACGGGGTGCGGTCCGGAGTGGGCGATAAGCAATCCGTTCCAGGAGAACAGCTATCAGCGTCGAAGTGGCCATGGAGACGAGAAAAATCATGATGAGGCTGAAGATGGGATATTGATCGAGAAAACCGGATGAATAAAAGGCGGCCGCAACGTAATAGGCGGTATATGGGCCGCTCATAAAGACTTCGCTATGGGCGAAGTTAATCATCCTTAAAATTCCGTAGACCATGGTGTAGCCCATGGCGATTAAGGCATAGATGCTTCCCTGAGCCAGGCCGAAGATGATGAAGTCGAACCAGTGGTGAACAGTGTATGTTTTTGCAGTTAGGGTGGCAGTGGAACCCCAAAAGATCAAGAGCAATATGGCCCCTCCGATGAACCACATGACCACATCGGTGGGGGTAATTCTTTCTATCCAGCGTTTCAGCATAAAAATCCTGTTCTTCTCCCCCCACATCCTCCCCCCGCAAAGAGGGGAGGACGTGATGGATGAGGGTATTTTTAAACTGTCTGCTTTTAAATCAATTACTTTTTCTTAGCTGGTGCCGCAACTGCGGGCGACCAGATGGGTTTATCCGGAATGACCTGCTTCTTCACATTTTCGGCTGTCATTTGATAGATGGCGATCATCGGGTCCGCACAGTCTCCGGTCTCACCACAGGTGAGGCTTCCGGTCAACCCCTTGAGGTTTTTGGTTGCGTAAAGGGCATCCCTTAATGCCTTTCGGCCGATGTGGAGTGTGCCATCTGGAGCTACCTTACCGACTTTCTCGATGGCGGCAAAGACGATCATCGCCGCATCATAGCCATGGGCATGGAAAGGCGCGATCGGTTTTTCACCATACTTCTTCTGGTGTTTTTCGAGGAAGGTCTTGTAGCCGGCGCCGAAAGCGGAGAAGTCAGGACTGGAATGATACATTCCAACAGCCGTATCCCCTGCGGCTTTGATGAAGTCAGGCGAGAAGGTTCCATCTGCGCTCATCAGTTTTGTTTTTTCAAGTCCTTTCACTTCCTTGGCCTGGCGGGTAATATGTCCGCCTGCCGCAATGAAGATGGGGTAGTAGATAATATCGGGTTTGCCTGTGGCAACCTTGGTCAGAACGGGTCGCATATCCGTATCCGTCGGGGCCACTGCTTCCTGTGCCGTAACCGTTCCGCCAAGTTTTTTGAAGGTTTCGGCAAAGACAGCCTGTAATTGTTCGGCATAGGGGCTTCCATCGTGGATGGTTGCAGCTTTTTTAACCTTCAATTGTTTGAAGGCATACTCCGCAGCCACGGCTCCCTGGACCTTATCATTGTGGGCAGTCCTGAGATAACCGTCATATTCCGGGCCGCGCTTCGGGTCTGTCAGAAATGGCGCAGTATTTGAAGGCGATACTGTGGCGATGCCAGCCTTCCAGAGAATGGGGGCGCCGGGTTTGGCCTCGCTTGAGCAGTTGGATCCGATGGCAGCCACGATCGTTGGGTCAGCCGCTAATTTGGTTGCGGCTGCCTGACCACCCTCGGCGTTGCAGCCTGTGTCCTGGACAGACAACTTGACGGCGAAGCCGAGAATCTTTCCGCCTTTGTCTTCAATAGCAAGTTCAACACCCCGTTTGGTGTCGGTTCCCAAAGAAGCATCCGGACCTGCGACAACCATCCAGCAGGCGAGGTGGATGGGATCGCCTTTCTTGATCTTTACTACACCGATCTTGTCTTCGTATTTAAACGCTTCTTTTTTCGTCTGCGCCGGCACGGAGACCGCGACCAAGCAGAGCGCTACCGCACATACAACTGATAGAATAAAAATCCTCTTCATAGAACCCTCCTTTTTATTTTTAAAGATTGTCAAAATTGGTGAGATTGTGACCGGTGCCTATCCATGATCAGGCGCACCACCTCCTTTTTTTTGGATTCAAATCGGGTTGAAAAGATTGCCAAAAACCTCATCCTCTACGACTTTTCTGTGCTGCGGAGAGTAATCTTATGATGAGATCAACCTATTTGTCAAGCATTAAATAACTTTTTCCATCATGCTTCCGGACCCGCAAGGGTCGGAAGGATTGGAGAGGCTTTTGGGAGGACCCTCTTATATTAACCCGCGTTAAAATGGGGGCGATTTTTAAAGGCGGGACAAGGGTAATGAAATCTTAAAAAGTCGTCACTCCGGTCCTGCGGCAGGAACCGGAGTCCAGAGTATTTCTAATTATCTGAAATTACTGGATGTGCTCGCTCACTTCGCTCACTCCGCCTCCCTTCGGTCCCCCGGCTGGAGTTTATCCCGATGAAAATCGGGGCCGGAATGACGAAAATGGGACACAAGGGACCTTTTGCGCGATCATCAAGGATGGATTCTGAAACGCTTAAGATTTTGGGCTTCCGACTTTCAGTTTCAATCTATCAGCGGGGTAGATTCGATCTTTGCCGTCAAGATTGTTCCAATTTTTGATCTCTGCTATACTTACATTATATTTACTCGCAATACTCCAGAGGGAATCCCCTGTCTTCACCACATAGAGAATCTCTTTCTTTCCTTCTTTGATGTGTAAGGCTTCAGAAGGGTTATTTTCTTCCACTACTCGAATCTTCAATTGGTCTCCCGGCATGAGTTTTTTCTCAGGATGGAGGTTATTCCAGGCGCTGAGGGCGCCGATATTGACCCCCATCTCATTGGCAATGCTCCACAATGAATCTCCCTTTTTGATGATATAGGTGATCTCCTCTGAACCGGAAGGCCTGCCTTTTTCAACGGATGGTTTCAATGCCAGCGGACCGGGTTTCATCTCCCTTTCTTTCGGGAGAGGGATAAGGAGGTTTGTGCCGACCGATAAGCGGCTTCTCTTTTTCAGACGGTTCATCTCCAGGATTGGCTCCAATTCAACCCTGTAAAGACGAGCGATTTGCTGGAGCGTATCTCCTTTTTTCACGATATGAGTTTTGAATGAAGACTTTCCTCCTGGGCGGAGAGATTCAAAATTCTTCAGGAAGAGATCGCTCTTCCCAAAAGGAATTTTAATCTCGTAATCCGGAGCATCCGGGGGTGTGCACCATCTCCGCAATTCGGGGTTCAGTTCTTTCAACTCCTCAACCGTGATCTCACTGGCTTTTGCAATGAGCCGGAGGTCCAGGGCAGGGGGAACCACAACCTTATCATATTGAAGGGGTTCCTGGTACTCGATGCCGATGAATCCATATTTTTCGGGGTCTTTGGCGAGGAGGGCGGCGGCGATCATCTGGGGGACATAATGTTTCGTCTCCTGCTTGAGGTACCGATATTTGGTCAATTCCCAAAAATCCTCTGTTCTATACCGTTTCATCCCAATGGCGATCTTGTTCTCTCCGGCGTTATAACCGGCGGCGGCAAGATACCAGCATTCGAACATATCATAAAGATCCTTCAGATACCGGGCGGCGGCGATTGTTGATTTCTCGGGGTCTCTCCTCTCATCCACCCACCAGTTTGACTTCAGGCCATACCTTTTCCCGGTCAGGTAGATGAACTGCCAGGGCCCCATGGCTTTGCTTCTCGAGTAGGCATAGGGATTAAACCCGCTCTCGATCATTGCAAGATAGACCAGGTCTTCGGGAAGCCCCTTCTCTTTCAAAACATCCCTCATAAAGGGAATATATTTTTCGGACCGGGCGAGCCAGTTAGAAAAGCTTTTTCTGCCCGTGGTTTGAAAATAATTAAGAAAGTGTTCGACCTTTTCATTGATGACGATGGGGATATCGAACCCATTCTTCTTCCCGTTCGAGTCTCCGGAAAGAATTTCGAGGTTGAAATCGTCACTCGATTCATCACTGATGGGGATATGGAGGCTTCTCAGGGCCACCTGATTTTCCGGAGTTGAAACAAGAGAAACAGGAGAGGGGGCGGGATCATCCTTGCGGGGTGCAACGGATTGGTCGGGAAAGAGTTCTTCCAACTCGGACCGGGTGAAGAGGGAAGGTTCGCCCGCTTCCTTTGGCAGGACATTAGCATGGTTTTTGACAGAGAGGGAATGGATGCCGGGCATACATGCGGAGGAAAGTAACAAAATCATCCCCGCACAAAGGATTCTGCGCATGATAGCAATTCCTCCCCAACGACTGAGAAAATGTTTAAGACGCCCACAAAAAGTATCCACAAAAATGGCACATCCCTTTCAATCTTGTCAAGTTAAAATTTGAAAAAACCTCTCTCCGCTCTCTTGGTTACATAGATTTTAAAAAATGATTACAGAGATTTCTGGCCTTTTTCAGAAATCTTGATCCAATTTTGTAAGGGAATGTTCAAATTTGTTTCAGACTTCGCCCTTCCATTTATATATTTTTGTAGTCATTTCGCCGGAATTTATTCGGTGACTCCAATATTTAGCAAGTTTTGTGCCAGAGGCAGGGGAAACCTTATGGATCGGGTCCGGTTTTGACAGGCAGGCTTTGATCAGCAGACCACTCGACCCAGGAACCCCTGTAGAGGCGGACATTGGGATAACCGAGGACGTATTTCAGCGTGAAGTAGAGATGGCTGGCTTCCCTTCCGGTGCGACAATGGACGATGACCTCTTTATCCTTCGTAATTCCCGATTCTGCGAAGAGTTTCTCCAAATCCTCTCTCTTCTTCCAGACCATGACCTCATCCCCTTCGAGGGTCATCTCCCAGAACACATTCCTCGCTCCGGGGATGTGGCCCCTGCGGATCTCTTCACCCTCTTCGCCGCTATACTGTTTGGGAGGCCGGGCGTCGACGATCACGGCCCCTTTTGTTGAGAGGCGATCCCGAACCCATTTTTTTTCCGCCAGGGTTTCGGGCTTCACTTTGGCAAAGAACTTTTTGGGTTGGAGGGCAGGGTAGGCCTGGGTGACGGGTTGCTTTTCTGCCACCCATTTGTCCCATCCTCCATTGACGACCCCAACCTTTTTATGGCTCAGATGGTCGAGAGCCCATGCGAGAAAGGTGGCATTGGGATTCGACTTTTCAGAATAGATGATGACCCACATCGGATTGGAAACACTTAAATAATCTCCGACCAATTTCTCGAGAAAGACCCGGTCGGGGCCCTGGGCAGGAATCCCGTTTCTCGGGACGCGGAGGGTTTCGAAATGGAGGTAGACCGCATTCGGAATATGGCCCTTAAGATAATCGAAAAAAGAGCTTCGCATATCGATGATTCGAACGGAGGGATGATTCACGAAAGGAGCCAACTCCGCTGTCTCGATGAGCCTTGGGAAGTTTATGGTTTTAAAAGGAGGGGTTTGAGCATCGAGGAAAGCCGGGAGAAAGAGAAGTAAGAAGAGGATAAATCCCTTTAGAAGATGGAATGTTCGCTTCCCTGTGTTACCACTTTCCACTCTCCACCTTCCACGTTCCATGTTACACCGCTCCTCCCTTCTTCTCAATGGCCTTCCGGTAGAGTTGAAGATAGGCCTCTGCGGATCTTTGCCAGGAGAAATCAGAGGCCATTGCATTCCGGATGAGTTTTGTCCATTGCTCCGGCTGGGCATAGAGACTCAAGGCGGCCTTGATCTGGTTGAGGAAGTCCTTCGAATCGTAGCGGGCGAATTTAAATCCGTTTCCCGTTCCCGCGGAAGGGTCATGGTGGGTGATCGTGTCATCGAGCCCGCCGGTTGCCCGGACCACTGGAATGGTCCCGTACTTCAGGCTGTAAATCTGATTGAGACCGCAGGGCTCGTATTTCGAAGGCATGAGAAACAGGTCTGCCCCGGCTTCGATCTTGTGAGCCAGCCGATCGTCATAGGCGATTCGGATTCCTGCCTTTTGAGGATATTTCTTGGCGATCCGGCTGAAGAGGTCGTGGTATTTCTGTTCCCCTGTGCCCAGGAGGACAAAGCCGATGTCAAAGGTGAAAAGTTCATCGATGATCTCTGCGAGGAGGTCAAATCCCTTCTGGTCCGCCAGTCTGGAGATCATCCCGAGGAGCGGAACCTTTTCGAGAGCAGGGGGAAGGCCGAATTCCTTCAAAAGGTCTTTCTTACACTCCCTCTTTCCCGCAGGGTTGTTCAGATCATATCGGGCGATCAGATGGGAATCATGCGATGGATCCCAGTCCTGGTAATCCACGCCATTGAGGATGCCGTAGAGATCCTTTCTTCTCTTTCTTAAAATCCCTTCCAGTCCATAGCCGTATTCCGGGGTCTGTATCTCATCGCTATATTTCTGGCTCACCGTATTGATGGCGTCGGCGTAAACGATTCCCGCCTTCATCAGATTGATCCTCTCCCAGAATTCGATTCCCTCTGGATTGTACATCTCCGGAGGAAGGCCGGTAAGCGAGAGCTTCTCCTTTTTGAAAAGGCCCTGATAGGCGATGTTGTGGATGGTGAAGACCGTTGCGGTGCGTTCAAAAAAGGGATCGTTGCCATAGATTGACTTGAGATAGGCAGGAATCAATCCGGTCTGCCACTCGTGATGGTGAATGACATCCGGTGAGAATTGAATGTGCCGGGCCAAATTGAGGACCGCTCTTGTGAAGAAGACAAAACGTTCCGCATTGTCGAAGTAGTCCCCTTTAGGGCCGCTGTAGAGATATTCCCTGTCGAAAAATTCGTCCCTTCCAATGAAATAGACCGTAATATTTTTATCCAGATGGCCCTGATAGACCTCTGCCCGAAGGGTTTCATCTCCGAGGGGCACCTCAATCTCTTCCCCCAGATACTGGATCGGAAACCCGGAGCGTTTGACCATCCGGTAATAGGGCATGACCAGGATCACCTCGCATCCGAGGGGTTGAAGGAATTTGGGAAGGGCGCCCGCCACATCCGCCAGTCCTCCAGTTTTTGCAAAGGGAACGGCCTCCGGAGTCGCAAATAAGATACGCAAAGATTGGTTCATTATTAAAACCTCAAGGGATAAGTTATGAATTGAGAGTTATGAGTTTAGAATTATAAATTTAAAATTATTCACTCATAACTCATAACTGATGGTCTCGTAAAAAGTCGAAAAAACCTAATGATCGTCATTCCGGCAAAAGCCGGAATCCAGTTATCTCAGGCACTTATGAAAACACTGGACACCGGTTTTCACCGGTGAGACGACTTTTTACGAGATCATCATAACTTATAACTCTAAACTTTTTTTCGGGATTCTCCCCATAGAAGGACCCGGTGGGGATAGGGGAGTTGAATCCCTTTTTCATCGAACCGGATTTTGATCCTTCTCCGCAACTCCCTTCCCACCTCCCATTGTTTCAGAGGAGCGGTCTTCACCATCATCCGTATGACCATCTGTGATTCATCAAATTTTTCAACCCCCAGGATCTGAAGGGGTTCGAGGATGGCGCTCTTTAAGGATTCCTCTGACTCCATTTCCTTTCCGATCCGGATGAGAAGGTCGATGACCTGGTCGATATCCTCCCGATAAGAGATGCCCAGATCGAGAACCGAGCGGGACCATTCCTTTGAAAGATTGCTGACCACCTTAATCTCACCGTTCGGAATGGTGTGGACCTTCCCCTGGAGGTCTCGCAGGACGGTCTTTCTCAGGCTGACCGACTCGACCAGTCCTGAGACGCCTGCCACTTCGATCACATCCCCGATCCGGTATTGATTCTCAAGGATGATGAAGAACCCGCTGATGACATCCTTCACCAGACTCTGGGCCCCGAAACCGATGGCTAATGCCCCGATGCCGGCCGTGGCCAGCAAGGGGCCTAATTGAATCCCCAATTCTCCGAGAATCATCAGAACGGCGACGAACGTGATGATGATGAGAAAGGCATGCCTCAGGATATTACCGAGAGTCTGTGCCCTCTTCTTAGCCTCTGAAGCCAGAAGGGGATCTTTCTCATAAACAAATTTCTCCATCCATCTGGCGATCCATCGGGACATCTGCGAGAGGATGATCAGGGCGATGAGGATCCCGACGATCTTGATTCCCGAGGTGGTCAGCCAGGAGGCGAGGGTCTTAAGCGTCTCAGTCATAGAAGCCCTTGAAGATCATTATAGATTGGCCTATTCGATCTTTTCCGTTTTACGGATCACTTTCTCCAGCCGGTCCAGGGCATCCGCAGTCTTCTCCCTCAAGGTATCGGTCATGGCGATCATGGCATCGACCTGCTTCTTTAAATCCTGAGGAGGTTCGGAAGATTCGATCTTCTTTTTCAAATCGAGGGTCATTCCTGTCCGATGAAGAGCCAGGATGGAAAGGCCAAGGGAGATGAGCGAGACGATGAGCGCCACCGGAGCGCCCATTCCGGCGCCGAAGGCCACAATAATGGAGAGAAGAAGCGCAACCCCAGCGATCAGGATGAATAACAAAAGCATGTTTAAGGCCCTCCTTCGATTTTTGAATTAGGATACTTCATCCTTTCCAAATTTTCAATCGAATCCTTTTCCGTTACCGGACTGAATAGGAAAGCCGATAGGGATGGGGGGGTGACGATCCCCACCGACATAATGGTTTTAATCGCCTCTTCGATGGTCAGATGAGAGGGGATGATTCTTTCTTTGGAAAGAAAGAAGAGAATGCCCTGAGGAGGGACGAAAGCCGTCGGGACAAAGACGGTCACCTTTCTCTGCGGTGTGAGGTCGGATAGTTCGTTTGTGATAAAACCGAGGACAAAACTTCCTTCCCGTGGAAATTCGACAAAGACCGCCTGGCGGAAAGAGCCTTTTCGTGTGGCGGAGAAGGCGTCGGTGAGCTGTTTTGAAGAGAGATAAATGTTCTTCACGATCGGGAGATTGGTGAAGAAGCGATCTCCCCAGCCCACCAGCTTGCGGCCCATCACGTTGGTTGCGATCAAGCCCAACAGGTAGAGGAGCAGGAAGAGGATGATGATGCCCAGGCCCGGGATGTGGAGTTCCCGGTGAAAGAGAAAATGGGTTACCTGCGGCCCGATTGGGCCCACCCGATCGTCAAGAGCGGTGTACACAAACTTCAGGATGAAGATGGTAATCCCCAGAGGCAAGATGACAAGCACTCCCGCAATGATCTTTGCCCGGAGATGTTTGAAGATCTTTTTCACCCTTTTTCCTGTTCCGGAGGTTGAAGGACCCTCTTCAGATCGGCCTCCTCGACGACCTCCTTCTCAAGGAGGAGGCGGGCCAGTTCTTCCAGTTTATCTTTCCTTGAGATGAGAAGCTCTTTCGCCCTTTGATAGGTTTGGTCGATGATCTTTTTTACCTCCTCATCGATCTTTTTAGCCGTGTCCTCACTGTATTCCCTCGACGCGCCAAAGGAGGGGAGAAAGAAGGGTTTCTTCTCCTTCTCGAAGGTGACGTAACCGAGCGTTTCACTCATCCCGAATTCCTTCACCATGCTGGTGGCAATGTCGGTGGCCCGCTGGAGGTCGTTGTGG
>VGRU01000145.1 GCA_016875255.1 Deltaproteobacteria bacterium
CACGCCCAGATGGCCTGTAACAACGTCGGAAGGAAGAGGCTCGAAGAACTGAGCAAACGGTACGGGGTGAAGGTCCTGCACGAGTATATCCGGAAGATGTTCGATTACTCGGAGAGAAGGATTCGTGCCGGTCTCAAATCCATCCCAAAAGGAACTTATGCGTTTGAGGATTTCATGGAGGGAACCCCCCTCACTCCCGAATTGATCAAAGTGAAGGTAACCATCACCGTAGGTAAAGACACGATCCTGTTTGATTTTACCGGAACCGACCCTCAGGTCAACGATTCGATCAACAGCAATAAGGCCTGCGTGAACACCGCCTGCTACTATATCGTCAAGGTTCTTGTTGATCCGGGGTTGCCCCCCAATGTAGGCTCTTACCGGCCGATCCGAATTCATGCCCCTTCGGGAAGCTGCATCAATGCGAATCCCCCGGCCGCGATTGCGAACTCAACGATCATCACCTCCCCAAAGGTGGTCGATGTTCTCCTGGGGGCGTTGGTTCATGCGGTTCCTGACCGGGCGGCTGCAGCTTCAAATGGTGTGACGAGCCTCTTTAATATTGGCGGGTTCAATCCCAGAACCGGGCATCTTTATAACTACATCGAGACTTATGCAGGCGGCCAGGGTGCCATGCACAATCAGGATGGAATGGACGCCGTTCAGTGCCACATGACCAACACCCGGAATGCCCCTGTGGAGGTGATCGAATCGACCTATCCCTTGCTGGTTCGAAGCTATGGGTTGGTTCCTGATTCGGATGGCCCCGGCCGGTTTCGGGGAGGCCTCGGGATGAGGCGGGAGATCGAGATCCAGAGCGAAAAAACGACCCTGACGGTCAGCACGGATCGGTCGAAACTGAAACCGTGGGGCGTCTTCGGAGGGATGGCAGGAGGGAACTCTGCCTGTTTCATTGAACACGTAGGCGGCGAGGTGGAGAAGCTGACCTATTCGAAGATGACGCGGCCCATTGAGACGGGGGAAGTGGTCACAATCATGACCCCGGGAGCCGGAGGTTGGGGAGACCCCCTCACCCGGGATCCGGAAAAAGTTCTACGGGATGTCACCGAAGAATTCATCTCCCCCGAACGTGCGAAGGAATATTATGGAGTGGCAGTGGAAAAGAGGGGTTACCGCTGGTTTGAAATCGATCGGTCTGAGACAGACCGTTTGAGGAGCGGCCAACCCAAGGTGCAGAATTCTTAGGAGATGAAGATGGAATTTAAAATGAATTTTACCATCCGGCCAAGAATGACGGTTCTGAACCGGGAAGAGATCGAATCTCTTTATACCGGAGCCCTGGAGGTTCTGGAGAGGATCGGTGTCCGGGTATTTCACCCTGAGGCCATAGATCTTTTAAGGGAGGCGGGGGCTTCGATTCATCCGGAATCCCTGGTAAAGATTCGGTCAACACTCGTGGAGAAGGCCATCCGTTCTGTTCCCAAAAGGGTTTTCATCTTTGACCGTGAAGGTAAGCCTGCAATGGAGCTCGGGGGAGGAAACACGGGCGGATTGAACACCTATTACGGGACAGGATCCGATTTAAAGAACACCTATGATCCCTACACGGGCAGACTTCGATCCACAGTCTCTCAGGACATCGCCAACATGGCCAGAGTCTCAGAAGCCCTCCCCAACATCGAATTTCTGATGTCCTACGGGATTCCATCGGACTGTCCCCTGGACCGCGTCTATCGCACGGAATTCTTCGAGATGGTGCGAAACTCCATAAAACCCATTGTCTTCACCTCCGATAACGGCACGGACAGCAGAAGGATCATTGAAATGGCGGCTGTGGTTGCTGGAGGGATGGATAAACTGAAGGAGAAGCCGTTCGTCATCAATTACAGCCAGCCCACTTCACCGCTGCAGCATTCCCTGGATGCCATGGGAAAGGTCTTTGCCTGTGCGGAGGCAGGGATCCCAGTGGCCTATCCACCTGGGATGATCCCTGGAGCGACTGCACCAGTGACGATGGCAGGGGCCATCAACCAATCGATTGCAGAATCCTTGAGCGCCCTGGTCATTCATCAGCTCAAAAGGGAGGGGGCGCCTATTATCCTCTGCGGAGCCCACGGGTGGCTCGATATGTCGTCCGCTATCAATGTCTACGCTGCTCCGGGAAGGCTCATGACCCAGGCTGCCTTGGCAGCCTTTTATCAGCACTTTGGCATACCGACCTGGGGATTTGGGGGATGCACCGATGCCCAGATCTTCGACCAGCAAGCAGGCATGGAGTTTGCCATGCTTAACCTTTGGGCGAGTCTCTGCGGCGTCAACCTGGCTCACGACACGGCCTATGTCGGAAGCGGAATGGTCGGATGTTTGAAGAGTCTTGTATATAATGATGAAATCATCGGATATGTTCGGCATATCCTGTGCCGGGGGGTGATCGTCAACCAAGACACACAGGCGATGGAAGCACTGGATCGTGTGGGCCCCGGGGGTCACTTTATGATGGATGATCATACTCTTCGCCACTTCCGCGAAGAGTTATGGAAACCGTTTCTTTCAAACAGAGAACGGTACGAGGCTTGGAAGGAGAAAGGAGGTAAAACCATCGGGGAGAAAGCGGAGGAAAAAGTGAAGGAGATATTGACGAAATCTATCTCCAACCCTCTTCCACAAGCCATGGTGGATGAGTTAGAAAAGATGCTGGACCTTTGATTCAGAAAAAAAACCTGGATGGATATGAGAGGAAAGGAGGTGGGAAGACGATCGATCCATCGATTCCATTGAGCCAGTAAACTCGATAAAAACGCTCATTAAAAAAGAAAGGAGAGGAGTATGAAAAAAGTATTATTTTTGTTTCTTGTCATCGGTATCATTGCAGCTTTCTCCATATCATCCGTCCAAGCCAAGATCGTTCTCAAGGCGGGGCATATCTCACCCAAAACGAGCAACGAAGGAAAAGCCGCAGACAAATTTGCCGAGCTGGTGGCCAAAAAGACAAACGGAGAGATCGTCGTCGAGATGTTTCCCTCCGAGCAACTGGGCAAAGCGGTGGCCATGATCGACAGTACGGTCATGGGCAATCAAGATATTTATGTCGGCGGCAACGTCGAGTTTGAACGCTTCAGCCCGGGGCTCAAGGTTCTCGGACTCAATTACTCGGTCAGGGACCAAGACCATTTCCGCAAGGTCCTGGCGAGCCCGATTTGGAAGGAAGTCTTTATCGACCCTCTCGAGAAAGTGGGGTTGAAGGTACTTGATTCAGATTGGGAGCGGGGTCCATTCAGAGTTCTGGTTTCTAAGCGGCCGGTCAAGTCATGTAATGATTTGCAAGGCCTCCGTTTGCGAATCGCCCCTCTTGACACCTGGAGACGGTCATGGACCGCTCTGGGCTGTAATCCGGTTGTGCTTCCGTGGACCGACGTCTATCTTGGCCTGCAGCAGGGCATGGTGGAAGCCGTGACCGCTCCATTTGATCTCCTTTATTCGATGAAGTTCACTGAAATCGCAAAGTATGTAGCCCGCACCGATGAATACTGGGGACTGCTTACGGTTGAAATGAACAAAAAGAAGTTCGACGGTTTGAAACCCGAATTCCAGAAAGCGCTCGTTGACGCGGCAAATGAGGCTGGAAATTTTTATATGGAGCTTGGGGCAAAATCGGTGAATGAGGACCTCGAGAAGATGAAGAAGGAACACGGGATCGAATATATCGTCCTCGATACCAAGCCATGCGCCGAGAAAATGAAACCCGTCATCCAGCAACTGGAGAAAGAGGGTTTTATTCCGGCGGGACTTTATGACCGTATTCAGGCGCTGAAATAGGAGCGATCTTGAGTGGCGGGGATGGGGTCTTCTTTTATTCCATCCCCCCCGCAGATTTCCCTGAGGATGAAACCATGTCACAGAAGATTTTGGTGGGCTATAAACGTTTTCTTGACCTACTTGAAAAAGGACTCATGCTCGTCTGTACCCTTATTCTGGCCTTTGTGATGATCATCTATTCAATCGAAATCTTCACGCGATATTGTCTCAACTACTCCTCAACCGTGACGGGAGAATTGGGTTTGATCCTGATGACTTGGCTGTATTTTCTGGGTTTTGTCATTATGTTCAAGCGGGGTGAGGATGTCGTTATGGAATATTTCTTTGACAGGTTTCCGCCACGGGTCCGAAGCCTGATTGCATGGTTAACCTCGTGGGCCATATTGGTTTTTATTGTTGTCCTGGTCTGGAAATCTTATCAATTTTATACCGTTGCCAGTATGATGGAACACCCTTTTCTCCCGATACGATACAGCCATACCGTCCAGCCTGTTTTCGCAGGTTCGATTTTAGCCTTTTTCATTTCGGTTTATCAGGTTTTGGAAAAGACAGATGCCTTCCTGAAGGGAAAAACGGAAGTTGTCATCCGTTAATTGAAGCGTCCAAAGAGGGTTTTCATGATATCTCTCATCCTGACCGTATCTTTTATCGGTCTCATGATGTTACGGGTCCCGGTCACCTATGCGATTGGATTATCCGTCCTTATTTCCATTTCGTTTATGGGAAAGGATCTGGTGGCCCTTCCCCAGTACATGATTCAGGGGGTCACGAGCGTTCCGCTGCTCGCCGTCCCCTTTTTTATCTTTGCCGGAAACCTTTTCGATTCGATGGGGCTGAGCCGGCGCATCTGGGACTTTGCCCAACACCTGGTGGGCCACTGGAGGGGGGGATTGGGACATGTCCTGACGGTGGCCGAAATGATCCTCTCCGGGATCTCCGGTTCTGCCCTGGCGGACGAGGCGGCCCTCGGGATCATTGCTATTCCTGCGATGGAGAAATTGGGCTACAGGAGGCGATTTGCCGCGGCCTTAACGCTGAGTGTTGCCGTTCTGGGCCCTATTATCCCCCCGAGCATCAACATGATTATTTACGGGGTCATTGCGGAGGTTTCCATCGCCAGGCTCTTCATCGGTGGGATCATTCCCGGCATTGTGATCGGCGGCTGTATCATGGGGCTGATCTATTTTTTTGCGGTCAAAGGCATCGAACCATGTCCCATCCAACCGAGGAAAAGCATCTCCGAAATCGGGAGGAGCTTCTACCGAAACTCCCTAACGCTCATTGCGCCCTTCATTATCATCATAGGAATGGCCGTGGGGGTAGCAACCCCCACTGAGGTTGGGCTCCTCGCTTCCCTGTATGCTCTCTTCCTCGGCCTCGTATACCGCGAGGCATCCATGAAGGGGCTTGTAGATTCCCTGAAGTCCTCGGTCAAATCGACATCCCTCATCATGTACATCATCGCGGTTTCAACCGTCGCGGGATGGATCTACACCTATGAGGGAACTTCCCAGAAAATCGCTGAATTGATCCTGAGCACTACAACAAACAAATACCTGGTGCTGTTCTTCATCAATGTCTTTCTGCTGATCATGGGATGCCTTCTGGAACCCATTCCCGCCATGATCCTCACGACACCCATCTTTCTGCCGGTGGTTAAACAACTCGGAGTCGATCCGGTCCATTTCGGACTGATTATTTGCTATAACCTTACCATCGGCATCATTACCCCACCGATGGGGATTGGCCTCTACGTCATGATGGGCGTGGTGGATATCAAGTTCGAGGAGCTCGTGAAGGCATGCCTGCCGTTTCTGATTCCCATCATCGCTTCTCTGTTTCTTATTACCTTTGTCCCTGAACTGACGCTCTTTTTGCCTAATCTCATCATGGGAAAGCCGTAAAAAGGGAATTCATTTTAAAATTTTGGAAAAGTTGATTTCAATCGAACGAACAAAGGAGAAAGCATGAAAGGCGTTGAAGCAATTGCGCAGGTACTTCAGGCGGAAGGCATTGAATTTGTGACCTGCTTCCCACTGAACCAGATTCTCGACTCTGCGGCGGCTTTGAAGATCCGTCCCCTGGTTTCCCGAACCGAACGGGTGGCCGTGAACATCGCCGACGGCTATAGCCGCATGATGTGCGGGAAAAAGATCGGTGTCTCTGTGGTTCAGTACGGCCCGGGGGCGGAAAACGCCTTTGGCGGGATCGCCCAGGCCTATGGAGATTCAACCCCGCTGCTTTGCCTCGCCGGTTCGTTGGAGCGGGCCCGGTTGAGCATTGCGCCCAATTTCAAGGTCAGCCGGAATTTCAAGCATATTACCAAATGGACAGAAACGGTGACGGATGTCCAGTTTATCCCTCAGATGATGCAGCGTGCCTTCGCTCTCTTGAGGTCGGGCAAACCCGGTCCCGTGCTCCTTGAGTTTCCTACCGATGTGATGCTTTCCGAGTTACAGGGGGGTTCGTTCGATTATACGCCTCCCAAAAGGTCCCGTCCTCTGGGCGATCCCATGGATGTTCGGGAGGCTGTTGATGCCTTGATATCGGCAAAAGCGCCGGTCCTCGTGGCCGGCCAGGGTGTTCTGTATTCGGAAGCCTGGGATGAACTTAAAACCTTGGCAGAACTTTTGCAGATTCCTGTGGCAAGCTCACTCAACGGGAAAAGCGCCTTCCCGGAAAATCATTCTCTGGCTCTGGGTGCATTGAACGGTTTTTCGCGGCCGAGGATGGTTGACGATTTCCTCAAGAAGGCCGACCTGGTCTTCGGGGTTGGAACGAGCTTTACGATTTCAAAATTTATCACCCAGATGCCAACGGGAAAAACGATTGCCCAGGTGACGATCGACGAATCCGATATCAGCAAAGATTATCCCACTTCCTATGGGGTGATCGGCGATGCGAAGGCCGTCCTGGTACAGATGATCGAACATGTTCAGCACCGCCTGGGAAAAAACGGCCGGCGGGGTGTAACCCAAGTTGCAACCGAAATCCAATCGGTGAAAAAGGCTTTCCTCAAGGAATGGATGCCGCGTTTAACATCGAATGAGGAACCTATTAGCCCTTACCGGGTTATCTGGGAGCTGATGCACAGCGTCGATCCGATGCGTTCCGTTGTCACCCACGATTCCGGATGTCCCCGTGACCAGCTCGTCCCTTTTTATGAAGCGATCGTCCCCCATGGTTACATCGGATGGGGAAAATCGACCCCCCTCGGGTCATCACTCGGATTGACGATGGGGGCAAAACTGGCAAAACCCGATTGGCTGGCGATTCACCTGATGGGAGATGCGGCCTTTGGGATGGTCGGGATGGATTTTGAGACCGCTGTCCGTAACAACATCCCCATTCTTACCATCCTGATGAACAACGGGGTCATGGGAGGTTACACCAAAAAACAGCCCATGGCCAGCGAATTATTCGGTGTCCATCGTCTATCTGGAGACTACAAAAAGGTGGCCGAGGGGCTTGGGGGTTATACCGAGCGGGTCGAAAAGGTAGCCGATCTCAGGCCGTCACTTGAAAGGGCAATCCAACAGACCCGATTAGGATCTCCGGTGCTTCTAGAGATCATCACAGCCGATGAACCGATCTTCCCTGGAGAGAAGTAGGAAACGGTTTCAAACCGTCCCCTAAAGGGTGGCGAAGGCCCATTGAAACTCTAACAGGGATTATAGAAGAGGAGGAAAAGAAAGATGGAAGAGAATTGGCTGGTTTATGTGAATGGAGAGATGATTCCCATGAAAGACGCGAAGATTTCGGTTTTTGACCGTGGGTTTCAATATGGTGACGGTGTTTTTGAGGGTTTGAGGGCTTATGGAGGCAGGATCTTTAAATTAATGGAACACACGGATCGTCTTTTCCGATCCGCGAAAGCCATCAATATTGCCATACCGATATCCAAAGAAGAATTTAATGAAGCGGTAAAAAGGGTCATTCGGGAGAATGGTTTTCAAGACGCCCATATCAAACCTCAGGTCACGAGGGGGATTGCCTGGAAATTGGGATTAGACCCTCGAAATACAACATCACCCAATATCGTCATTCCCGCCCGCCCGATTGGAAAATCGATGTTTGAGGCAGAGAAAGGGTTTAAATTGGCGGCGGTGAGCGTTAGAAAAATACCAGCCATGTGCTTCGATCCGAGAGTAAAGTCCCTCAATTATCTTGCCAACATCATGGCCAGGATGGAAGCCCTTACCTCGGGTGCGGATGAAGCCATCATGCTCGATATCCACGGCTACGTATCCGAAGGTGCAGGGGATAATATCTTTCTGGTAAAAGGAGGAGAACTCTATACGCCGAATGTCCAGGATGCATTGGAAGGAATCACCCGCCAAACGGTGATGGATCTGGCACATCGCCAGGAGATCAAAGTTTACGAGACAAGAATAACGCTCTATGATATTTATACCGCCGATGAGATATTCGTCACAGGGTCCGGGGCTGGAATCGTGCCTGTCACGGAAGTGGACAGAAGGACTCTTTCTGAGGGGAAGGCAGGACCGGTGACGAAACTGCTTGGCGATGCTTACGAGGAGGAGGTGAAAAAGGGGGAATCGGCGTACGACTGAGGGGAGATAGATCAATTGCAGAGGAACTCCATGATCGGGAAGTGAAATTTAGGTTTTGAGGGCTCACGATATGGAAGGGTCCAGGGACTTTGAACAAGAATAAAATGGAAAGGGGAAACAGAAATGGATTTACTTCAAAAGATCTCCGAAGAGCTTCAAAAAGGAAATTTTAAAGAGGTCCCCAGATTAACCCAGGAAGCTCTTGATGCACGAATCCCGCCGGCTAAGATCCTCAAAGAGGGATTGATCGCAGGAATGGATGTGGTGGGAGAGCGATTTCGGAAAGACGAGCTTTTCATCCCCGAAGTCTTAGTGGCGGCAAGAGCGATGCACGGAGGGATGGAACTCCTCCGGCCGAAGCTGGCGGAGGCCGAAGTCAGGCTCACCGGAAAAATGGTCCTTGGCACGGTCAAAGGGGATCTGCATGATATTGGGAAAAATCTGGTGGGGATGATGATGGAGGGCGCAGGTTTCCAGGTAATTGACCTCGGAATTGATATTCCCCCAGAAAAATTCATTGAGGCCGTGAGGTCTCACCAGGCAGATTTACTAGGACTTTCCGCCCTCTTGACAACGACGATGCCAATGATGAAACAAGTCATTCAATCCTTCATAACCGCGGGGCTTCGAGAGAAGGTGAAGGTCATGGTCGGCGGGGCTCCTGTCACCGACAAATTTGCCAGAGAGATCGGAGCGGATGGTTATGCTCCGGATGCCGCCTCTGCCGTGCAAGTGGCTAAGTCGTTGATCTCTTAAGGAGGGGGAGGAGAAGAGATGCTCATCATCGGCGAATCGATCAACGGGACGATCCCAAAGGTGGGGCAGGCCATATTAGACCGAAATGATTCTTTCTTGAGAGAATTGGCAAAAATCCAGTACGAATGCGGAGCCCATTTCCTGGACATCAATGCAGGTGTGGCGGGTGGGA
>VGRU01000146.1 GCA_016875255.1 Deltaproteobacteria bacterium
GGGGCCAGCTCTTGCAGGTGATCCGCGATCCTCGCGGCGCCTTGATCCCCACCTGAACGCCAGCAAGCGTTTCAACTTTTTCCTTAACCTTTACTTTTTTCTTCTCCATATCTCTTCCCTCAACCGAATTGGATGATGATCATTACTTCTTTTGCGATGCTTGAGCCTTCAATTTTTCCCAAAACATCCTCGGAGAGACGATCTCCATCTGTTCTACTCTCCCTAAATCTAAAAGCTCCTTGTCTCCAGTGACGAATAAATCTGCACTTCCGTTCAGGGCAGACGAAAGAATCATCACATCATCCTCATCCTTAATTCCAATGTCAGGCAACCGTCCTGGAGTCGCAAAATGAGCGTCTTGTTGAATCATGCCGATGAATTCATCGATCAGCTCATCTTGGACTTGAAGTTTTTGATGGAGGGTCAGTCTTAATTCCTTAAGGATAAGAAGAGAAATAATGAGTTGCTGTGAAGTTAAGACCTCTCTTAACACATCCGCACAGAGTCCCCTGGTGGCGACTGCGCTCACCAAAACGTTCGTATCAAGAAAGATCTTCATGATACCTGGGAGAACATATCTTCGTCTGTCAAAAATCCTCGTGCCTCTGCAAAGGGCATGATCCTTTTACGCAACTCCTCAAATTGCTGAAGTCGGAGTTGCCGGCGCAGCGCCTCACGAGCAATCTCGCTCCGGTTTCTCCCAGACCGCTTGCTGGCTTTCAATAAGAGACGGTCCAGATCTTTATCTAATCGAATGGTCAAGGTTGCCGTTTTCATGTAAGACATTGTTAGACATCTTCTGCAAATTGTCAAGTTATTTTATTCGAGGGTTACATCCCACCGAGATAGGCTTTTTTAACCTGGGGATCATTGGCTAATTTCTGGCTGGTATCGCTTAAGATGATCTCGCCGGTTTCGAGAACATAGCCTCGATTGGCGGCAGCAAGGGCTTTGCGGGCATTCTGTTCGACCAGCAGGATGGTCACTCCCTGCTGGTGCAGTTTTTGGATGACTTTGAATGTCTCATCCACATAGATGGGCATCAAACCAAGAGAGATCTCATCCATCAGGATCAAACGGGGCCTGGCCATCAATGACCTTCCAATCGCCAGCATCTGCTGTTCGCCGCCGCTCAGCGTCTTGCCCACCTGATTCCGCCTCTCTTTGAGCACGGGGAAAAGGTCAAATGCCTCTTCCATCCGGGACTGAACCTCCCTGCGATTTTTTTCGATGTAGCCGCCCATCAGAAGATTTTCCATGACCGTTAGGTCCGGGAAAGACTTCCGGCCTTCGGGGACCATGCTCACGCCCAGGCGTGCACGATGGTGGGAAGGACTTTCCGTAATCTCCTCTCCCTGAAAGAGGATTTCGCCTTTTCGGCACTTTTCCAGGCCCATCACCGCCCGGAGAATCGTGCTTTTACCGGCTCCATTGGCTCCGATGATGGTGACCAGTTCACCCTCTTTGACCGTGAAGCTCACCCCTTTCAAGGCTAAAAACTCGCCATAAGAAACCTCTATCCCCCGCACTTCAAGCATATCAGGATTCCTTTCCTAAGTAGGCCTGGATCACCTGGGGGTTTGAACGAATCTCCTCAGGAGAACCTTCCGCAATCTTTGAGCCATGATCCAGAACGACAATCCGTTTGCAGAGGTCCATGATGACCTGCATGTTATGCTCGATGAGAAGAACCCCGATTCCCTGTTCCCGGATCTGCCGGATCAGTTCCATGAGCTGAACCGATTCTTCAAAGCGCAGGCCGCCCGAGGGTTCATCCAGAAGGAGGAGACGGGGCTTGAGGGCAAGCGCACGGGCGATCTCTAATCGCTTTTTAATGCCAAGGGGAAGGTTTTTCGCTATCTGTCTGGCATAGAGGCGAAGTCCGGTCCGATCAATGAGCTTTTGAACCTCTTCAAGGATTTCAGGTTTCCGAAAAGGCGCGAAGGATTTTCGAAAGGAAGGATAGTATGGGTGTCCGGAAGCGACCAGAATATTGGTCTCCACATCCAGGTTCTGAAAAGGGCGAACGAGTTGAAACGTCCTGCCTATCCCCAAACGACTGATCTGATGGGTTTTGAGACGGTGGATCGTCTTCCCCTGAAAGCTTATCTTCCCGTTTGACGGAGGCAAGATGCCGGAGATGATGTTGAAAAGCGTGGTTTTTCCTGCTCCATTTGGGCCGATGACACCCAGGATCTCTGCTTCATCGGCGGAAAAGTCCACTCCGTCCAGGGCTCTCAGGCCGTCGAATTCTTTACTCAGGCCGGACACTTCAAGAAGAGGCATCGGTTCACTCCTGGTTCGCCGGACGAAAAATATATCGCCGCATCACTTTCGGAAGGATGGACTCCGCTCCCAGGATGCCTCCGGGCTGAAAACGCATCATGGCCAGAAGCAAAAGTCCATAGAGAAAGGTTCGATACTCCATAATGGGACGGAAGATTTCCGGCAGAATCCCCAAGATCACAGCGCCCAGGACGGGACCCCACCGTGTGCCGATTCCGCCGAATACGACCATACAGAGGATGACAATCGATTGGCCGAATCCGAAATTCTGGGGCATGATGAACGTCAGGAAATGGGCGTAAAACCCTCCGGCAAGGCCAGCAATGGCGCTGCCCAGGATGAAAGCGAGCACTTTGAATCGCACGACATCCACTCCCATCGCTCCTGCCGCCTGTTCATCCTCGCGGATCGAGGCCCAGGCCAAACCGATCCATGAACGACCCATGCGATGATCAAGGAAAAGAAGAAATCCAAAGACCAGAACGATGAGCAAGAAGTATTCAGACTTGGTCACCTCCCGGCCAAACCAACCGGGAAGATTGATCCCGCCGATACCCATTGCTCCCCCGAAAAAGGGTGTGTAGAGGAAAACGGCTTCTGCAACAAAACCGATGCCCATGGTCGTGATGGCCAGAAAATCATCCCGGACACGCAGGCAGGGGATAGCGAGAAGGGCTCCGATAGCTCCTGCAACAAGGCCTGATAGAGGGACGGATAACCAGAATGGGAAACCCGCCTCCGTATAGAGCAAGGCTGAGGCATAGGCGCCGATGCCTAAGAAAGCCGCATGTCCGAGGGAGATCTGCCCTGCATGGCCTGTGATGATGTTGAGACTATGGGCCAGCATGGCATAGATGATGATCGTGATAAGAATGGTGATGAGATAGCCGCTGATCATTTCGTAACAATTTGCCTTATAAAAAGAATAGTTTCATGAGTCAATTGATCAAAAGAATCATCATAAAATCCCCCTTCATCCCCCTTTTCCAAAGGGGGAAACCTTTATCTCCTCCCTTTGACAAAGGGAGGTCGGGAGGGATTTTACAAATGTTTTCAAACAGCTAAAGTGTTACTAAAATTCTTTTTTTTCTTGTAATGCAGAATGCTCCCATAACTAATCCAAATCACCGATTTAACGATCTTTCCATTTTGCATTTTTCATTTTTCAATTTTCAATTTGCAATGTGTTTTCCTATGCTTTCCCTAACAGCCCATACGGTTTAAACATCAGGACCAGAATCATTGCAATAAAAGCCACTGCATCCCTTGGAAAGGGGATGGCAAGAATGCCGATGAAAAAGGTTTCGGCCAATCCGACGCCAATGGCCGCGAGCACAGTGCCCGGAATATTTCCCAATCCTCCTAAAACAACGATGGCCAGGGCCTTATAGGCCGGAATGGCCCCCATGGTCGGCCAGACCTGGTTGTCGTAGACCCCGATGAGCACTCCTGCGGCGCCGGCCATGGCTGAACCAAACAGAAAGTTTACCGCAATGATCGCCTTCACATTCACGCCGAAGGAAGAAGCTGTTTCAGCATCCTGGGCGCAGGCCCTCATGGCCAACCCGGTCCGGGTTTTTGTAAGAAAGGCCCAGAGGAAAATCAAGGCCGCAAATGTCACAAAGAGGATGAGGATCTGCGTTTCTGTGAGACGGAAACTCCCGATGGAGAGGTCCCCGATCCCGATACGGGCATTATAGGTAAGGGTATGGGGCCCGGCAATGATGCGAAAGGCTTCTTCCATGGCGATAAAAAGACCGATGGAGACGATGAGCGGCGCTATTCTTGGCAGATGAAGAAGCGGCGAGTATAAAAACCGTTCGATGAGATATCCGGCAACCGCAGACCCGGCCATTCCGATCAACAATGAAACCCAGAAGTCCCCCACGAGCCTGAAAGAGAACAGGCCGATATACGCCCCCAGCGTGTAGACGCCGGCATGGGCGACATGCAGGATGCGGAGGATGCCATAGACCATCGTCAGCCCGAGGGAGATAAGGGCGTAAACGCTTCCCATGGCAATTCCATTAGCTAATTGTTGCCAGAGCATATTAGACCGTTTGAGGTCAGAGGAGCGTCCCGCTTCGCAGGACTTGAGGATAGAGGTTAAGTCTTTT
Source organism: Deltaproteobacteria bacterium (assembly GCA_016875255.1). Next base: position 4,404 of record VGRU01000146.1, read on the forward strand.
GCCTCAACCCTCAAGCGGAGCGATCCTCCAACCTTGAGCCTTGCACCTTGAGCCTATTGTTTAGTCGGCGGCGTGATCACTTCCGGATTGTCGATCACGGCAAGCCGCCGGAACTTCCCGCCTCTGACCACCTGTATCTGAACAGGCTTGATGACCTCGCCCTGAACAAAGCGGCTGATCTTGCCGGTCAGGCCATTGTAATCCTTCGTTTCGAGCAGCGCCTTCTGGATGGCCTTCGCGTCCGTCCCGACTTTGGCAATGGCATTGACGAGGATCATAAAGGCATCGTAACTGGAGGCTCCGACCATATCCGCATCCTCGTTATAGGCCTTCCGGTAATTGCTTAAAAAATTCTGAACCACTGGTCTGGGGTCATCCCGGTCCAGGTTGGTTGCAATGATCACGCCTTCGGCAGCCGGGCCTGCGATCTCCAGAAATTTTGGGGAGTCAAAACCCTCTTCCCCCAAAATCTGTGCGGTGATCCCCAATTCCTTCGCCTGACGGACGATTGAGGCCCCTTCATTATAGTACCCCGCGGCAAAAATCACCTCAGGATTGCCTTCCTTGATCCGGGTGAGGAAGGGACGGAAATCTTTTTCTCCTGGGAATTTATACATCTGTTTCGTCAGGATCGTGGAACCAAGTTTTTCCGCTCTTTCGGCAAAGCCAGCAGTAATGGCCCTTCCGAAGTCATTGTCCATTGAAATGATAGAGATCCGTTTGGCCTTCAAATTCTTCACAGCAAACTCAGCCGCCGCGGCTCCCTCGACTTCGCCAAGATACCCGTTCCGAAAGATAAAGTCGTTCGGTTTCTTCTGGGTCGGGTCCCAGGTAACATCAGGATGCACAGCATAACCCGCCACCATAGGCATTCCGGCTTTCTGGAAAATGGGAGCGGTCACACGGGTTGGACCGCTGTAAGAACCGCTGACCACGCCTACCACCTTATCCTTCTCAAGCAGCTTATTAGCGATGGCAACTGCCTCCTGTGGATTGAGACGGTCATCATAGATGATGAGCTCCACTTTCTTCCCCTTGATCCCTCCTGCATCATTCACCTCTTTCAACCCCAGCTCAACGGCATGTTTGGCGCTCATGCCATCCGCCGCCGCCGGCCCTGTGATGGGAGCGAAGAATCCGATCCTGATCGTATCCTGCGCCTGACCCAGCCCTGCGATGAAGAACAACAAAAACGCTGAAAATCCAAAAACAATACCAACCAGTCTTAACCTGCCCATATGTAAACCCTCCTTTCTCAGATTTTAAAAGGTCAAATTAGTATGATTCTATATAAGAAAAAACAGGTCCAGTCAAGAGGGGGATGAACAAATAGATGAATCGGGAAGAAAGGCAAGAAATTATTTTTTTCCTAACTCTAACCTCTTAATTCTAAACTCCTAACTTCATTTAATCATCCTCTTCTCCCGCCAGAGACGGTCAAACTCTTTCTGGTAGGAATCCACCAGATCGATGTCCTGAACGATTAAAAGGCTCTCATAATTTCCTTTCCAAGAGCCTTCCGACCAGTCATGGGGGCCGGTGATGACTTTTTTTCCATCGAGGATGGCGAAGCGATGGTTCATCGTCCCTTTCTCTTTTTCGCCGAGGGTTTTTACGGAGATCCCCTGTTTGATCAGAAGGTTGACTTTTGAAGTTTTTACCCTGGCCCGTTTTGAATCCGTAACCACACGGATCTTGACGCCCCGCTCTTTTGCCTTGATCAGGGCCTGGACTAAATGGATTGAAGTGATTTCATAGAGGGCAAGATCAAGGGTCTCAGAAAGTGTCTCGATCTCGTTCAGGAGGGTCTCCCGGATGTTCGCCTCTGCGGAAAAGAGGGTTTCGATTTCTGCAATCGCCTGAGAACCGACAAGGGATAACGATAAAAAGAGAAGGGGGAGGAAAATCCTCTTCATCTCTTACCCTCGCTGATCGTGTTACTCGATTTATAGAAAAAATAGGCCGCTGCTCCATTAAAGGTGATGAGAACCGAAAGGGCCAGCCACAGGGGCCCGTGGAGATAAAGAAAGTAAGAGAGGGAGAAACTGACCAGGATGAAGAGGGATCCCAGAATATAAATGATATATTGCCTCCACCTGAAAAATTTACTTATTTCCTTCAGTCCATCCATGAAGTAAAGAATAAAGAGGACCAGGGCGATCAGGACAAAAGAGAAGAGGACAAAATAAAGAAAACTCAAATCGATGAATGAAAAGGATTCCATAAGTTTTACCTATCGTCTGATTGAGTCTTTCATGTGACCCGCTTCAATGTCAAGATCAATCTTCTGAGGCGCTACGCACTGAATTCGACCTTCTCCGAAACCAACCTTATAATCTTATTGAAATCAAAAGGTTTTGTGATAATAAAATCGAGGCCTGATTCTTCTTTTCTGCTCTCATCCACTTCCAGCCCCCATCCTGTGATCATCCCCACCGGTGTGGAGGATTTTATTTTCTTAATGCTCTTGCACACCTCCCAGCCTGACATCCCTGGCATTCCCAGGTCGGTCAGGACAATGTCAAACTTCTTTTCACCAAAGAGTCGAACCCCTTCTTCGCCGCTTTTGGCCACGGTGACCTGATGGTTGACCTGTGAAAGCATCTTCTCAAGCACTTCTCTCACCGTATCCTCATCATCGATCACCAAGATTCGGGCGGGTTTCCCCGGTTTAATTATGTCGTGGGACACCACCGTCTCTCTTCCTTCTAAGGCAACAGGCAGGACAATGGTAAAGGCTGTCCCGGATCCGACCTTGCTCTCAACTCTAATCTCTCCGTTAAACCGTCTGATGATGCCATAGGACATGCTTAACCCGAGACCGGTGTTGGAAAAGGGTTTGGTCGTAAAGAAGGGCTCAAAAATCTTCTTTCTGGTCTCTTCATCCATTCCGAGGCCGGTATCGGCAATCCGGATATGAACCTCCTCTCCTTTCTGAAAGGTTTGAAATTCAATCGTTCCCCCCTGGGGCATGGCCTCCACGGCATTGAAGATCAAATTGGTGATGACCTCCCTTAATTCAGAGGCATCCCCGGCCACTCCCGGCACTTCTCCTAATGATGATAATACCTCAATGTGAATCCCTTTGCCCTGGGCATCGTTTCGCCATTTGGGCTTGGTGATCTCGATGGCATCTTTTACGATGGCATTGGCGTCGAGCTTAAAAAGTTCCTGGCGGGTTCTCTTTCTCGTAAACTCCTGAAGTCTCTTGACCGTTTGAGCGCTGTCCCTCGTCACCTTTTCGATGGTCTTGAGGGCTTCTCTGGTCTCCTCATCCTGCGCATTATAGAGAAGAAGTTGAGTGTTACCAAGAATTGCGGCCAGGGCATTGTTAAAATCGTGAGCCACGCCGCTGGCCATCTCTCCCAGGGACCTTAGTTTTTCGTTCTGGAGCAACTGTTCCTCCATTTTCTTCTTTTCAGTAATATCCTTCACAAAAACGATATAATCCATCTCACTTTCCGAACTTTTCATCACTCTTCCATTGATCTCTATGTTACGGATATCTCCATCCTTGCGTATAGCATTCAATTCAAAACTCGTCGATAATTTTTCTCCTCTCCCCCACCGAGCAAAGCGATCTGCCATCAATCGTTTGCTCTCTTCATCCACTAAATCGCAAAAATCCTTCCCGATCAATTCCTCCCGAGGATAACCTTGGATTTCTGTTAATCTTTTATTGACAAACTTTAATCGGTTATCTTTCTCAATCACGCAGATACCATCGTGGGCTCCCTCCACCACCGTCCTGTATCTCTCTTCGGATTGCTTCATCTCTTCAAGCAAAAGAGCATTCTGGATGGAGATGGCCAATCCAGGTACAATCTGTTGAAGTATATTGAGATGTCTCTCTGAAAAGTGGCTGGTCGCCTTACACCCGAAATTCAACGTGCCGAAGATCTTTTCTTTATACTCCAATGGAAGAACCAGGGAAGAACGAATTCCCTCTTTCAGTAATTTTTGACTGGTCCAGTAATCACTTTCTTCCGTATTTGAGATGATGACCGGAAGACCCGTTTGCGCCGCTTTTTCGGAAGGGGTCCCTTTCAGGGGGTATGTGACACCTTCCATCAATTCTTTAATTTCATAGTCTTTATCTAATGCAAAAAATCGAACACCTTCCCCATCCTTATCGAAAATGACAATGGTCATCCTTTCTGAATCCAGGACTTTCTTCAATTCAGAATGGACTGCCCTGAACACCTCTCTGACATCGAGGCTGGAGGCCAATATTTTATAAACATTATTGATTACCTCTTTCTCAATCCCCATCCTTTTTTCTTCGGTGATCTCCCTGGCCATGTCGACCACGGCAACAACTTTCCCTGATTCATCGTAGACAGGATAGGTGTTGTAACGGAAGATCCCTTTCAGGTATTCGCTTTCCCTTTCGCCCGACTGGGGTCTTCCGGTTCTTAATGCCTCGGTCACATAACACTCTTCGCAGGGTGTATCTCGATGATGTAAAACTTCATAGCACCTCTTTCCGATCATCTCCTCTGGTTTTAAACCAGACCTTATGAAGGCTGTCCGATTGGCTCGAAGGGTTTTAAAGTCTTTATCCCGGATGGTGATGAGGTCGGTCACCGTATCGAAGGTCGTCTCCCATTCGGACTTGGCCTTTTCCACGGATGAAAAGAGCTTTGCATTTTGGAGGGCCATTCCGACCTGATTCCCGAGACTTTCAAGCAGATGGACCTCATTCTGTCCGAGAAGACGATCAGAACGGCTGGTCAAGCAGATGGCGCCAACTGCTTCTCCCTTGGAAAGCAAGGGAATCCCCACCAGTGATTTCACCTTTTCTTCAATCAGGTTGGGAAGAATA
>VGRU01000147.1 GCA_016875255.1 Deltaproteobacteria bacterium
ATCGAGCCCTCTCCGGAGTCGCCCCCAACAAAGTGATTGCCGCAAGCGGAGGGACGCCCGCCCAGATGAATGTCTTCTATGGCAAGAGGAGTAATGGGAAACCCTGGCATTCTGTGATCATCAGAGGCGGCGGAATGGGAGCCAGCGCCTCCGGCGATGGGAATTATGTCTACATCTTCCCAGCCAATGGTGCGAATACGCCCGTTGAAATCATCGAAAGCGATACGCCCCTGGTCATTGAAAAAAGGGAACTTCTCATCGATTCAGGGGGTCCGGGCCGGATGAAGGGAGGCCTCGGGCAACGGGAGGTCTTCAGGATTCCTGATGATCAGTATGGACCTCTGTCACCTGTTAATCTTGGAATGCAGGCAGGAAGGCATATCCATCCTCCCCAGGGGCTCTTTGGCGGAAAACCAGGCTCAAAAGCTCAGTTTCTGATCAATGGGGTTCCCGGAAATCCCTATGGACTAACGCAGCTCAAACCGGGAAGTGCGGTGACAATCGATGCAGCCGGCGGAGGAGGCTGCGGGAATCCGCTGGAGCGTGATCCCGAATGGGTTGAACAGGATGTGATCGAAGGCTATATCAGCCTCGAAAAAGCCAAAGAAGAATATAGGGTGGTGATCAATCCCAAGACCCTGAAGGTCGACATGGAGGCAACAAAAAGACTGAGAATTCAATAGGGTTAGGTTAAGGTCGAGAATCTGTCCCATTTATTTATTTTTACCTAAAATTGAACTACCACCAGCTACAAGCTGGTGGATTCTCTACTGACTGAAGTCAGCTAAAGACAAAACAACTAGCACAGAAATTCTCACGAGGGAAAATCTGAAAAACCTGCACATTTTGTGCATACTAAAGTCTTCGCCTGAAGGCGAGGGTTTTTCTCCCCGAGTGAGACAATAATAAACTTCATTCAAAATAGTTCTTCATTTCCCAACAAATATTGGTCTTGAACAATTCCAGGGTCCAACGATTTCGCCTAAAAATCAAATTCCAATCGTAAAGGCAAAATCGACGTCAACAAGTCCTTCGTATGATCGGACCTCATTTAGGTTGATTTAGGATTTTGCGTTTTCTCAACACTTCTATGCTTTTTCTTTGATCTCCTCCGCTCATGATAGGCTTTGATGCGCTTAGCTGCATGAATCGCCTTGAACCAGCCTTCGATCTTTGCGCGGTAGATCAATACGATTAAGATCACTCCAATGCTGATACCGACAACCGTGAATAGAGCGCCGTAACGCTCATCTCTAAAAAAGCTACCTCCAATCGTAAGAAGGGTAGTCCCAAGTAAACGACCCGCGATGGAGATTATCAGAAATTCCCCCTGTCGCATATGGCCCAGCCCAAGCAGGTAACACAGAATATCCTTTGGGAATCCGGGGATGAGAAAGAGCAAAAAGGCCAGAAACAACCCTTTGTGTTTCATCACATAGTCAAAACGTTTAATGGTCTCCTGCCTAACAATGATGTCGATTAGGGGTCGGCCAAACAGGTGTGCAAGGTTAAACGCAATCCATGAACCGAGGGTGAGCCCGACGGTTGAAAAAATAATTCCCCATAAAGGTCCAAAGAAGATTCCACCCACAAATCCTGTCACCTCTCCGGGCAGAATCGCAACCAACACTTGGATCACTTGAAGTCCAATAAAAATGAATACCGCATATGCCCGATGCTCCTCAATAAGACTGAGCATCCGATCCTTGTCCGTGAAGAGATGAAACAGGTCAAGTGCATACAAAAGGAGCGTGATACCGACAATGACGGCACCCAAAATCACGAGATCAATTACTGTCCTTTTGTCAAACCTGATCAATTGGAACCTCCATTTAATATATATACTCTAATAAAAACCTCTGAAGACAATTGAACTTAGAACAATAAAATGGAAATCTTCGGCTGGGGCATTAAACACAGAAGTTAGTTCATCCATGGGGGTAATGATGGCGATTGCTAACCCAGTTAGCCAAACCTTTCTCCCTTGGCAATAGGTCATGAAAGATTTCTTCCGCAATGGCAAAATAAAGACATTTGCAAAAACCAGATTAACGATTAGCAAGACTTCAGGTTTCATCCGGACAGGAATTTTATATCAGCAAGGGGATTTTAAATCAAGCCAGTCCGAATACACATTTCAATATTGGCAATGGGGAAGTGGGAGAAACGCTGATGCTTGCCAATTCAAATAAGGTATATTTTGCCAAACTGGCCCTTCGTGGATGGATGAGTCTGCCTGGAGATGACCACCTCACAACAATCATCGCCCTAATTCAGATTCTTTGTGTGCCGCACAAACACACCCATCTCCTTCCCCAATAGCCCCCTCATCAGTCCCTGGTAAGTATGCGCCGTCACAATCCCGCAATCCGCAATGCCGGCTTTGGCAATGGCTTTCTGGATTTCACAATCCGACGCCTGAACAATGATTGTATCTCCCTCAACATTTATTTTACGGCCTTCAATTTTCAAAACCTTACTGAGAATCTCTAAAGTGTCCAAAAAACTTTCCGGCCATATTGGATTTTTGATAACGTCGTTTTTGATCATTTTTCCAAACACATAGGAGAACTGTTTCCACGCTTCGACATCCATCTCCCATGCTTCCCTTTCCCAAGCTTCCCGGCTAAGGCTAAAAACCAGGCCCCATCCAGACGGACAATCGAATATTGCGAGATCTCTAAAAGCTGGTCAATAGATAAATTCATTTTCCCCCCTCTTTCTCAAGGCATTAAAAATTTCTACACCTTCAGGAAAAAAATATTTTCGACTCGGTTGATGCATTCATATTTTCGTACAGTTACATCAAACCTATGCCAATTCATTATCAAAATGATGAATCTCTGTCAATTTATTTGAAGGAATTTACATAAACGGATTTAACCCTACCCCCAATTGAGCGGGCGGGAATATTTTATGAAAATATTTTACAAAATAGCCACCTATTGTATTAGAATTTTAAAAAAGCGAGGTCAGAAGGGATATGAATGAAACATTGATATCGCTCATCGACCGGACAGCCCTCCGATTGGGTGAGAAGAAAGCCATCCTCTTTTTAAGACAAGGAAGATTGGAGAGCCAGATGACTTATTCTTCTCTCCAACACATTTCCAACCGGGTAGCCAATGGCTTGAAAGCAAGCGGGCTTCGGAAGGGTGATCGAGTCATCCTTTTCATGCCAAAGAGTATCGAACAGATTCTCTTTCATTTGGGCGTGCAAAAGGTTGGCGCCATCTCCGTGATTCTCAATCCTGGTTTTAAAAAGGATGAGATGGACTATTTTCTAAGGGATACCGATGCCACGATCATTATTGCAGGCAAGAAAGAAGAGGCATTGATCCATTCCCTGGATAAAGAACGGCCAATGATCTCAATCGACACGGAAAACCCCTTGGAAGAAGACGAACTGTTCCCCGAGTCTTCCACCCAATTTTCACTTGAGCGGGGAAACCCTGACGATCCGGCTATCCTTATCTACACATCCGGCACCACAGGCCAACCCAAGGGAGCCATCCTTACTCAACAGAACCTGATCCAAGACGCAAAGAACATCATCCGCATCTGGGAGATCACGGAAAAAGATGTGCTCTGCCATGCTCTTCCGCTCTTCCATGTCCATGGTTTATGCTTTGCTCTCCACACCTCTCTGATCGCCGGAGCAAAGATGGTGATGTGCGATGAATTCTCAGCCGAAACCGTTATGGATACTCTTTCCTGCCAAGGAGGAGAACTCGCCTGCACCGTCTTTATGGGGGTTCCGACGATGTATTTGAGGATGTTCGACAAAATGAAGGGGGAAAGGCAAGACTTCAGCCATCTTCGGCTTCTGGCCTCCGGCTCCGCCCCCCTTCTCCCAAAAGACTTTGAGAGGATCAAAAAAGCCTTTGGCAAAGAACCCGTGGAAAGGGAAGGAATGTCCGAAACAGGAATGAATTTCTCAAACCCATTACGGGGTCTAAAGAAACCGGGGTCCATCGGCCTTCCTCTCCCACAAGTGGAAGCAAGAATTGTAAACCCAGAGACGTTTCAAGATGTGAAGCCGGGTGAGGTGGGTGAAATTTGGTTAATGGGCCCTCATGTCACCCCGGGTTACTGGAAAAAACCGAAGGAGACAGAGGTTGTATTTGTGAATGGATGGTTTCGGACAGGCGATCTGGGGAAGAAGGATAAGGATGGATACTATTACATCACAGACCGTTTGAAGCATATCATCATCTCCGGAGGAGAAAACATTTCCCCTAAAGAGATCGAATCCGTAATCAACCAGCACCCAAAAGTATCGGAGTCCTGTGTTGTAGGAATTCCCGATGAGAAGTGGGGTGAAAAGGTAGTCGCTGCCGTGATACTAAAACCCGGAGTCGCTTTTGCAGAAAAAGAGATAAGAGATCACTGCAAGCAACACCTCCACGACTGGAAATGCCCTAAAGAGATTCTCTTCCTGGATGAACTTCCCAGAAATAGAATGGGAAAGATCTTGAAGGAAGATGTGATGAAATCCTTTGAAAAATAGGGACGCTTCCCATTTTTAATCGGCCGTGGAATAAAAAGATTTTGTCATCTGCGTGTCGAAACATAGCACTGCGGCGAACAGGCAGGTTCCCGTCGGTAGCTCGCAAGAACAATTAGGGATAACGACACAGTGTTCTGCCTTGCTTTCTCAACATGGTTCGTTATACTGTACCCAAAAAGTTGCCCATCCTATCATCACCTGAAATGGGTATCATGCCTTTTCCCAAAATGGGAAGCGGCATTGAATATAAATATCCATCGGAATGATTTCAACGGTCATGATGAACCTGTCGCCTGAAAAACCCGGCTCCCCATCCTCCTTCTTTATCTGGTCTGCAATGATCAGTGTCTACATGGTCTGGGGTTCGACCTATCTGGCCATCCGCTTTGCTGTCCAGACGATGCCGCCCTTCCTGATGGCTGGCGTCCGTTTTCTCATTGCAGGCTCCGTGCTCTACCTGGTCAGGCGGGCCATGGGAGATCCGCGGCCTTCATGGAAGGAGTGGCGGTCTGCGTCAGTGATCGGCATCTTTTTACTGGTAGGCGGCAACGGGGGAGTCGTCTGGGCCGAGCAGTGGGTAGCATCAGGGGTCGCAGCCTTGCTGGTGGGGACCGCGCCTCTCTGGATGATCCTCATTGATATGCTTCACCCGGATGGACGAAGGCCTAATCGATGGGCCATCTTAGGGGTCGGGCTGGGTTTTGTCGGTATCGTCATCCTGATCGACCCTTTTCAATCGGTCAGCTCAAAAGAGAACATTGATCCTGCAGGGGCAGGGGTTTTAGTGCTGGCCTCACTGTTATGGTCTATCGGATCCCTCTATAGTCGTCAGGCCAAACTTCCACCCTCCCCGTTGCTTGGAACTGGAATGGAGATGCTGGCCGGAGGATTGGGTTTACTCCTTCTGGGAATCATGACCGGAGAATTGGGACGCGTGAGCTTGCTTTCTATCTCCAGGTCATCCTGGTTAGGATGGCTTTATCTGGTGGTATTCGGGTCATGGATTGGATTCACCGCTTACACCTGGCTATTGCGCTCTGCTCCAACCCCCCTCGTCTCCACCTATGCCTATGTTAATCCAATCGTAGCGGTGTTGCTCGGTTATTTCCTGGCTGAAGAGATTCTGACCTTTCGCATCTTGGTTGCCGCATTGATGGTGGTGGGATCCGTTGCCCTCATTTCCATCACCCACCAGGGATTCCTCAGCTCAAAAAGAAGAAGAAATATGGGAGAATAGGATCCTTAAAGACCTCTGTTTTGCGAAAGGGGATGCCTTTTACAGGCTCGAACTCGTGTGATCGTTTCTATTTTCGCTTGACGGATTATCCGTTTTTTTATACGATAAGTTCCGGTCAAAAAAGGAGGGACAAAATGGGAAAAAGCTTCATGCCGAAGATTCGAACAGAGAGAGACCTCAAGCGGGTTCAACTTGCAGGGCTTCAATGGACGGTCAATCATGTCTATAAAAATTCCGAATTTTATCGGAACCATTTCGATGAGGCAGGAGTCAGGCCCAAACAGATCAAGTCGCTCAAGGATATATCGAAACTTCCTTTCACCACTGCCAAAGACCTTCAGGAGGGATACCCCTTCCCCTTAAGATCGGTCCCTTTTGAAAAAATTGTCAGGATCCATGCCTCCTCCGGAACCACAGGAAAACGGAAGGTTCTCTGCTATACGCAGAAAGATATTAACGATTGGGCAAATATGTTCGCCCGCTGTTATGAGATGGCCGGTCTGACAACGAAAGATCGAGTTCAAATCGCTGTGGGATATGGTGTATGGACGGCCGGAGTCGGTTTTCAGTCAGGGGTCGAACGGCTGGGGGCCACGGCCATTCCAATCGGTCCCGGAAATATCGATATGCAGTGCCAGTTTCTGGAGGACTTTCAGTCGACTGCCCTCTGCGCCACAGCTTCCATGGCCCTTTTAATGGGGGAAGAGGTTGAGAAGAGAGGGCTCAAGGATAAGATCGCCTTAAAAAAGGTGATCATGGGGTCGGAGCGTTCGAGCGATGCCATGAGAATCAGGATGAAGGAACTCCTCGGGGTCGAGCATGTCTTTGACATCCCGGGAATGACGGAACTCTATGGACCGGGAACCGGCCTCGATTGTCTTTATCATGAAGGAATCCACTACTGGGCGGACTACTATATCCTTGAACTTCTGAATCCGGAAACGCTTGAACCGGTTGCTCCGGGAGAAACCGGCGAGATGGTGGTCACTACCCTTCGGAAGGAAGCGGCCCCTCTGATCCGTTACCGCACGCGGGATCTCACCCGGCTGATTCAAAAACGGTGCTCCTGTGGCTCTATCCTCCCCATGCATGATCGCCTGCTGGGAAGGTCCGATGATATGTTCATTATCCGGGCGGTCAATATCTATCCGGGCCAGATCGATCACCTTCTCTCCGGAATCAAAGAGGCTGGAAGCGAATACCAGATTCACCTGCATCGCAAGGAGGATGGAAAGGATTATATGACCGTCAGAGTGGAGAGAGCCGAGGGATTGCCTTCATCAGGAGACGATGCTTTGACCAGAACCATTGAGGAGGAGATAAAAAAACAGATCCTGGTTAGCGGCAAAGTCGAGGTGGTCAATTACGGGTCGCTTCCCCGCTCGGAGCGGAAGAGCAAACGGGTTTATGACCACCGGGAAGATTGTGTTTAGACCTTAATCCAGCGATAAAATGTCATGCTGAATTTATTTCAGCATCTCATGAGATCCTGAAACGAGTTCAGGATGACAATAACACTGGCATAATCACAGCACTTTACGTGATTATCGCTGGATTAAGGTCTAAAGTTATGTGTTATGAGTTTGGAAGAACGAATCACGATTCACCAATCACGAATCACGAGCTTCAACCACCAAAAAGGAGGTGATGAAAAGAGATTTCTGAAAAAAGAAACCTCTCAGAGAGCTTAAGGCAGTTTTTCAGAGATCTCAAAAGAAAACCTTGACAAAATCCGACAATTGTATACAGTATCCACTAATGACACGGCACTTCAATTCGAGAAAGGAGGAAAGAAGATGAGAAAAAAGCTCTTTTTAATTGCTCTGACAGGAATTCTAATGGCGTTCTTGGCGGTAAGCGGATTGCTAACAGCGCCCGCACAGGCCCAGATCAAGCTCAGTTACGCAAACTTCCCGCCCGCCCCCACCTTCCCCTGCGTTCAGATGGAAAGGTGGAAAACGGAGATTGAGAAAAGGACAGCCGGAAAGGTAAAGATAGACACCTATCCGGGTAGCACCCTTCTCAATCCGAAGAACATGTTTGACGGAGTCGCGGCCGGAACCGCAGATATCGGCTCCACCGCAACCTCCTATTTCCCGGGAATGTTCCCTGTCGTTGAATTTGTCGATCTCCCTATCGGATGGCCAAACGCCACCGTAGCGAGCGCCGCGCTCTGGGAACTCACAGAGAAATATAAACCCAAAGAACTCGAAAAATTTAAGGTCCTCACGATGTTTACCTGCCCGCCCGCAAATATCATGTCCATGAAACCCATTTTGGGTCTCGAGGATTTAAAGGGCTATCCGCTGAGAGCCTCCGGAACAGGCGCAAAGATTCTTGAGCTCCTCGGCACCGCAGCCGTGGGCATGCCTCAATCCGATGTTCCCGAAGCCATTCAGAAGGGCGTCATCAAGGGAAACGTCTCCTCCCTTGAGGTGATGAAAGACTTCAAATATGCCGAATATTGCCGCCATGTGACCTCCAATGTCAATCTTTTCGTCGTCTCTTTCGCCGTGGTGATGAATCAGAAGAAATGGGATTCCCTGCCTGCGGATGTGAAGAAAACCATGGATGACCTTCGATTGGACCAGGCCATCTGGACAGGAAGGTATGTGGACAATCATTTGAAAGAAGCGATGAAGTGGTCAGAACAGACTCACAATGTTCAGGTCTATAAACTCTCGCCAAAAGAGATCTCGAGGTGGGATGCATTGCTAAAGCCCATGATCGATAAACATGTCAAGGACGCTGAAGCAAAGGGATTGCCCGCCAAAGCCATTCTCGATGATACGTTGAAACTGAAGGAAAAATACAGCAAACAATTTCCTGATTGATTCAGATTGATCGTATGCCTTAAAAGTGGAGGGGAGGGCCCAAGCCTCCCCTCTTCATCGAAATGCCTCTTTTCAGATAATGGAGCAAGGTATGATCATCGGACTGGATAAGTTCAGCAATAACCTGAACAGATGGTTTAATTGGTTCGGAGGAATAGCCCTTGTGGGTTTGACGGGCATCGCCTGTGCCAATATGCTGATGCGGATTTTAGGATCGCCCTTCAAGGGGGCCTATGAGCTGGTGGGGTTCTTCGGCGCCCTCGTGGTCGCTCTGGCCCTGGGTTATGCCCAGATAAACCGATCTCATATCTCCGTCGATATTTTAGCCAGATATTATTCAGCCAAAACCAAACGGTTCGTCAACGCCTTCAATTCTCTGGTTTGCATGGCCTTCTTCGTTCTGGTCGCATGGCAGAGCGGGGTCTATGCTACCGCGATATGGAAAAGGGGAGAAACATCCGAAACCCTGAGGATCATCTATCATCCCTTTGTTTAT
>VGRU01000148.1 GCA_016875255.1 Deltaproteobacteria bacterium
TTTTTTTCCACTCAGCATTTTGTCCCCTGCCGAGACACTTTATTTTGCCGGAGGACCGCAGGTTTTTCAAAAGCGAGCGGATCAAATCCACGCTTACACCCGGACACTGCTTTTGAATATCGGAAATCCGAAATGGACCAAGTTTTCGTCCAATCTCATTAATGACAAGCTCTGTCTTTGCCCCTTTGGGAGAAGCAATCTGCCCAACCCTTTCTTCAAATTCTTTATAAGCGGTCTTGAGAGTGTAAAGCACAAAATTCACATAAGGCCAGGGGGCGTGTCTGCCTTCGTGCCAGCCTTCAGAGCTTTGTTCCAGTGTTTCGTAGTACCGGTCTTTATTCTGTTCAATTAAACGCTCAATGCCGATATAACGCCCCACCTCGTATCCGAGATGGTAACATTGCAGCAAAAGCAGGAGCCGTGATACCCGGCCGTTTCCATCTCTGAATGGATGAATACAGAGGAAATCAAGGTTAAATGCTGCTGTAGCAATAAGAGGGTGGACCCATTTCTCATAAAGACATTGGTCCCACCTCTCTATCAACTCCTTCATGAACTTTGGAGTTTTAACCGCCTGGACAGTCTTAAATTTCACTCTCTCCCGACCGTTGGGATACCTTTCAATAATATCACCGTCTTTCTCTTTGTAGCTTCCAGCATCCCGTAGTTCACCACGGCACATGCGATGGAAATTGAAGATGGTCTCTTCAGAAATTTTTAGTTTATTGCCCTGTTCATGAATGAGATTGAGCGCATCCCGGTATCCCCTTACCTCCGCCTCGTTCCGATCACGCAAGGGTGGTTTACCGAAAAGAATTGTTCTTACTCGTGCCTGATCAACAGTGACCCCCTCAATTCGATTCGATGAAACCGCACTTTCAATCATTGCATTCTCGCGCAATACTTTTAGCCTTTGGGGTGACTGTTTTGTGAAGAGATCCTGCTTCCCCCGGGCCTCCCCGAGATCAGCCAGATACCAGGAGGTCGAGGCCGGGATAGATTCAGGTTTGTGGGAAAAGAAACGCAAGGTCATCATTGTTCTTTATCCTTCTTCTTGCTCCCAAATTGAACCCACCCCTATCTTCGCCCTCCTACGCCAAGGCTGCGGAGGGATAGAGACTTCGGAGGGCCATGAACCGAGCTGGTTGGAGAATATATAACGTTGGTTCAAATGCAACTTAACCATCACCGAGACAACCCCCAATCCTTCTTCTGGAAAATCCTCAAATCTTTAATCGGTGCAATCGCTGGCATGGCTTTCAACCTCCCCGCATAGCGCAGAGCACATGGAGCATAGCGTAAAAAACCTAACCGTGAATCGTGTCTCCCGAATTATCGGGACAAGCGTGATTCGTGACCGCAGGCTCAGCTCCTTTTCAAGATTAGGCTTTTGTTGGATTGCCCATGATATCCACACCCACCGGAATTTGCCCCAATATACCAGAAACAGAAATTTATGACAATCTTTTAAACCTTAGAGACCTATCACCCTACATCCTGAATCGTCTGCGGTGGCTGTAGCTTGAGATCGTCCCTGCACTGTCTGATTCACCCAGCCTCCTTTTTAAAATAACGTACAATAATTGTGGTTTTTGGCAAAAAATGTCACTCAGATTTGTGTAAAATTGAGGCAAACAAGATAGGGGTTAAAGACTGATTGCAAAAGGTAAAGTGGATTCTCTTTTGGAAACTTAAGGGATTGGTGATTCAGGATTGCCTTGCCCCAAGGCGATAAACCTGCTCTTCAGTAATGGTTGGGTAAGCAATGATCTAACCTCGGTGTAACATCAAACTAAAAAACCTGAGCATATCTTGCCAATACCTTCACTTGTCCAAACCTGAAGATATCCGATTGAAATCTGCATCGAAAAGGGGAAGGGGCTCTTTATTGATTACAGGAAGGATTGATATAAGGAATGGGAGCAAGGAGACAGTAGCCTTTCTTATTATTTTATAATCCCAGTTCCTTTAACTTTTCCGGGGTGGGGATTCCCTCCTCTGACCAACCCCGATATTCATAATATTCGCTCAGCATCTGGCCGAGGGGGGGGAGGTTTGGGGTGAGCCCCTGGCCAATTCTTTTAAAGGTAAGATGCCTGTAGGGCAGGGTGTCGTCTTTCCGGCTGATCCCCAATCTCACATTGTAGACCCGCTTCAGGTTGAAAATTCTCTCTCCCGTTTTTATAAAATCATCCGTGGACATCTCTTTTCCTGTCACATAGCGATACCAGTCTACGATGTGGGTGATGGTGATCCCTCCGAATAGGATGAACTTGCAGAGTTTGAGGGAGTCCATCATTCCCATCATGTTCTGGCTTTTGGCTGCGAGGATTCCTTTCCCTTTCACCTCATATCGATCAATCGGCTCCGGAATACCCATCTCAGGCGACTTAAGCAGTCTCTCAAAAGTATGGCTGAGACCGGCGAGATGGCATGCCCCCCTGGAGGAAGTGGCAAACCCTGTTGCACCTGCATTGTACCCCCTGGGGTCATGGGCAGGGAGTTCGAGGCCTTTGATATGGGGTGCAAATTCTACTGAATTCTTTCCGATTATTTCTGAGGCTTTTTTCACCCCTTTCCCCAGGACCTCTCCAAATCCCTTCTTTTGGGCGATCATTTTGATCATCTCGATGAGCGCCTCAATCTTTCCCCAGCGCAGTTCAATTCCGCCCGTATCCTCCTGATCAATCAATCCCTTCTCAAATGCCTCCATTCCAAAACCAATGACTCCGCCTGTGGAGATCGTGTCAAGTCCGAAACGGTTACAGAGTTCATTGGCATAACAGAGGGCTTCGAGATCATCGATCAGGCAGTTGCTTCCGAGAAGTGCAAGGGTCTCATATTCCGGCCCTGCGCCATCAACTCCGGCATATGGCCCCTGGTCGATCTTTACCCTTCTTCCGCATCCAAGGATGCAGGCATCACAGAAGTATCGGCCTGTCAAAAGGGTTTCGGAGAGGGTGAAACCATTGATCTTCTCCGCCGATTCTTCCCACCGTCCAACATATTTCCAGTTCTGAAGGGGAAGCGTTCCCATCGCCTCAAAGGTGGAGAGGGCGCCTGCCGTTCCGTATTTTTTAAAATTCTCCGCATTCTTGATAATCATCGCACCATATTCTTTTTGAAGACGGTCAACTTCTTCCGGGTGGGAAACCTCCACTTTCTGAGTTCCATATACGGCGATGGCCTTCAAATTCTTTGATCCCATCACCGCTCCCAAACCGCAACGTCCCGCCGCACGGCCGTCGTTGCCATCGGTCATGATCGAAGCTAATAAGACCTGGTTCTCTCCGGCCTGTCCGATAGCGCTGATGGCGGCCTTTGGATGGGTTTCAGCCTTCAGGAGGGGGTCGACCTCATAGGTATCTTTTCCCAGAAGATGGGAAGCATCACGGATTTCAACCTTTCCGTCATTGCCCCAGAGATAAACAGGCTTAGGAGATTTTCCGGTGATGATGATTCCATCGAACCCTGCTTTTTTAAGATGGGCGCCCCAGGTGCCTCCTACATCCGATTCTCCGAAGATATTGGTGAGGGGGGAACGTGAGACCACCGCATGTCTACCGGAGAGGGGGACAGATGTTCCGGTGAAGGGCCCGGTCATAAAGATCAGAGGATTCTCAGGGCCCAGGGGGTCTGTTTTCTCATCGGTCATCTCATACAGATATTTTGCCCCAAGACCACTTCCTCCGATAAACCGTGTCGCCCATTGCTCATTAAGGTCTTCAACCTTAACTTTGGAATTGGAGAGATCCAACGTCAGGATTTTGCCCGCATAGCCTTTCAGTTTCATCCAGTTCCCCTTCCTCACTCGTTTTTTCCACTATGCCACAATTTCATGTTCCAATCAATTGAAGGTTTCTTTTTTCTCCCTTGACAGATGAGAAGGTTCGCTTTAAAATGAATTTAAGAAAAGGAGGTGAGGTCCATGAGATGGATGTTCCCCCATGCAACCCATTGTTCGACCTGTGGATCGATACGCTGGTCCTGAGCATGACATAAAACGGCTCAAAAGAACGCATCAACAACCTTAAAGGCCGGTATTTTTCGCCGGCCTTTTTATTGTCCTTGACAGTCAGGCTCTTGGTTTTTATGATGGGGTAAATTCACCTTGAAAGGATGTTTACATGGGAATCATTAAAAGTTCGGAAGCGACACCAACAGCCATTGCACAAGGACGGACCCGGTATCTTACCCATCTCTCCAATCTGATGATGGTGGTCATCGATTTCGAAGATGGGCCAGCCGCTCAACCTGACCCACCCCATTCCCATCCCCATGAGCAGATTTCCTATGTGGCCTCCGGAGAAATCAATGTCGTCCTGGGGGATGAGGTGACCCGCTTGGGTCCCGGAGACATCTTTACCGTACCGTCCAATATGCCCCATAGTATCCAAACGCTTACCCCAAAAGCACGACTGGTGGATACCTTCACCCCGATCCGTGAAGAATTTTTGAAATAGTGGGGCTGTTCAAAGCACCCATTATTGAGCTCATGGATGAATGCTTTCTAAAAAATTTTGGTCCACTTAAGAGGAGTCTAAATCCCTATGCCAGAGGTTGCAGTTCCGAATCCAGAAAAACAGGGGAATTCCTCCCAATCCTTTTTGCCCTATGTGGGGCCGCTCCTCTTTCTCGTCGGTATCTTTTTCGTCAACTTTCTTTCGAGGGTTATTCTCTCTCCGCTGATGCCCACGGTCGAGGGAGATCTGAAGATAGGACATGATGAGGCTGGATCCTTCTTTTTTCTCATCACGCTGGGATATTGTGTGGGATTATTTTTCTCGGGGTTCGTCTCTTCCCGTCTCGAACACAGGCGGGCGATCATTTTCTCTTCGTTCGCAGTTGGCGGGGCTCTCTTTTTAGTCAGCGCGACCCATCACTTCTGGGGGATCCGGTCCGGGCTTTTCCTTTTGGGATTAGCGGCCGGATTCTATCTCCCCTCCGGAATTTCAACCTTAACGAGTTTAGTCAGTCAGCGCCATTGGGGAAAGGCCATTGCTATTCATGAACTGGCTCCCAATCTTGGTTTTATCGTGGCTCCCCTTCTCACGGAGGTTCTCCTGAGATGGTGTTCATGGCAGGGCATATTGATCGTCATCGGGGTGGCTTCTTTGATGGCGGGAGCGGTCTTTGCCCTTTGGGGAAAGGGAGGAAATTTCTCCGGTGAAGCCCCTAATTTAAGGACTCTAAAGAGCCTACTGAAAGAACCCTCTCTGTTGCTGATGATGGCCTTCTTCTCTTTAGGTGTGGGCGCGAGTCTCGGCGTCTATTCGATGCTCCCCCTCTATCTGGTTTCGGAGAGAGGGATGGATCGGACCTTGGCAAATACATTACTTGCCCTTTCAAGAATATCGCCTCTGGGCACCTCCTTTCTTGCAGGATGGATGACAGATCGTCTGGGCGTGAAACAGACTTTGAAGATCGTCTTTTTAACTACGGGGCTGGCCACGGCAATGATTGGAATCGCACCTGTGTCATGGATTCTACCGGTCATCTTTCTGCAGCCCATTCTTGCCACCGCTTTCTTCCCAGCGGGTTTTGCCGCACTTGCAAGGATAGGATCTCCTCATATCAAGAACGTAGCCATCTCGCTGACCGTACCGCTGGGTTTTCTCATAGGGGGAGGGGCGGGAACTGCCGGTCTTGGCGTGGCCGGTGAAGCAGGATTATTCTTTCTCGGCTTTATCCTTCTTGGAGGAATCGTCGCTGTAGGCTCCCTATTGGTGAGATATCTGAAGTTGGTCAGTGAATAATCGGCGGTCCCTATTCCTCTTATTTTTGAACGATTTTTTGCCGTGCAAGGATTTCCTCTGTCCGTATTGCGTCTTTGAAGGTATTGTTTCGGTTTAATTCTTCGAGGCTAATCCCTGCGTCTGTATTGCCTGACCAGCGCCGGCAGAGGTAGAGGCTCTCATAGATTCGTCCGATCCGGTATTCCCTGCATATTCGCAATGCCGCCGCATAATCCTCACCGTAGCTCACATTGAGAAATCCAATTTTCCGCATGAGACTGGTGTCAAAAGCCCTCGGGGCGCCCAGACCATTGATGCGCAACGCATTGTTGTGGCCATTCTCATTGGTCCATTCGCGGTGATCGATAAGGCCGGGCGGAATCTCTTCAAACCTTTCATTGACAATTGTATAGGAGCCGATCACCATGGCGAAATTTCCCTGACGCAGCATGTCCACCATCTTCTGGAGGGTGCGGTTGCCGTTGTAGAGATCGTCCGAATCGAGCTGAACGACATAACGGCCGCAGGCTTTATGCTGAAGGGCCTCGTTCCAGCAGCCTCCTATCCCAAGATCAGTCCTCTCTGGAACAATGTACTTCAGGTTAAAATACTGCTTGGAGAAATCGGAAAGGATGGCTGTCGTTCCGTCTTTTGAGTGGTTGTCCACAACAATGATGTTGAATGGGAAATCCGTTTCCTGTGACAGCCCACTTTTGATAGCCCCGGTAATCGTTTCTCTCCGGTTCCGAACAGGGATGATGACAGAGGCTTCCACCGGAAAGGACTCGGTTGCCTGCCCAACCTCCTTGAAGTTAGGTGGCAGATAGGCTCCAATGTTCTTCAGGTATTCGGTGAAGATAGTCTCCATCTCCTTCTGGAGAGCTCGATGTTGAGGATCGAGGTATGCGAATAATTTCCCATCGCTCGAAAGCCCCTCTGTTTTAATAACGCTGTAGAGGGGCTCCTTCAGATGGTAGATCGAGTGGTCGATGGAGACCTTGAGGCGAAGATCGTAGAGGCCTGCAAATTCAACTTCCGGGATAAGGCCAAATTTTTTCAGGGCTTTTTGGACAGCGGAGACCGAAAAGAGAGTCATGGCCCCAAAGTCAAAATCATCACGCACACTTCCCGATTGATAGTCATTGAGCGAATGGTTGGTTTTCCCTTGACCGCTTTGGTCATAGAAATCGGGATAGACCATGCCTGCTTTTGTGGATTCAGCTACCACCAGAAATCTCTCCAAGGCTTTAGGTTCGATCGAAATTTGCTGAGCCTCCAATAAAAGAAGAAGGTACTTCGTTCGGATTCCATCCAGAATCAGGCTGAGTGTTTTATGAGAGGGAAGGGGTTCCGTGACAAGAAGATGGCACTTATCCATATTGAAATGAATCGACTCCTGAGCCAAAATCATCATCCGCTCGACCAAGTGTGATTCCCTTAGAGAAAGCAGGATTTTCTTAAAAAAAGGTTCTGGCCTGTAAGGGATGACGATGGTGAAAGGCTTCAAGAATGTCCTCCCTTTTGCTCGATTACCCTCTGGCACCCCATGGAAAGTTCTTGGAGACAGGGGAAGGTGGCTACCTGAGAAGACGCAAGTTGAAGATTTTGAACTCCGGTAGGGATATGCTCAAGGAAGGCTTTAAGCCCTTTCTTGAGGCCTAAAAATCCATAGGCTCCGAGGGCTTGCATGAGGCGCTGTGCCGAAGCCTCCCAGAACATCTTCTGGAAACCTTCCCAGCTCAAGTCCTGTTTGGAAAGGTTGAAATAGTAAAGAAGAAGGTCCATCCTCTGGTCACTGCTAAATTCGACATAAGGGTCACATAGAAGCGAGCCAAGGTCGTAGAAGAGACTTCCGAAACGCATGCCCTGAAAATCGATGAGAAAGGGTTCTCCGTCATGGATCATCACATTCTGGGATTGCAGATCCCGGTGGATGAGGCATCGTTCTGTTCCATTAAGCCTCTCCGCAAGAGCGGAAAGCTCTGCCTCAAGTTCTTTCTCAAAAGAAGGCTCAAGCTCGACCCCGCAGACATTTCTGACGAAATGGTCTCTGAAGTAACCCTGCTCCCATCGATAAAGATCAGGGCCAAAGCTTTCCATGAGTTTCACTCGTGCCGAAGGGAAATCCTTTTCGGGGAAGCAGTGGAGCTTGTAAATGATGGAAAGTGTTTTTTGATAAAGAGTTCTTCGAATTTCCCATGGGGCGTTCCTTAGAGACCAGAGATCAGTATCTCCGAGGTCCTCCATGGCGATAAGGCAGCGGGCCGAATCGTGCTGGATCAGCCTGGTCGCCGGCACATCAATGCCCCGGAGAAATAGGGCAATGTCAGCGTAATAAGCGTTCTCCAGACGCCTCGGGTTGTAATAGATCAGAATGGCCGAG
This sequence comes from Deltaproteobacteria bacterium, assembly GCA_016875255.1. Next base: position 8,119 of record VGRU01000148.1, read on the forward strand.
TGATTCGGTTTCCATGTCAACCTGAAAAAAGTCCGATCGGAACCCCTCCCTTCCAGGGGAGTTATTTCTATGTAGACGGACTCTGAAAGCCCAAAGGCCTCTCGTACAAAGAGAATGATCGCTTCAAATTTCGGATTTCGGAATTCGGATTGCGGAATCATTTATCTAATTTCTTGGATATAGAATCCTTAAGTGATTAGATAGATATCGCTTGGCTTGTCATTCCGGGCTTGACCCGGAATCCAGTGTTTTCCTGGACTCCCGCTTTCGCGGGAGTGACCGAAGGATTAAGCTTCTCATTACCCTATAAAGATTAAGGCATAGTAGCTCTTAACTTCTCGTAAACTTCAACAGAGCCGATGTCATCCCACTCCCCCTCATCAATGACAACCCCCAGGATCGAACCAGGACTTTGTATGATTCTTCTAATAAATGCAGTAACAACGGATTCTATTTTACCGGCTTCAAGAAAACGGAGAAACGAGGTCTCTACAGCATGGATGCCTGTAAATTGACAGTTTTGAACCCCTGGGTTCCTGAGGGTATGCCGGAGATCACATATCTCACCCGCCTCATTCATATTCACATTAAGAAGAGGGCCGCTGCTTCTGAGGGCAAGTGTTACCTCCGGGCGGTTCTGTTCGTGTGCCTTTAGAAGTCTCTGTAACGGAATATCGGTCATCACATCGCCATTGTAGCAGAGGATGGCTTCGTCTTCGTCCAGAAGATCTTCAATGTTTTTCAATCCTCCTGCCGTATCAAGAAGGATGGGTTCATGGCGAAAGAGGATGGGCGCTTTGCGCCATCGTTGGTCAGGGAACTTTTCCAGGTAGACTTCTGATAAATGGTGGGTGTTCACAATGAAGCGATCAACACCGACTTTGATAAGATGATCCATTGCGTAAGTGATGAGGGGACGCCCTCCGATCTCCAGAAGTGGCTTCGGGCACTTCTCC
>VGRU01000149.1 GCA_016875255.1 Deltaproteobacteria bacterium
TTATATAACTTCTGTCAGAAGTGTCAATCATTGAAGAAAGAGGCAGGATCAAGAAGAACGGGAATCCTCGAACCTCTTGATCAGGATGGCGCTGTTGACCCCACCGAAACCGGCGGAGATGGAGAGCCCTATTCTCACATCCTTTTTGCGGGCTTCGTTGGGAACATAGTCCAGGTCGCATTCCGGATCCGGATATTCATAGTTGATGGTGGGATGGATGGTTCCCTTTTCCATGGTCAGGACAACTGCAATCGCTTCCACGCCTCCTGCGGCTCCCATCATATGGCCTGTAATCGATTTGGTGGAACTGATGGGAATATCGTATGCCTTTTTCCCGAAGACATCCTTGATCATCCTCGTTTCCACCTTGTCATTGAGCGGAGTGGAGTTGAGCGGAGTGGAGGTGCCATGGGGATTGATGTAATCGACCTCATCCGGAGAGACTTCACCTATTTGAAGGGCATCACGGACAGCCTTGCCAAGGGCTTTTCCGTCCGGGTCAGGCTCGGTGAGGTGAAACGCGTCAGCCGTCATCCCGAATCCCGCCACCTCCCCGTAGATTCGTGCCTCTCTTCTTTGGGCATGTTCCAGCTCTTCGAAGACGAGCGCCCCCGCTCCTTCGGCCATGACAAAACCGTCTCTTTCGCGATCAAAAGGCCTGCACGCCCGTTGGGGATCATCATTTCTCGTCGACATCGCTCTCAGCACATCGAACCCTCCGAAGACGTAGGGGGTCAGGCAGGCATCCGACCCACCGGTTACCACAACATCCTCCATTCCCCCCTGGATCTGAAGAAAACTGTTGCTCATGGCATGCGTGGCTGAGGCGCAGGCGGTTGAGAGGGCAAACGAAGTCCCCTTAATCGTAAAATACTGGGCCACATGGGACGTGATGGCGCTCAAATAGATATTGGGCAGGGCAAAGGGAGAAATTCCCCTGGTCCCCCTCGACAAAAAACGCTCGTGATAATGTTCCAATATCTCCATCGATTCCACGCTCACTCCAAGGATCACTCCTATGCGGAAGGGATCAATCCCCTTCAGCCGATATTCGCTTTTGTGCTCATGGGGGTTTGGGGTCCCCGGCTCATTCTTTTCAAACTGAATGCCCGCATCCTCAAGAGCAAGTTTGGCGGCGGCGATGGCATACTGGGCAGTTTTTCCGAAATATTTCGAATGCTTCGACCTCTCCACATACTGACCCAGATCGAACCCTTCAATGGGCGCCCCGATCTGGCACCGGTACTGGCTCATATCACGATTCGGAAACTCAATCCGCTTAAAAGAAGATTTCCCTTGAACAAGACTCTCCCAGTAGGCATCTTTCCCGATCCCCACCGGGGTTACAGGCCCTATCCCTGTGATGACCACGCGCCTCTTATCATTTCCCAAGTTCATTCCCCCTCTTCGAATGATCTGCTATTCTATTATCGATTGTCCTCTCTTTTGTCAAGTCATTGTTCTCCTCCTGAGAACCTGGGAGGTTGAAACAAGGTTTTGCCATTTGAAGATTTATTCATTATCTAAAATGGGTTGACATACTCCCGATTTAGAAATATAAATTTGGATAATAGCCCTTGAAGATGTTTTTAGGTCTCGAGGGATAACAGATGAATGCTTCTCTGAGCTGGATCATCCTTATTCTGTTTCTTCTCTCCTTTCCAGTGGCTTGTCTTCCAAGCAAGAAGCTGACCGTTGGTGCCGCCGCAACATTATTGGAAGAGGTGGCAAAATCCTCCTATAAACAATCCGATCTGAGAGTGATCCGTGAGGGGATGCCTGCCTATCTGATGTTGATGGATGGCATGGTCGAGGCCCTGCCGGACAATCCGGAATTATTAGTCGCGGCGGCCCAGGGATATTCTTCCTTCGCTTCGGTTTTTATAGAGGAACAGGACAAGGAGTATGCGGGCCTCCTTTTTGCGAAGGCAAAGCAATATGGACTCCGATCACTGGAGGCCAGAGGGTTCCGGAATGCCGCTGACAGACCTCTTGACGATTTCAAGAAGGGTTTGAAGGCCCTTGGGAAAAAAGACCTTCCTTATCTTTTCTGGGGCGCAACCTGCTGGGCAAACTGGATAAGTTTAAATCTCGATTCCATGGAGGCCATGGCGGAACTCCCCAGGGTGGAATGGATGATGCAGCGGGTTCTGGAGATCGATGAGCAATTCTATTATGGGGGCGCCCATCTTTTCATGGGAATCTGGTTCGCCTCCAGACCTAAAATAGCTGGCGGCGATCTTAAAAGGGCCCAGAACCATTTTTTGAAGGCGATCCATTTCAGCCACGAAAAGTTTCTGTTGGCCCATGTCTATTATGCAAATTATTACGGGCGACAGGCCCGGGACAAAGACCTCTTCATCTCAAACCTTGAAACCGTTCTGAAAACCCCGGTCGATATCTCCCCTGACTTAACGCTTCTCAACGCCGTGGCAAAGAAAAAGGCAAAAGAATTGTTCGACCGGATAGAAGAATATTTTGAATAGGAGAAGGTATGGGCAAGAACAGACAAGCCGTGATAAAAATTCTGGGACTAGGTCTGCTCTTTTTTCTATTCCCCATTCCACCAGCCCATGGAGCAGAGAAAAACATGGTCATTAAGATAGCCACTCTCGCCCCGCAGGGAAGCCCCTGGATCAAGACCATCAACACCCTGAACGCCGAAGTGATGAAAAAGACGGAAAACAGAGTCCAGTTTAAAATTTATTCTGACGGGGTGTTAGGCGATGAGATGGACATGCTCCGGAAGATGAAGATTGGCCAGATTCAGGGCGTGGCCCTCACCTCGGGCGGACTCTCCACGCTCTTCAAGGAGATCGATGTCTTACAGATCCCTTTTCTCTTCCAGAAGTATGAAGAGGTGGATGCCATTTTAAAAAAAATGGACTCCTTTTTCAGAAAAGGCTTTGAAGACAACGGATATATCTTTTTAGGATGGTCTGAAGCGGGATTCGTCCATCTCATGTCCACCCTCCCGGTGGCCAGTGTGGCCGATCTCAAAAAGGCAAAGGTCTGGACCTGGGAAGAATCGCCGATGGCCAAAGCCATCTTCGACGAGGCCGGGGTAAAAGCCATTCCCCTTACGGTCCCTGATGTGATGGTAGGTCTTCAGACCGGACTCGTCAATGTCGTCTATACCCCCCCCTCGGGTGCCATTCTCCTCCAGTGGTTCACTAAAATCAAATATATGTCCGATGTTCCTCTGTCCTATCTCGCAGGCGCAGTCATTGTTAAAAAAGAAATTTTCAAACAGATCCCGTCATCTTTTCAGAATATCCTTCTCGAAAGTTTTCCGATTCATCTGGATCAGTTGAAGGCCGTGACCCGGAATGAAAATCGCGAGGCGATCAAGGTCATGGCAAAACACGGAGTCAAGATCATCACCCCTTCCAGCGGCCAGGTGGAAGAATTCAAAAGCCTGTCGAATAAAGCCATGGTCCGCTTCGCCGGCCAAACTTTTTCCCAAAAAGTGTATGATGAGGTCGCTTCCTTCCTTGAAAATTATCGGTCAGGGGGGAAATGATGGATCGGTTGGAGCGGCTGGATGATACGATAAACCGGGTCGAACAAATCCTCCTCGTTACCTCGCTGAGTCTCATGATCCTCATCGCCTTCCTCCAGATCATCCTCCGGAATCTATTTGTAACAGGGCTATCCTGGGGAGATACGCTCTTAAGAAACCTTGTCCTCTGGATAGGGTTTATCGGGGCGGCCATCGCCACAAAGGAAGGAAAACATATCAACATCGATGTGGCTTCGCCCTGGTTGCCCTTTGCCGGAAAAAATCTTGCCGGGAGATGTACCCACCTCTTCTCTTTCCTGATTTGCGGGCTTCTGGCTTACGCCGCATTGAAATTCATTAAACACGAAGCTCAGATGGGAAATGTGACCTTATTGAATATTCCAACCTGGATTCCAGCGACGATCCTCCCTGTCACCTTTGGCCTGATGACCTTCCGGTTTGGCCTCCATTTTCTGAAGACTCTTTCCGGGGTCGGAAAGTTTGGAATAATGGATGAACGGGAAAAAGAGAGATGACCTTCCTGCTGATCGCTATTGTCTTTCTTCTGATGCTTCTCGGAGCGCCCCTCTTCACAGTCATCTCCGCTCTGACGCTCTATCTGCTCTTCTCTAACCAGATCGATTCTTCAGCCATGATCATTGAAATGCATCGAATTGCCACCACCCCCATCCTTCTCGCCATCCCCCTCTTCACCTTTGCCGGCTATCTTCTTTCGGAGAGCGGGGCTCCCAGAAGGCTGATCCGGTTAACCAATGCCATCCTGGGTTGGCTGCCCGGAGGGCTTTCCATCATCACCCTCGTCACCTGCGCCATTTTCACTGCCCTGACCGGTGCCACAGGTCTGACGATCATTGCGATGGGAGGTATCCTTTACCCGGCATTATTACGGGGGAAATACCCGGGTAAGTTCTCTCTCGGGCTGGTAACCAATTCAGGGACACTGGGGGTTCTCTTTCCGCCCAGCCTTCCGCTGATCATCTATGCCATTGTGGCGAAGGTGAAGATCAACGAGCTTTTTCTCGCAGGCCTCCTGCCGGGCATTCTCCTGGTGGTCTTACTCTCTATCTTCAGCATTCAGAAGGCTGTCGCCACAGAGGTTCCACGCACCAGGTTCAAATTCTCCGAGATAGGGAAGGCATCAAGGGAAATGATCTGGGAGCTTCCCCTTCCCCTCATTGTTTTTGGCGGGATCTACAGCGGATATTTTGCCGTCAGCGAGGCGGCTGCCATCACAGCCTTCTATGTCCTCCTCGTCGAGATGGTCATCCACAGGGATATCAAATGGAGAGAACTCCCTCAGGCGATGCGGAAAAGCATGGTCCTGGTAGGTGGAATCCTGATCATCCTGGGTTCAGCCCTCGGCCTGACCAACTATTTAATCGACGCGGAAGTTCCTATGAAGTTAATGGAATTGATTAAAGCCCACATCAGCAGCCCTTTTCTCTTCCTCGTGATGTTAAACATTTTTCTCCTGGCAGTGGGTTGTATCATGGATATTTTCTCGGCGTTGACCATCGTCGTCCCCCTCATCACTCCGATCGCCAGTGCCTATGGGATCCATCCCGTTCACCTCGGAATCATTTTTCTCGCCAATCTCCAGATCGGAGCTTCGACCCCTCCGGTAGGGATGAATCTTTTTATCTCCAGCCTCCGTTTTGACAAGCCGATGTTTAGTCTCATTCTGGCCTCTCTCCCTTTTATGGTCATCCTCCTGATCGCCCTTGCCATCATCACCTATGTCCCCTGGTTGAGCCTCGCCCTGCTGAAATAAAAATCAAAAATCCCTAACCGCAAATCTGAAATAAGGTTATCGTGGCCACTCATCTCCTCTTCTCCTTTTTCTTAAACAGTTCCTCAAGCAACCCCACCCCTTCTTCTAATCCTCCGGCCCCTACTGCTTTGATCGGTAACCCCAGGGCTTCGGCCAGTCCAATTCCAATTCGCATCAGGAAAGTTTCCTGCAGTTTAAACCGGGGATCATCCAAATTCCCCTTCACATGAAATTGAACCTCCACACGGTTCCCTTTATCCTTCAGCCGAGAGAGAAGCGTTTTCGCAGGAATATAAAAGATCGTCCCTTCTTCTTTCACACGAAGATCAGCCAACTCCAGTTTCCCGGGGACATCAATCACGCTCTTCTTTATCGCAATATGGGCGTCCATATTCAAATGCCCGAACTCAATCTCCGCCGAAACCCTCTTCCGGTAGTAAGGTTCGAAGACCTTCAACTCAACCTCCCGAATTTTTAAAGAGGTTTCCATATCCGAGGTCTTGAGGTCGATCCACCCCTTCGAAACAATTAAAGAGGTTTCCATATCCGAGGTCTTGAGGTCGATCCACCCCTTCGAAACAATCTCCCCTTCTTTCGTCTTCCCCTTCATCATTCCTTTTAATTCAATGGGAGATCGGGAGGAGACAATAGGATATTCGATATTCTTGATTTCCAGATCGACCTCCCTCCATCTGATCTGTCCGGGAGTCTCACCCGCCTTCATATCATCGAAATCAATGGCTCCCTTCTCGATCCGGAGACGATTAATCTTAATAGAAATGGTCTCCCCTTCCTTTTTCTCTTCCTTGCCAGGGGCCTCTCCGCTCTTCTCTTCTTTTTTAATGGATACCCAGGGACCGATAAAGACCCCCTCTCGGGTTCGATGGAAAAAGAAGGAGGGGCTTAGGATGACTAATTCCCGGATCTGTAATCTCCTTTTTAAAAATGAAAGGAGATCAGGATAAATCCTCGTCTCTTCAATCCGGAGGAACTTCTGCTTTGTTCCTGGATCCTCAAATCGGATTCCATTGATGGAGAGGTGGGTTGCCTTGACCTTGATCTGAGCGATGGTGAATCCGGGTCCAATCGCCTTTTGAACCTGCGCCTGAATGAATTTCACGGCATAGAAGGAGAGGACGAGGGTGCCTCCCACAATTAGAATGGCAATGATGCCAAACGGAATCAATATTCTCCGCATGGTATTGTCCTTTGTCGCTTAATGCGGATTTCGGAATTCGGATTTCGGAGTTAAAAACTATAAGTTGTTTGTTCAGAGAGCGGAGTGTTATTTTTTGAAGTTCCGCTCCTTACTTTAAATTCCGCATTCCGCAATCTGCAATCCGAAATTGAGTTACGGTTTCACAATAAAAGAAGGCTCCTTCACCTTCTTTTCGTAAGATTCCTTTAGAAGGGCAAAGATCGATTTAACCACTAATTGAAAAAGAAAAGGATTGGGTTGGATCACATTTGGAACCTTTTTAAGATCGACGGCAACCGCTAAGGAAACCCTTGCCTCTTCCTCTTTTCCCGATCTGAAAAGATAGTATGCCATCTCCTCCATTCTCCTCCGGTAAAGAGACCTTTTCTCTTCCGGGAAGAGGTCGGAAAGCGCCCTTTGATAGATCTCCTGAAACCTCGCCTCCTTCTGCGCCTGGTTGAGGATCAGTTTCGATTCTTCCGCCTCCCATACCTCATCCGCATAGGGCCGGATCTCTTCCTCTTTTATTCTCCAGGCATCAAATAAGTCGGTTTTCAGGAGATCGCCTCCCTTTCCTAAAAGCCTGTCGTTCCCTTCGATCTCGTCCTCCTGGATGCAGGAATAGGCCGGAGATTTCTCATGCTCCTTCTTGATGCCTTCGACCTCCTTTTTTAACCGGAGATACTCCCGGGGAGGAGTCCTCCCTTCATCAAGGGTTAGCCGGTTGGCTTCAGCGAAGAGGAATCCCACATAGGATGGTTCCATCTCCATGAGGGGAAAGGGGCCCCCTCTCTGAACCTCCTCGAAAAATTCTTTGAATCTTTTACGGGGCATCTCTCCTCCGGAGAAATCGACCAGCCCCTCCATATCACCGACAATCCCCTGCATTACGGTCAACCCCCGTCTGATATGGGGAACATTGAGCATCAGGAATCTTCGACCGAGGAAATCAAAAGGGCCTCCGAATCCCCGAGGGGGCTCTGCTTGCAAAGGCCGAAACACTGGACCTTCCTTTTCCGGCAAGACCTCTTCGACAGCGATTCCTTTGCTCTTCAATCGGTAGAGCGATCTCTTGATCATCTTCCGGATTTTTTTGTCACACGGGTTCTCGAGTAAATGCTGGAGGACACGGCCAACCAGCGGGTGAGAAATATTTCCCAACTCTTCAACGACCTGCCCGGCCATCTCCGAACCCTCTTCCATGATCGGAAGAAGCGATTGAACGATCTCCCCTTCCGGTCTTTCCTCTTTAAGATCAGATTTTACTTTCTCAATAAGGGACTGAATCTCTTCCAATCTTACCTCCCGCTTAAACATTCTTCTTCTCCCCTTACAGATAAGGATTATGGGGATAATGTCTGTTGAAGGGTTAGGATCATGGTCACTGAAAGATTGACCAAAAGGGTATTCCTGCAGAGAAGCTCAAGCCTCTTTGTCTCACGATAGGCTTCGTGCCAGGCCATAACGAGATTCCACAAGATGAGCAGGATCGGTACGGCTGAAAGGACAAATAGCCAGGGGTATCTACCGAACATCATCAGAATCTTAATGAAGAAGAGGCCGGTTAAAATGGAGAACCCCATATAGAGGTCGATCATCCTCTCCTTTCCGAACCGTACCACCAGATTTCTTTTGCCGATGGTGCGGTCCGCTTCCTCGTCAGGAAACTCATTGATCAAGATCACATTGAAGATCGATAATCCCACTGGAATGGAAAGCCAAAAGACCTGATGACTGAAGAAACCGGCAAAGAGATAAAATCCTGTTGCAATCGGAAGCCAGCCATAACAGAACCCGATGAGGACTTCTCCCATTCCCCGGTAGGCCCATCGAAAAGGTTTTCCTGAATAGAAAAAACCGGAGAAGATTCCAATTCCGCCGAGGATCAGGGTCCAGGGACCGGTTTGATATTGGAGATAGAGATAAAGGCCGGACAGGATTCCTCCTGCAAAGCACCCGTATCCGAGAATGAGTGAAACCCATGCCGGAAGAACTCCCTCCGCCAGTATTCTCGATCCGCCTGAAAACTGGTTAAACTCTTGATTAATCCGATCACCCTCCAGGTCATTCCATTCGCCTAAATAATAGGTCATCCACATGATGAGAACGACAGTTACTATTGCGAGGAGGTAGAGTCCGAAAGGGCCCCGGTAACCCCATCGCCATGCGAGAACAAATCCCAGGAATAACGGAAGGATTCCCACGGAGAGAAAAGGGACCCTCGAGAGCCTCCACCAGGCAGCAAGATATCTCTTCATTTTTATTTTCATTAATCTGATCATATTAAAATAATTGTCCGCGACCGTTAGGCCACTCACGAACCATGAAAATAGTCTGTGGTAAGGCTACGGTTACGAAGCCCGTTTCGTAATTCGGTAACGGTTACGTAAAAAGAATTAACAGACGATAAAGGTAGCCTTTTATTAACGATACGGGCCTCGTTGCCGTAACCGTTGAACGAAGTCCTTATTTTCTACATAA
>VGRU01000150.1 GCA_016875255.1 Deltaproteobacteria bacterium
GGAATGATGGAGAAATGGACGCAAAAAGAGGTTCGTTTAGAATAACGACCTATAGGTTTTAGGAAAGCCGGGACCCATCTTTCTGATATATTGGTATTATGAATTTGATTGATTCTGCTAATGTTAAGAGGGACGCTTTCATCGTCATGTCTCTTTTTGAAGAGTCTGACGAGAAATCTTATTGGTTTCCAAAGACTTCCTATGAACGTCTGGCCGCCGTAGAATTCATGCGGCAGATCATCTATGGCTACGATCCATCTACCACCCGACTTCAAAGAGTTTTTGAAATTACTCAACGTCCATTAGATTAAGTATCACCTAAATTGAGCGATTCTTTTGAAAGGAACCTGTAGTCTCAGGCTTTAGCCTGCGGTTTCCTCTCACCCCTTGGGTGAGAAATCGTTTCCGATAAAATCACGCAACCTAAAGGGTGCGGCTACATTTAGGATAATAAATCGCTCAATTTAGGTATCAATAAAAACCCTTCGGCAGACACAAGGATTTGGACGATCTGGAGAATCTTCCTTAATTCATAACACTTTAACCTCAATTATTGTTTCCCAAACGATTCAGACTCCGCTTCCAACCTTTGACACATGGAGATACAGTAATACCCAGGAATCATTCATTGTGCAGAATGCCTCACTATTTTAGGGTTTCATAAAAACCCTGAAGGGTATTACTGGCCGAAATTTTAAAAAAAGAATGGGGTTGAATAACACACTTGAAGTGAGATATCATATTCATAGGGTGACCGCATGAAGATCGAAATTGAGAGAGAAGAGGATGGCCGCTGGATTGCTGAAATCCCAGACCTTCCTGGAGTCATGGTCTATGGAAATAGTCGGAACGAAGCCATCTCAAAGGCGGAAGCGTTAGCCTTGCGAGTTCTGGCTGACCGGCTTGAACATGGCGAAGAAATTCCAGAGCTTAAGGAAGTTTTCACGGTCTCAGCATGAGCCTATGGCCATCAACCAAATCCCAGAAAGTCCTTGCTGCCTTACTTCGAATTGGTTGGACGATCAAACGGCAGCCTGGAACTTCCCATCGTGTTCTAACTCGGCCTGGCTGGCCTGATTATGTTTTTGCATTTCATGATCGTGAAGAAATCGGGCCAAAGATGTTGGCGCGAATTGCGAAACATACTGGCCTTGCCCCTGAAGACCTATAAGAATCTCAGAACAAAACCGCACATCAGCGACCTCAGGTCGTTATGTTGCTTCTCATCACACTGCCAGCCTAACTTTAACTATCAGGTTTCAACTCTTGATACCTAAGACAGGTTCGTTGTGGCTGACAAGAAAGTATTGTTGATTGTTGAGGCCTGACCCTCCTTTCTCCTTTAAGAAGAAGTTTAAGGACAGAAGGCAAGGATCATTTCTCTCAGGATGACCGAAGCGGTCACGGATGAGATTTGTGTTGGATCATAATCCGGGGTGAGTTCAACGAGGTCAAAGCCAATGACATGAAGGTTCTGAAGACTCTTGATAAGAGATAGGAGTTCCTGGAAGGTTAGACCACCGGGTTCGGGTGTCCCTACTCCAGGAAGAAGGCTGGGATCAACCACATCGAGATCGAGAGAAATATAAACAGGTTGGTTTTTGAGGCGCTTTGCCAGGGATTTTAAAGAAACCTGTTCCGGGGATATGATCAACTTCATCTTTCTCGCCAGCTTAAACTCTTCTTCTGTCCCGGACCGGATTCCAATTTGAAACAATCTTCCCTTGCCCAAACGCTCAACCACTTTCCTCATGACGGTGCTATGGGAGAGGGTCTCGCCGAGGTAATCCTCTCTCAAATCCGTATGGGCATCGATGTGAATGAGATGGAGGTCGGGATGGATTCTCACAATTTCCTCGATGACGGGAAGAGTGATGAGATGGTCGCCCCCGAGCAGGATCGGGAACTTCCCAGCAGAAAGGATCATTCTCAGAGCCTTCCGGATCAAATCGAGTGAGATCTTCTTTTCCCCGAGAGGGAGTTCAAGGTCTCCCATATCGTGAATCGATAAACGGGTGAGGTCCTTGTTTAAATAGGGGCTATAGGTTTCAATTCCCCAGGAGGCTTTTCGAATGGTAGAAGGCCCGAAGCGGGCTCCCGGGCGAAAGGAAGCTGAACCATCATAGGGGCAACCGAGAATCACTGCCTTTGCTGCCTTGAAAGAAGTTGAGGCTGATATGAAGGACTGTTCTATGAAGGGAAGGCTCATGCTAAGTATTCCTTGATGATGCTTAAAAAGGAATAAGTATTCTCCGGTGGGAAATATAGTGTCATCCCCCAGGGGTTTCCCTGGTTGATCCCTTGTCTTCTCCTACTCGGTTTCCTCTTTCTCCCAGAGGACGACAGCCGCCAGGGTGGCGCCGACCTTCTTTACCCTGTGCTCAACGGCTATGGAATTAAGATCCTTGATCACCCGTCCCCGCAATTTCATTCCCTCAATCGCCATTTGCCGGACCGTCTCTTCAATCTCTGCCTTTGACCCACGGGAAGAGTATTCCATGATCAGTCCCGGATAATCCGGATTCTCCGGAAGGGCAACGGCAACGGCAGAGGCGATGATTTCACCGGGGACATCGCTGGTGACGGATGCATAAGCCGTCGGGATCAAGGCGCCCGCAGGAAGGGAAACAGGAGAGATGAGCTGGCAATGAGGCGGCACGATGCTGCTCATCTTGACCAGGTTCGTGTCTCCGATTCCGGCACAGAGCAGGGCTCCGTCGAAAGCATTCAGAAGGGTGAAGCCTTCTGAATCTCCTGAAACCAGAAAATAATGAGTCGGGGTTTTAATGATCACAGATCGCCTCCTTTCTCTCTTGCCTGTCTAAGACCTATAGGATTGATGTCCGCTTCCTCCCAAAATCAACAACCTATTAAAACGAAGGGGGAGAACTGATCCACAGGATCACCGCTTCCTTCGAGCCACCATTATGGAGCCAATGCTCCTTTTCTGCTGAGAGATAAAAACATTCCCCCCTTTTTAACTTCAGAATCTCCCTTCCGAAACGGAGGTTGATTCTTCCCCGAAGAACCAGACCAAACTCCTCTCCTTCGTGAGGTTTCTCTTTCGGCGTGGATTCCCCTTTCCGGAGGGTCAGGAGAATGGGCTCCAAACGCCGGTTTGTCGACCCCGGAACCAGAAGCTCAAATTTCTCAATCTTTTCTTTCTCAATCGCTACGCGGTCCCTGCTACGGTAGACAATCTTCTCCTGCGAGGCCTCCTTAAAAAAATCGGAGATGTTCTCATCCAGGGCTTCAAGAATCTGGTTCAGGCTGTCCAGGGAGATGGACGTCAGATCGCGTTCGATCTGGGAGATGAACCCTTTGGTCAGGTTGGCTCGCTCCGCAAGCTCTTCCTGAGTCAGGTTGCTCGATTGCCTCAAATTCTTAATGCGTTCTCCGATTTTCATAAGGCCAAGAGCACAGTATACAAAGAAATTAGTTTAGTAATGTGTAAGACAGTATAGAAAGAAATTAGTTTAGCAAACTAAACTTGTAAAAATTATAACGTCCTTTTTAAGTTTGTCAAGCATTTTTTTGGGGATTTCTGAAAAAGTCCAGAGCTCAAGATAATCTATTTTTATAATCCTGGTAATTAAATTCTCTGATTAATCTGAATCCTGACTTCTCATTCCATATGCCAATGGAAGGATGGTTAACCCCATTGAACATGGTTGTTTTTACGGTCGTGTAATGGATCATATCTTCGAAGATGATCTTATCGCCGGATTTTAATTCTTTATCGAATGACCAATTCCCCATGAAGTCGCCTGCCAAACAACTGATCCCTCCCATTCTGTAGGTGGGTTTTCCTGCCATTTCCTCGGCGGCGCCCAGGATGACGGGTTTATAGGGCATTTCCAAACAGTCAGGCATGTGACAGGTAAAAGAAACGTCGAGGATGGCGGTTTTGATGCCGTTGTTTTCAACGATATCCAGTATCGTCGAGACTAAGTAACCTGTTTGATAGGTAAAAGCGCTACCGGGTTCTAAGATGATCTCAACATCATATCGATTCTTAAAATCCTTCAACAGATGGATCAAGTGTGGTATGTCGTAACCCTTTTTTGTGATCAGGTGACCGCCACCCATGTTCACCCATTTCAGACCGGGTAAAAACTTGCCGAATTTGTTTTCAAAAACAGCCAGCAGTCTTTCCAGGGCAAAGGAATCCGCCTCAAATAATGTGTGAAAATGAAACCCTTCCACTCCCTGTGGCAGGCCAACGTCAAGTTCTACGGCTATAATGCCAAATCGTGATCCGGGTCTGCAGGGATTATAGATGTCGTAGGATGTATCTGAAAACTCAGGATTTACACGCAGGCCAATGGAAACGCCCTTTTGATTGGCTATCCGAAAAAACTTTTGGAATTGGCTCATGGAATTAAATGAAATATGACTGCTATATTTTAAGACGTCCTGGATGGACTTCTCTTCATAAGCAGGGGAGTAGGTATGCGCTTTTACTCCGAGTTCTTCAAAAGCTAATCGGGCTTCATTAAGTGAGCTTGCCGAAGCGCCAAAACCGTACTCTTTAAAGACCGGGAATATCCCCCAATTTGAGAAGGCTTTAAACGCAACGAGAATATCCGCTCCCGAAACCTCTTTGACCTGTTTTATTAATTGAAGGTTGTTTCGAAGAAGGGTTTCATCGATCACATAACAAGGCGATGGGATTTGATTGAAGTCAATGGACATGATGTTTATCTCATCAAATCCGAAATCCGAATTCCGGGCGAAGCGTTCTCTTAGCACCAATTCGAAACAAATTCAAAAATTTGTATCACTTTAGCATTTTGAAAAAAGGAGTTTTACGAGTCAATTGACCAAAAGATTCATCATAAAATCCCCCTTAATCCCCCTTTTCCAAAGGGGGAAACCCTTATCTCCTCCCTTTGGCAAAGGGAGGTCGGGAGGGATTTTACAAAGATTTTCAAACCGCTAAAGTGTTACAAAAATTTCAATCTTCCAAATTCTAAACTTCTGTTTTGGTGATTCGTTTTTTGACATTCGTGCTTGTTTCGGATTTCCGTAGTGACAATCGTTTGCTGCACAGTGATAGAAGGAAATTCAAAGGCTCAACCATGTCAGGATGGCGCTTAAACTTCCAGATCCACATCGTGCAATTCGTGCCAGGGAAGGCCGTGGAGGTTCAATTGGTCCATGAATGGATCCGGGTTAAACTCTTCAGTATTGAACACGCCAGCCTTCTTCCATTTGCCGGTAATGAACATCATCGCGCCAATCATGGCGGGCACTCCGGTCGTATAACTCACCCCCTGTGCCCCTGTTTCTTTATAGGCATCCTGGTGGTTACAGTTGTTATAGATATAATATGTTTTCTCCTTCCCATTCTTAACCCCTCTCATCCGGCAACCGATGGAAGTCTCCCCTGTATAATGTTGGCCGAGTTCGCCCGGATCGGGCAATACGGCCTTTAAAAATTGAAGAGGGACGATCTCCTTGCCTTCATACAGAACAGGTTTAATGCCGGCCATCCCGATGTTTTGAATTACCCTGAGATGGGTCAGGTACTCCTGTCCAAAGGTCATCCAGAATCGGGCCCGCTTTAACGTGGGGAAATGTTTCACCAGGGATTCCAATTCTTCGTGGTAAATCAGATAGGATTCCCGGGGGCCGATGTTTGGATAATTTAAGGGTTTATGAATTTCATGGGGCTCCGTTTCAATCCATTCCCCATTTTCCCAGTATTTACCTCTCTGGGTCACTTCACGAATATTGATCTCCGGGTTAAAATTGGTTGCAAAAGGCTTCCCGTGGTCGCCTGCATTGCAGTCAACGATATCCAAACAGTGAATCTCGTCAAAATGATGTTTGGCGGCATAGGCGGTAAAGATTCCCGAGACTCCCGGGTCAAAGCCACATCCCAAAATAGCCGTTAACCCCGCTTTTTTAAACCGGTCATGGTATGCCCATTGCCATTTGTATTCAAATTTAGGGACATCGGGAGGTTCATAGTTTGCCGTGTCTAAATAATGGACCCCTGTTTCAAGACAGGCATCCATGATGGTCAAATCCTGATAGGGGAGGGCCACGTTGATGACTATTTCTGGTTTGAAGCTTTTAAATAATTGGACCAATTGTCGAACATCGTTCGCATCAACCTGGGCCGTTTTGATTTTCTGTGGACCAACCGCCCCAGCAATGGCATCGCATTTTGATTGGGTGCGGCTGGCCAGCATGATCCCCGAAAAGACCTGCGGGATGCCGGCCACCTTGTGAGCCACTACGGTTCCTACCCCTCCCGCTCCTATGATTAAAACTTTTGCCATAGTCCGTTTTTAAAGAAAATGATTCAGTAATCGTTAGACCAGTTTAAGAAGAATAAAGTTTAATAAACTAAACTGAAAAAATTATAACTTTCTTTTCAGGTTTGTCAAGAAAATATTTTGAGAGATTTCCGGAAAAACCCGGAACTCTCTGATTACACAGATTAGAAGCCGATTACGCTGATTAGAAATGCATTCTTCCCGCCCCTACTCCTTTTCTGTCTTTACCCCGTTAGAAATAATCCCCACTGCCCTGCCTACGCCACTTCAAAATAATTCAGGGTTCCGCCTCGAAGGGTGGGGCTTAACCCGCTGCGACTGCGCGACAGCGCGGCGAGTGTTCCGCTCGGTTTCGGGTCGCAACGGCTGGGATTTCTGACGGGGTTTACACCTCGCCACTTTTAAGTTACGTTTTTGGATGAGGGAAAGATGGAAAAGATCGTCATCCGTGGGGCCAAGGTCCATAATTTAAAGAATATTGATGTTGAAATTCCACGGAATCAATTGGTGGTGATTACCGGGCTGAGCGGTTCCGGTAAATCGACCCTCGCTTTCGACACCCTCTATGCCGAAGGCCAGCGGCGGTATGTCGAATCGCTTTCCGCCTATGCCCGGCAGTTTCTGGAGCAGATCGAAAGGGCGGATGTTGAATCGATCGACGGTCTCTCTCCGGCGATTGCCATCGATCAGAGGAGTATGTCACGGACTCCTCGCTCCACCGTGGGGACCGTCACGGAGATTTATGACTACCTGAGGCTCCTCTTCGCTCGAGTGGGAGAGCCTTTCTGTCCTGATTGTGGTTCTCCTATCACCTCGCAGTCCCTCCAGCAAATGACTGGAACACTCCTTCGACTCCCGAGAGGAACATCGCTGACCCTTTTGTCTCCCATCGTGAGGGGGAAAAAGGGTGAGTACAGAAAGGAGATGGATGAACTCAGGAGAAATGGGTTTGTAAGGGTGAGGATCGATGGTGAGATCCGAGACCTGAGTGAAGAGATCCTTTTGGACAAGAATAAACGCCACGAGATCGATGTGATCGTGGACCGTCTGATGGTGAAAGAGGGTGCAGAAAAGAGAATAAGCGATTCATTAGAGATGGCTTCCCATCTTTCCGGGGGGATTGTGAAGGTAGAAAGAGAGGGGGCACCTCCCATGATCTTCAGCCAGAAGTTTTCCTGTCCGGATTGCGGGTTCAGTTTTCCTGAGATGACGCCCAGGATGTTCTCTTTCAACAGTCCCCAGGGGGCCTGCATGGCCTGCAATGGACTGGGCACAAAACAATACTTCGCCCCTGACCTCATTGTCCCTGACCCATCCCTTTCCATTAACGATGGGGCCATCCTTCCCTGGAGAGAGAGGGGGGAGGCTTTTTTGAAGCCCGTTTTGGAGGGTCTGGCAAAACACTACCATTTCAGCCTTGATACTTCCTTCGGCCGGTTAACAAAATCGGTTCAAAGCATCCTTCTCTACGGTTCAGAAGGAGAAAAGATCTCCTTTAAAACAAAAGGGAAGGGGCCGTTCCATCTCTTCCGGCAGGAGTTTGATGGAGTGATTCGAGAGTTGGAAAAGAGGGCGGGGGAGGATGGGGAAAAGGCAGAGGAATTAGAAAGGTTTATGGGCGTGACACCCTGTTCGGAATGCGGAGGCTCCAGGCTGAAAAGGGAGGTCTTATCGATTAAAGTGGGCGGAAAATCAATCTCCGAGGTGACCCGTCTCTATGTCAAAGAAGCATTGGAATTTTTGAACCATTTGGAGTTGAATCCTCGATCTCAAAAGATTGGGCATGGTGTATTGAGAGAGATTGAAGAACGGCTGAAGTTTATGATCGAGGTTGGCCTGGATTACCTCACCCTTGACCGGAATGCAGCTACTCTATCCGGAGGAGAATCGCAGCGCGTCCGTCTCGCCACACAGATCGGCTCCAGCCTGGTGGGTGTGCTCTATGTTCTGGATGAGCCCAGCATCGGCCTCCACCAGAGGGACCATTTGCGACTCCTGAAAACGCTAAAGAGGTTGAGGGATCTGGGGAATACGGTCGTTGTGGTGGAACATGATGAGGAGACGATCCGCTCCGCCGATTATATCATCGATATGGGACCCGGACCCGGAGAAAAGGGAGGAGCGATCGTCTTTGCCGGACCGCCGGAAGCGCTGATAAAGGATGGAGATTCATTAACCGGGCAGTATCTGTCCGGGAAGAGATCCATTCCTCTTCCCCAAAAAAGACGGCCCATCGGAGATAAATATCTGGCCCTCAAGGGCGCAACTGCAAACAATTTAAAGAATATTGATGTAAAAATCCCCCTGGGCGTCTTTAGCTGTATTACAGGGGTTTCAGGTTCAGGGAAATCGACACTGGTGATTGATACTCTCTATTGTCTGCTGACCCAACACCTTTATCACAGCCGTAAGCGTTGCGACTTAGTCCAAAAGATTGAAGGCATGGAACACATCGACAAGATCGTCCATGTGGACCAGATGCCAATCGGAAAGACGCCCCGTTCCAATCCGGCTACCTATACCGGCCTTTTTCAGCCCATCCGGGAGCTCTTCGCCCAACTTCCGGAATCAAGGGCGAGGGGATTTAAACCCGGCCGGTTCAGTTTTAATGTGTCAGGAGGACGATGTGAGTCATGCCGGGGCGATGGGACCCTT
>VGRU01000151.1 GCA_016875255.1 Deltaproteobacteria bacterium
TTTTGTCACCAGCATCTTCTCCTCATCCTCTTTCTTGAGAAGAGCCCTGAGAAGGGGTGCGGCCTCCATATGGGAGAGACGGGGCTTCATCTCAAACCGAATGGTTTTTTCTGAAGGCTGTAGCCAGGCTTCGCCCCAGAGATCCCCTCCATTGGCTTTCAATTGAAAGGGATGGATGATTAACTTACCATCCGCCGTCTTCATCTCGAATTTTAAGTCCTCAAAATCGAGATTTCGATATTTTCCTTTTTCGACATCGACCTTACCTTCGATCGCCCAGAGGGAAAGCCACTGCCTGATCTTCTCAAAGGAGGCAGGAGTTCTTTTTTCTCTCTCAGGAAGGAGGGAATCGAGGTCCATCTGTGGGGAAGAGAGATGAAAGGAGAGTCGCCTGACGATCACCGGGCTTGCTTCCCTGGATCCCGTTGGAGGACGGGAGGAATTCCCGGAGAGGGTCAGCGAGGAATCTCCCAGCCTTCCTTTCAATCCATCCCATCGCATCTGTTGGGGAGAAAAAAGAATCCTGCCTTCGATCTGGGAGAGAGGAACAGGTATCTTTCCGTGCCGTAGAGAGACCCCCTTCAACAGGATCTCCCCATCTTTGATGACGTTGATTCCCTGTTCCATTCTTCCGGACCAGGTCAAACGAAGCTCCGCCCCTCCGGCGAGGTCATGAACCTCGTCCGCCTGAGTTCGCACCGAATCCGGAAAGAGGGGAGATTGGAGCAGGGCATGAATATTTTTCAGGTCGATCGAACCGGATGTGGAGAGATTCAACTCACCCTGTTTCACGGTTCCGTCAAGGACGAGTGAGGAGTTGAGCGACTGAACCTTCAACTTTGAAAAAGCGGCCCCGAGGTTTGAAACGGAGAGAGATCCGTCCCGAAAGAGGAGCGGGTGGGAAACCCCTTTGAGAAGGAGGGACGCATCCCTGGGAATGAATTCCAACTCATAGGAGAGGGGTTGGAGGGGTGTTGCCTTTCTCCCTTTGAACGAAAGCTGGCCTGCTCCCGATAAGCTTCTAATGTCTTCCGTCTTCAAACGCGTCTCTTTCGGAAAAAGAGTAGATTGGGAGAGGGCAAGAAGGTTTTTCAGATCGACCTTTCCTTTGGCTGTGAATTCAGAAGCTCCTTCTCTCTTTAATGAACCGCTCATCAGAAGAGAAGAATAACCGAATTCCACTTTAGCTCCGGACCACTGAAAGTCTTCGTTGGAGAGGTCCAGCTTTCCTTCTCCGATCGAGACCGGAAAGGGAATCTGAGAATGGGTCAGATGAACTTTTGACAGAAGATAGCTTCCCTGGTGCTGAAAACGGAGGGGGGATTTCAATTTTCCTTTGACCGATATCTGATAGGGCGCCTTGCCAGACAGGGAGGTGATGGGTCCTAAAATATTGTTTGTCTCCGCATCATCGGCAAAAACTTCGGTCTTGAGCAAGGAGGAGAGATCTGCCATATCGAATCGGCCCTGGCCCTTAATCTCGAGGGTGGGGATTTGAAGAAGCTCGTAAAAGATGCCGCTGGCCCGATCGATGCTCGACTGGAAGACCTTTGCCTCCACTTCTTTCAGGTGTAGATGGCCCTGCTTGAAAAGGAGGTGTCCTTTCAGTTCTTCCAGGGCGGGAAGGTTCCAGGGGAGTTTCAACCGGGCGTTGTTGACCTTCATCTCCACGGTCAGGACATGGGCATTGTAGAGCTCGTCACAGT
Organism: Deltaproteobacteria bacterium; assembly: GCA_016875255.1. The sequence continues at coordinate 1,707 of VGRU01000151.1, forward strand.
GATCAATTTCCGGAATCTTTCCCGAGAGCTTGACAGAAAGGATCTGCACCGGACCGCTTCCCTCCGCACGGAAAAGGGGATCGGACACGCCCGGGGTGATGATCCGGAAGGGGATAAATCTTCTTCCATCCGCAAGGTCGAAGACACTGCTCGATGCCTCCGCATCCATGCCCATTCCTTTGGTCCCGATTCCATAGATCCTGCCTCTCCCCCTGACTTTTATCTCGGGCAGTTCGATCGAAAACTTGGGGACCTCAAACGTCTGCTGGTCATATGTGGCCTGCAGGTCGAGGTTGATCCATTTGGGGGTGAAGAGGTAGGCAAAAACTTTTGGGTGATCATAGGTCACCTCTTTCAACTGGATCTTGGCAGAGGCATGAAAAGGTCCGGAGAGGTCTCCCTGATACCTGCCTTTCAGATCGAGGATTCCTGCAACCTTATTCATGGGAACCAGGGGTTTGAGATAAGGCCAGAAATGAAAGACCTCGATCCCTTTAACCTCCACTTCGGCTTTCACCTTTCCTTTTGAAAGGTCCATCCTTTCGGGGATGCCTTCGATCGTTCCGGAGATGGAGAATCTTCCTTCCCTTTTCGAATGGAGAATCTTGCCGCTCACATGAAATGGAAAGGGGTTGCCGAAAGAGATCTTTGAAAGACGTAGATCGAGGGTCTTGATCTCCGTCAGGAGAGGGTCGCCGCCAAAGGATTCGTCTGAAAAGAGGAACTCTCCGGATCGGATGGAGAGTGTGCCGCCGAAGAGGGTGGAGAGGGTTTCAATCATCTTTTCTTGGGAGGATTTTAAAGCCTCTCCGTTTAATGGGGTGTCGAAAAAATTGAATCTTCCGTTTCTGTCCCGTGAGAAACGGCCGACAGGCTTCTCAAGCGTGACCCGCTTCCATTTCACCTCCCTCCTGAACAGAGGAAGAGTCTTTGCCGTTAAAATCAATCTCTTGGAATGGAGGAGGTCAATGGATTGGGAAAGGTCCTTGATCCGGAAATCTTCAAAAGCAATTCCTATTCCTCCCCAGAACCCGATTTTTGCCTTTCCGAAAGTGACCTCCCTTCCGAGCTGGGAGGTGAGTGTTTTTTGAACGGCGTTACGGTAAAGGTTGGGATCAAAAAGATATGGGATGGTCCAGAACAGGAGGATTCCCACGACGACAACAGGAATCAGGAACCACAGGAGAAATTTTTTGCTGTGACGACTCATTAGCTTTAAAGAAACCTTCCTAATGTCGTTGTAAAATAAAATTCGAAATTCGAATATCGAAATCCGAAACAAATTCCAATATCAAAATTCTAAACTTTTCTTTTTAGGTATCAATTTAGCTGTTTGAAATCGTCTTGTAAAATCCCTCCTAACCTCCCTTTTCCAAAGGGAGGCAAAATATTTCCCCCTTTTGACAAAGGGGGATTCAGGGGGATTAGATCGGTTTTTTCAAAGCACTAAACTGTTACCTTTTTAGGATATTTGGATTTTGAACATTTGTGCTTGTTTCGAATTTCGCCTGCCTGCCGCAGGCAGGGATTTCGTGCTTCGAATTTATAATTGCTTAATGGCGTGGGCAACGGTCAATACATCGACCCGCTCTGCGCCTGCTTTTAACAAGACCTTCGAACATTCGTTGACGGTTGCGCCGGTCGTGTAAACATCATCGACCAGAAGGATCGTTTTCCCTTTGAGCGCTTCATCTTTTTGAATATGGAACGAGCCTTTCACGCCCCTTTCCCTCTTTCGACCGCTCAGATGGACCTGTGGGGGGGTGGATATCCTCTTCTGAAGCAGTCTCTTTGAGTAGGGGATACGGGTTCTTTGGCTTAACTCCTTTGCGAGAAGGAGGGCCTGGTTAAACCCCCGCTCCCTTAACCGCTTTGAGTGAAGCGGAACAGGGACGAGGAGGTCGAAAGAGCCAGGACCCCAATAACGGCGGAATCCTTCGGCCAATTTCTCTCCGAAGAAGGAGGTGAGGTAGCTCTTTTCTTCGTATTTCCATCGATGGATTGCTTCCCTGAGAGGCCCTTCGTAATATCCCACAGCCCTTGCCATTGTAAAATATTTTCTTCTGGTCAGACAAGCGCCGCAAGGATGGTTTTCGATCCTCCTGGAGAGAAAAGGCGTTCCGCAGAGGGTGCACAGCGGCGGCTCAATCCACCGGATCTTCGAGAGACAAACCGGGCAGATCCTTTTCTGGCCTTCTTCTAAAAATCTTTCACAGCAGTGGCACTGGGAAGGCAATAAAAATTGGAGGACTCTTTCAATCAGGCCGCGCATTCATTCTAATCTTTGAGGTCTTCTTCACCTCACGGTTGCGTAAAAATTACATAAAAAGGGAGGTGGGTGTCCTGGAGAATCTTTACAGCGGCTCCTTTAAACGTTTGACCACTTTGTTTCCAAGCAAAATACAAAAGCCATCTCAGGTGACATCGACTGTTACCCATAAAAGATAAAATAATCCGCAATTGTAAAGGTTTGTAAGCACACTTACCTCCCTTTTTATGCATGTTAAGGTTTATCTTTCTTCGAGGGAGAAGAAGGCCTCTTTGGAAAAGGGACGAGGGAGAGGAAGCTGGGAGATGATCTTCTCAACCTCTTTGATCGTATAGGTGGACCACCGGTGGCATTGAGGGCAGTAAGCAACCCACTCCTTCGACTCCCTTTCGCAGACAGTGCAGATGAAGGGAAGATAGGATGTCCCGCTCAATTCAAAGGTCTTCTCAAACTCCTGGGCGGCCCGGCTGAAGTCTTTCTTGTGGAGGTAGATTTCCGCCAAAAGCCTGTGAATCGCGGGGAAGTCCTTCTGTCTTAAACTGATCGTATTGATCTCCTCAAGGGCTTCGTCCAGCATCTCCAGCCTTAAACAGAGCTTGGCATAGAAGAAGGCGAGCATCCAGTTGTCCGGATGGTCGCTCATCGTCCTTTGATAGATGCGGAGCAAGGTGCCCGGGTCCTCCCGGTTGAGATAGAGCTCTTCCAATCGGAGGATGAAGATGATCGACTTGAACCGCCTGAAGCTCTTTCCCCAGACCTTGCCTGCCGAAGCCCATTTTCCTATCCGGAGATAGATGTCGCCTAACAAAACAAACCCGGGCTCAAAGGTCTTCTCCTCCCGGACGATCTCTTTGGCAACCTTCAAGGCGTCTTCCACACCTTCATCGCCCTGGCTTAAAAGGTCCAGGGCATGTTCATATTTCAAGCCTAAATAGAAGAGGTTCTCCTCCTCTTCTGTCTGTTTTCCCTTGGCCAGCTTTAAAATCGACCTCTGGACCCGGATGGCCTCCTCCCATCTCTGGCTGTTCCGATAGATCTCCCTCAGGCTTTTCAATGCCCTGAGATTGCTATCATCGAGACCGATGGCGCGCTTTAAGGCCCGGATGGCTTCATCAGGGCGCTTCGTCCGCTGATAGATCTCCCCCTGTCGGAGAGGGATTTCGACATTTTTGCTATCGATCCATCGCGCTCTTTCCAGCCAGTGGAGGGCCTCTTCGTCATTGCCCTCTTTGACCGAAATCTCCGAGAGTTTTAAATAGAGGTCCTTCTGGAAGGGATCGTTCTTCAGGGTTTCTGTAAAGTGGGCCTTGGCTCTGGCCAGGTTCCCCCGGAGGAAATCCTCCATTCCTTTGTTCATCTCCTCCTTGATGGATTGCTCTTTCTTTCTCTTCCGCGACTGACGATAGCCCTCGATGGCTCGCTTGGCATCCCTCGCCAGGAAACTGATAAAGACGAGCAAGACCCCCAACACAAAAGAGGTGATCATCAGGGTGGAGAGATCGGTGGGGATGATCTTTCCAAAAAAGCGGAATTGGACATCCAGAGGGTTGGTCAGAGAGAGCCAGCAGAAGATGGAAACCAGTCCCAGAATGATAAGGATGAGCAGTTTCACCAGCATCTTTTAAAGCATCCCTTTTTCCATTTTTGACAGACAGGCCACACAGTACTTTGCCACCGGCCTGACCTCAAGCCTTTTCAGGCTGATCGACTCGCCGCACTCTTCGCAGATTCCATAGGCGCCGCCCGCCATCCGATCGAGCGCTTCATCCACCTCCTGGAGTCTTATCCGTTCGCTTTCGTTGAGGCTGAGCAGGATCTGTTTGTTATAGATATTGGCTGCCTCATCTCCTATGTCCTGGATCCCATCCTGTCCCATCTCCTGGGAGGATACATAGGTCTGCTTGACCTCCCCTACGATCTGTTCCCTTTCCTTGAGAAGGATTTTTCTGAAGTGGGACAGGGTCTTCTTGTCAATCTTCTCTACCCCTTTTCCCATCTCTTTTGTTAAGGGATTCAACCTTTTTTTCTTATCGATCCCTTTCTTCAACCCTTTCTTGGTGGGATTGATCTTTTTCTTCACTTTTTTCGAAACCATCTTTTTTTTAGACAATCTGCGCTCCCCATTCAGGCTCGATGCGAGTCGCATCGCCCCATATTCCTTCCAAATCATAGAACGTTCTGATCGGCTCCAGAAAGATATGAACCACTACGTCGTTATAATCCATCAGAATCCATTTTCCATGGGTTGCCCCTTCCTGGCCAAGGGGTCGGATTCCCCTCTTTTCAAGGGTCTCCTCAATCGATCTGGCAATGGCCTGGACCTGACGATCCGACTTCCCCGTACAGATGAGGAAGTAATCGGTCACAGAGGAGATTCCCCTCATCTCGAGAAGTACAGGGTCCAGAGCCTTCTTTTCAATCGCCGCCCTGAGACAGAGAAGCGATTTTGTTTTTGAGTCGGTGGCCATATCCTCCAATAACGATGATTTTGAGTGTAGCATTATACCAGAAAAAAAAATGAAGACAATAGAAAAATGAAAAAAAATGAAAATTTTTTTACCCGGTCATCCTTTCTTCCGGTAAAGCCCGTGTTTCTGAAGATAGCCCTCTGTTTCGGGAGGGACAAGATACTTGACCGATTCCCCTCTCTCGACCAACTCCCGGACCTTCGTCGAGGAGATATCGAGGAAAGAGATCTCCTTGAGATAGAGATGGTATCCGGAAAGGTGAACCCAGACCTTTTTTTCGAGATCATATTGAAAGGCAGGGGTCAGAGAGCCCGGAAGCTGGGAGGCAATAGGAGTTTTCTGGAATCCTGGCCGGGCCATCACGATGAAATGGCAGAGGGTGAAGAGGTTCTGGAAATCCTTCCAGGTTTCTATCTCCACAAAAGCATCTCCTCCCAGGATGAAAAAGAAGGTGTCGGTACTACCCCCGCAAAAATGGCGGAGGGTGTCAATCGAATAGGATTTTCCAGGCCTTGAGAGTTCAATCTCAGAGATGGAGAAGTATGGATTGGAGGCAATGGCAAGCCTCACCATCTCCAGCCGGTGTTTCGCATCGATGATCTCCTCCATGGCCTTATGAGGGGGGATGGCTGAAGGGATGAAGATCACTTCATCCAGGTGAAAGGTTTCCCGAATCTCCTCCGCCCCCCTGAGATGCCCTAAATGGATGGGGTTAAAGGTCCCTCCGAAGAGCCCGATCTTCTTTCTTTTGGTTTCCTTCTCCATTTTTTCTTTCATGTAACCATTTATAACCGTTTATCTGGTAAAATTCCAAGCACCAATAACCAAATCCCAAAATAGTTCGGAGTCAAAAGTTCGTAGTTCGGAGATCATTGAAAAACTCCGAACTCAAAACTACGAACTCCGAACTTTTGTATTCTTTAGCTCCTTATCTGTCCTTCCCCATAGACGATAAATTTGGTCGTTGTCAACTCCTCCAGGCCCATGGGGCCAAAGGCATGCAGTTTAGAGGTGCTGATCCCCATCTCCGCGCCCAGACCCAACTCAAACCCATCGTTGAATCTGGTGGAGGCGTTGACCAGGACGCAGGAGGATCCCACCTCCCTCAGAAAGCGCTGGGCGTTCTGATAATCGGAGGTAAGTATCGACTCCGTGTGGAGCGACCCATAGGCGGCAATATGCTTCATTGCCTCCTCAATTCCCTTGACCATCCGAATGGAGAGGATGAGGTCTAAATACTCCTCATGCCAGTCCTCTTCCTTTGCCTCTTTGATTCCGGAGAGGATCTTCCGGGTCTGCGGGCACCCCCGCAGTTCCACTCCCCCTTTTCGAAGGGCTTCTGCGATCTTCGGAAGAAAGCCGGCCGCTATCCTCTCATGGACCAGAAGCGTTTCCATGGCATTGCATACCCCTGGCCTCTGGACTTTGGCATTGAGACAGACCTTCAGGGCCATCTCCTGATCCGCAGTCTCATCGACGAAGATATGACAAACCCCCTTATAATGTTTGATGACCGGAATCTTCGAATGGGTCGCCACAAAGCGGATCAAGGCTTCCCCTCCCCTGGGGATGATGAGATCGATCTCTTCTTCAAGCTGGAGCATCTCCTCGATGGCTTCCCTTTCGGTCCGGGAAAAGATCTGGACCGCCTTCTCCGGAACCCCGGCCTTGCTCAAACCTTTTTGAAGGATATGGACGATGGCCTGATTGGAATGAAAGGCCTCTGAACCTCCACGGAGGATAATGGCGTTGCCCGATTTGAGGCAGAGGCCTGCCGCATCAGCGGTCACATTCGGTCTCGATTCGTAGATGATTCCGATGACACCGATGGGAATCCTCATCCTTCCAACGGTCAACCCATTCGGCCTTCTCCACATCTTTACAATCTCTCCCACGGGATCGGAGAGATGGGCCACTTCCCGGAGGCCCTTGGCCATTGCCTGGATCACCGCAGGGGTCATTCGCAACCGGTCCATCATCGCGGGGGAGAGGTGTGCCTGCTCCCCTGCAGACAGGTCTTTTTTGTTCCCTTCGATCAGGAAACCCTGGTTCTTTTCCAGATCATCCGCCATTTCAAATAAGGCATTATTCTTCGTATCGGTCGAGAGCTGGGCCAGAATGAGAGAAACCTCCCTGGCCTGTTTTGCCATCTCTTTAACTTCTGACTTAAGATCCAATTCCTTCCTCATAAGACCACCAGGTCGTCCCTGTGGATAATCTCATCCGAATACTTATAGCCCAGGGCTCTTTCGATCTCACTGGTCCGGCGGCCCTTAATCTTCTCAAGTTCTTTAAGGCTGTAGTTGACCAGCCCTCTGGCAAACTCCTTTCCCCGAGGCCCAATACAGGAGACCGAATCTCCCCGGTCAAAAGAGCCCCTCACCTCCAGCACACCCGAGGGAAGAAGACTCTTGCCTTTCTGGACGATCGCTTTCTTGGCTCCCT
>VGRU01000152.1 GCA_016875255.1 Deltaproteobacteria bacterium
GACGACTCTATCGCTATTTGTCATGACATAGGACGATGTTGGATAGGTTAGGCACTCTTCTGATACTGCGAAGCATACCAATCGATAACCCGCCTAATCATTTTTTGATAGGATGTACGTTGCCTTTGGGCTTCTTTCTTAAAAAACTCCACACTTGATTTTCTTAAGGCAATGGTGACCTTCACATTTTCTTCCCTTAAAACCAATTGATCCGGCGGCGGAAGAAAATCTTTAACAACTCTTAATTCCCCCATTGGTTCATCACTATATTTTATTTTGCTCTTCATAAACCTTCCTCCCTTTTCTCCAATAGCCCGCACCATAAATGCGGATGATATTTCCTCGATATGTGAATCGAACGGTCATGATGTCTTTTCCAACACGGCCAATACAATAAAATCTTTCTTCCTCCCCGCGATGGGTTACATCTTCTGCAATCACACGCCGAGGGTCAAGAAAAGCATATTGCGCCGAAGCAAAGGAAATACCATGTTTCTTTTGATTTTCCTTGTCCTTCTCCTCGTCCCATTCAAAGAGGGTCTTTGACATACAAAAATGATACTATTTTATAAATAATAATGCAATATAATAATATGGCTAAAACTATGGGTAAATAAGGAAATATGAAATGCTTCTTTGATGGCTGGGCCTTTGAGGGTTTTTAAGGGTTGACCTTCTTTGGATTTCTTTTTGAGGGCTTTAAAAATCTGAACCACTTTTTAATGCCGGGAAGGGCATTACGAATATCTTCGAGCTTCTCTCTGGTCGCCCTCTCACCTTCATTAATCAAATTGATGGCCTGAGAGAAATCAGACCAATGTAAATCCCCAACCTCTGGAAGGATGACCACGTCCGCCTCTGCCAATTCGTAATCTTTTAGCTTTTCCCCCATAATCTCACTGACCCTGTGATAGATGTCTACGACATTCCGAAGTTCTTCTGAGCTCATGCAGCGGTCCACAGCTACCGAAATGACAATATCCGCCCCTTCCTGTCTAGTGACAGAACTTGGAACGAGGCAAGTAATGCCACCATCAGAAAGAAGTTTTTCTCCTTCCTTGAGTGGGGCAATGGCTCCAGGAACAGCACAACTTGCCATTACAGCCTGTCTTAGAGAACCTCGAGAAAAAGTAATCTCTTTACCACTCGCCAAGTCAGTGGCCACTGCCCGGAAAGGAATCCGGGTCTCCTCAATCTGAATGTCGGGAACAAAATAATCGATGGTGTTTTGGAAATCTTCATTCGAAAGGATCCCTGGTTTGAACATGGCCTGAATTAGATAGAAGTAATTTCTCAGGTAGGCTTGAATCTTCTGGGCCAAACCTATCTCTCCCTTTGAATGAGCCACCCCAAAGGCCTTGATTGCCGAAGATCGAAAATCTGAACTTTTGAGATAGGCTTCTACCTTCTCTTGCAATTCATCCGGGCTGGTCCCGCTCGCATAAGCCCCGCCGACCATTGCTCCGATACTGGTTCCCACAATAAGATCAATGGGAATCTTTTCCCTTTCCAGAACCTTTAAGACACCAATATGTGCGAGCCCTCGAGCGCCTCCGCCTCCCAGAGCAAGGCCAATGCGTTTCTTCTTCCAAAACATGACCGCAGTTTCCTCCAGCGTCTGTTGAAACTATTTTACCCTGTATCATGCAGCAACATCAAGGCCGGAGGGTAACCTCAAATACTTATCCTTAATATTTATCAGTTTTATAACAATGGAATTATCTTTTTTCTATTGACAAGCGTCACGTTACAGTTTATTTTGGATCAATGATAAAAACGTTTGCCGACAGGCATACGAAGGAATTGTATGAGACGGGGAAGTCGAAAAGGCTCCCCTCGGCGATCTGGAAAAGAGGTCTGAGAAAACTCGAATACCTCGATTTAGCAACAGGTTTAAATGATTTGAAGGTCCCTCCCAGTAACCGGTTTCATGAATTGGAAAGGGACCGAAAAGGGCAATTTTCCATTTCCGTTAACGAACAATGGAGGATTTGTTTTCGGTTTATCGATGGCGATGCCTATGATGTTGAAATAACGGATTATCATTGAAGAGAGGTGCCTTATGAGTATTATCAACACAAGAGAGAGGAAAGTCTGCCCTACACATCCCGGAGAGATGCTGAGGGAGGATTTCATACCGGATTATGGGCTGTCTGTATCGAGTATAGCGAAAGCCCTTGGAGTGTCGCGTCAGACGGTGAACGAGTTGTTACGGGAAAGACGCGCCGTTAGCCCTGAAATGGCGCTACGACTTTCGCGCTTGTTTGGAAACACTCCGGAGTTTTGGTTAAACGCCCAACGCGCCGTCGATCTGTGGGAAGCAGGAAGGACAGCCAGAAAAAAACTGGATAAAATTGCTCCCTTAAAGGCCGCTTGACCCTTTGATTAATTTGCTCCGGAACCAATGTGTCTCTAGGTAGCAGGCTCCGCTGATCATTAGTTGTGTATAAAAAGATATACACCTAAATAGGCAATAAAGTGCAAGGAAGACACAAAGAGGATGAGTAAACCCCGTTAGAAAGTCTTCGACTTTCCAACGGAACGGCTCACACGGGGCAAGCAGAGTAGTTTTCTAATGGGGCAAAGTTGGCTGGGGGTTAGCCTTTGACTGGAACTAAAATATATGGCCGAGACTCTTTTAAAGAAATACCGCCAAAGGTGCAAAGGATTCTACAATCGCTCAAGACTTATGAGTTTGGTCGCGGAAGCGAGATGTTCCGTCAAGCAAGCGATCACTGTCAAATTGCACGCCTCATAAAAAAAACTCCTTGTTCTCCGTTCACGATGATCATAGAAGAGGAATTTCTTGATCCAGCGCATTCTTGGGATAAGCGATATGTGAAAATTACAACCGAAGAGATTTTATCGGAACTTGACGAAACGGTACTGCGCTATTTTGAACGCGAGATCAATGACCGGATGGCGAAATTCCTAGAGCATGACTGCGATACAGAAAACCAATTCTTTCGGAAGCTTTTAAAGGAATACTACCCCCAAGCCAGAGGGATTCTTCGAGATCGGTATCGAGAGATTTACCCGCGTGCATGGAAAAAGAAAATCACCATCGAAAAAATCGCAAGGTCCCGAAAAAAAAGACGCAGAGAACGTCTTTATGCCATTCCCGAACCTTTAAACTACTGGGATAGCCGTAATTCGTACCAGCAATACTTTGCCGTGCCAGAGTTTAAGGTATTATGGCAAGGAGGGGGTGGAAGCTCCGGTCAACGTGAAACGCAGAGCAAATTGGGATTCGCCTTTGCGCTACTCAACCGGACACAGAGGATCCCCAGTCATATTTTCGTATACGATAAGGACAACATCCTACGCTATGTCGATACCCTTAAGAAATTGTGCCTCGCCCCCTCGGACATGGGAAGTAACTACCAACTGAATCATCAAGAGATACGACAGTTATTGCAAGACACCTTGCGGGTGGAACGCGGCAGTATTCTCGAGCCTATTCGCGCCATTGAAGTGAAGCCGTTTCTTGAAAATAGGCGATACGTCACGCGGTGATGGCCGAGCCCCCAATCCAACTCGACTCCAATCCCCCTCCCCCACTTGCCAAATGATTTTAGAATCTATCTTCTCTTGGCCAACACTTTGTGGAATCGATTTTCTTCTTTCTCTTTCCGTTTTTTCTCCTTAAGGTGAAACTGTTCTTTTTTAAATTTGAGCTTCTCCAGTCGGAGTTGGACCTCGAGCTTAAACTGATTCTCTTTCTGCTTTCCTTTATCTTCCATCAGCTTTTTCCAGGATTCAAATCGATCCTTCTTAAATCTAAGCCATTCTCCTCGCAACCTGAGTCTTTCTGCCTTGAGTTCGATATCTCTTCTTCTTAGCTCAATATTTTCATTCTTTTTATTGAAGTACTCACCTATCAGAAAAACGACTATTTTCCTATAAAGACCCTCGCGGCCATTGTCTTGATCACCATCACTAATATTTTCATTTTCAGGGCTTGCCAGTATTGATTCAAAGGTAAATTCTTCGTCCCCATTCCTTCCGATTGGTTTATACAGGCTCACCTCTCTATATTTCCTATTTAAGTACTGATTTACCTCCTTGCTCTTAACTTTTTTAATAATGGGAGTTACTTCTTTTAATGTTTGTGGCTTGGATTCAAGGATCTTTACCCAGGCCTCTTGAAAGCTATCTTCGTGCTGCCCCAAAAGAGGCCGCAGATAATCATTGACCTCGGCTTCATTCAAATTCATAACGGTCACCTTTCCAAATCAACCTAATAGGAGAAAGAAAAAAGAACAAATCGATAAGTCAACGCTGGATGGTATCTCTGATATCACCGATCATCTCGATGTCCCATTTTTAATGTCTCTGACTGAAGGAACCGGTGGCTCCATGAGATCTGCTGTCATTTCTGTTTGAGGGGAATCACTTTAATATTGTCGGAATTAGCGTTTCTTTGGGATCCTGCCTTCCTTAGGAGACTCGGGGAGACATTCCAATGTTGTCCGTCATCGGTGATGATCGTAACCGTCTTCCTATTATATCGAGTCAGCATGCCGACCAGAGGCGGGTGGCCCCCGGGCTGAAACGTAACACGGTCTCCGATCTTGAACTCCAGCATCTGGCCATGCGCACGCACCTGGTTCAGGAAGCGAAGGCGCTCCACAATTCTGTGATTGAGGTCAATCAACTCCGCTTCGGTAAGTTCGTCAATATCGATCTTCATGTTATCGCCTCCCAGTTACGTTCATCCCCTATCAAACCGATCTCCAGTATAAAATTATTAAAAAAAGTCCGCGGCCCATTACTGAGTTATTCCTTATCTTCGAATCCTTTTAGGATCTCAGGGAGGATTGAATCAATAAATTCTGAAGGGGTCACAACCTGAAATGGATATTGGTCGAGTCCCTTCATTTTTCCGAAGTGCTGTTTATCACCGGTTATCAAAAAGTCCACTTTACCCTGGATGGCAGAGATAAGGACTGGAATATCCTTCTCGGCAATCTGCCCAGAAAAGGACCTTACGTCCTCGGGTCGAGGGAGAGGGATGACTTTTAGATTGAGCTTGGGGAGATAGGCTTTGTATAAGGAGAGAAGACCGGGCATTTTGTTCTTTAGATTCCGCTCGATTTCGATCAGATTGTACCTGCCCGTTGAGCCGATGAGAAACGGAAGTCCAAGGCTTAATAAGTCGAGGATGATGCGCGGCGCACCTCTCTCAGATAGAAGACCTGAGAGGACCACGTTTGAATCGAGGAAAACCTTAACAACTCTTTTTCCCATACGTCTCTTGATAGAGCTTGTCCCGTTCTTCCTTAAGGCCTGCCAAAAGATCTTCCGGGGATACCCCTGTTTCTTTTAGGATCCTCCTGATCTCTCTTCTCGCCTCATCCAGTTCGAGCCGTTTCGGGGTGATAATAACCGAGTCTCCCACTGGAATGATCGAAACGATTTGCCCCTCTTCCAGACGACTCATCACCCTTATTTTTTTAGGAATGGTGAGTTGTCCTCGGGACTTAATTTCTGCGGTGATGGATTTTACGGTTTGCACTTTGCCCCTCCCTATTCTTTTCTGAATTCAGAATATCAGATTTCAGAATAAAACGCAATACCTCCGAAGGCCCTCTAACAGGATAAACCCATAACGTCCGTCACACAATTTCCATCTTTATGTTTCTAAATACCTTCAAGAATCCTTCCCCTAACGATTTGTCGAATTGTTTCAACCAGCTTTCGATATAAACCGAATCATACTTCGGGTTCTTTAATAAAACGGATTTCACATCTTCAAGATCCCTTGCTCTTCCGGCAATCACTTTATGGATCACCACATCTTCAAGAGAAGCAAATTTCACCAGTGATCTACCCAATCGAATATCCTTTGCCCGCTCGATCGCTTGCCTTTCATAGGGGGAGAATGAAAAGATAAAATCAACTCGAATACCACTTTTTTTATCCAGGGTAGGAAGCACCATGTTCCGCTCGACAAACTCTTTTTCCTTCTCAATAAGACTCTTAAGGCCAATGGTCGAGATGACTTTTTTAACCTTAGCCAATCCCTCCACACCCACCCCCAGAGTGATATCAATATCCCGGGTCAGCCTTGGTTCTCCATAAAGGAGGACGGCTTGGCCGCCGATCACCATGTAGGGAATCGATGCCTTCTTTAACTGGAGTGCTATCTTCTGAAGTAATTTCTCAAACACAATTAATCACCTTCGCTATTTTTAGATCTACCTCTATTCCGTCGAGGGGGTTTTTTAATGGGATGACACCCAGAGCCACTGCCTCTTTATAAAGAGCCTCTGCTATGCGCATATTTCTGTCAATGTCTACTTTCTCTTTCTTTAAAAATTCCGTCTCAAACTTTTGTAACTCACTTCGGTTATCCACATCCTTTCTCTTAACTCTATAAATCGTATTGGCTTCAGTTAAAATGGGGTGGACTTTCTCCTTTTGCTTCACAAGGTCTTCTAAAAAATCTGAGACCGTCTGGATAACAACACCTCCAGTAATGCTGGGGTTATTCATAAAAGGACTGAAATCCTTTAAATCCTCCGTGAGCAGATGAGACGCCTTGGAAAAGATAGCGGCTGCGAGAATGAGGCAGTCTTTTTCAGGAAGATTAATTGGACAGTTCCGTCCTGATCCGGAGGGGACTTTTATAACTGTTCCCATGAATGCTTCAAATCTTTTCAAAGAGTCTGAAAATTTAATTGAAAGATTACGCAGGGCTTCCTCAATCGCATAGGAGCAGGACATCACCTCCCAATATCCCTGGGCGCCAAGGTCAATGATAAGTGCGGCTTTACCAGATGGATTATGGGCAGCTATGAAGAGGACATTGGCATCAAGAAATAGGCGAATCAAGATCTTTTCCTCAATCGCTTTAATAGGGCATTCCGCTCGACAGATTCAAGTTGGTCTTCTCTGTCCCACTGGGCAATCTGTTCGCCGGAATAGGTTTCAATTTCAACAACGGCGGCTGGTCTTAACATGACGACATTATCCCTTTCCTCAAGGGTCACAACTCCTCCAGATTGGATGCCAAGGCGTTTTCTTACTGAAGAAGGAAGAGTAATCTGTCCCCGGCTGGAGACCAAGAGATTTTGGCGCATATCCCCTCCGATATCAAAAATTATGAAATTCAGTATAACGGAATTTCAGTAATTCGTCAAATTATTTTGCCCGGTTAGAAAGCCCCGTGCGAGGTTTAGCTTCTATCGGGGTGTGAGCCGTCCTGGTAGAAGGGCAAAGCTTTTCTACCGGGGTAAACTGAATGACTACATTAGTTCGAAAATAAATTTGCCACCCCCTCCCTCACCATCCCCCCTCGAACTGATCTTTACCCATAAGTGGAGTCGCTGGGCACAATGGGAACTCCAACAAATTCCCTATCCCCCTCCCCGTATCAAGTACGGGGCAGGCTCTGGCCTCCCCCCTTGAGAGACTGTGTCGTAATTCCGTTCATGGTTCGAGAGCCTCACCACGAACGGAATGTGGTATCTTAAAAATCAATCAGTTAACCGTTCGTCTCGGTTGCGAGTCGAAGCGACCTGAGCTTGTCGACGGGCGAATGGCTAATTACGACACAGTTTCTGAAGGGGGAGGAATTACACGATGAGCGGGACAACTACCCTCCTCTTCAGGGGGAGGGTCTGGGGGGGGGGAAATTTTCATGGTTCGAAGGTGTCCTACGGGCATGGAGTTTTAGGTGAGTTTTAACGGATCGATTCTCTTGATTTCAGGAATGAGGTCGAAGTGGGGATCCGTGGAGAGGATTTCTTTAATGCCATGATTGAGCATGGTGGCGGCATGGACAGCATCACGGGATGTAATTCCTTTTACCCTCTTTAAAATCTCAAGGGCCTTATCCGTGTCCGCCACGCTTACCGGAAAAATATCCATGCACAATTCCGTCATCGACTGATAAGCGATTTCGCCGAGTGTTCTTCTTTCTATTGAGAAATACCGATAGAGGATCTCCTGGAGAACCTCCGTATTGGTTACGCCGAGAATTTCTTGAGACTTGATCTTTTCAAGGACTTTCTTACAGGGTCCACGAAGAGGATGAGGACTACCGATGGAATACATGATCAGATTTGCATCGATAAACAAAGTGGGGGGTCCATTTATTGGCACGAATACTTCCCTTTAAGGTATTCGGCTTCCCATTTCTGATAATCTTCTGGGACGGGGACTTCTGGAAGTGATAATAGCCTATCAACAGCTTCAGCAACCTTCTCTTGTTTATTTTTCTTGAGGTGGTATTCTTCAATAGCCTCACGGACAAGGGTGCCGAGCTTTTTGTGATCCTTTTGGGAAATTTCTTCCAGGCTTTTTAATTGTTGTTCGGTTAATAAGACTTGGATTTTTTTAGAATATTTCGCCATAAAAACTCCCTATTATTATACTCTTAAAAAGAGGGTATAATAAAAATACTCCTTTGTCAAGAATATTTTTTGAGATTTCTTCAAAAGACTTGGAAATCTCTGATTATCCGGATTTCAGGATGATTACAGCGATTACTCAACGCCGAATTGGTGGCGGTAGGAGAGAATGTAATTTCTTACATCCTTCTTTGTCTTGTAGATTCCAAAGTGGCCTTCACAGAGAATGTCTGCTTCGAGAGCAAGTAATTTCTTTGATGAGCGATCCCAATCATTAAGATTCGAGCCGAATTCTTCGAGAAGTGGCCCATGAAGATCCTGAGCAAAAAGGATTCTCTTCCCATCGCGGTCTAAATAGATACAGATGGATCCTAGTGTATGACCAGGGGTATGGAGACAATAGGGAACCTCTAATAATTCACTTTAGCAGTACAGAAACTTGCTGAAATATTGATAACCAAAAAGAATGAGTCAAAAAACAGCAAAATCAACTTTTCTACCCGATCAAAAGTACTATTTTGAGAGGTT
>VGRU01000153.1 GCA_016875255.1 Deltaproteobacteria bacterium
CAAAGGCCGCCTTCACCACCTTGTTCCCATAGAAGGGAGGCAACAGAAGGGAAAGGTCGTGGATGTTGAGCGAACCTGTTACCGAGTAGAGACATCCTATTCCAAGGATGAAGAAACAGGTGCCGATCGACCCCAGGATCAGATAGGTAAAGCTCGCTTTGAGAGCAATCTTTCCCCTGGCCGCAATCAGGGCGTAAGCGGAAATGGAGAAGATCTCGATGAAGACAAACATATTAAAAATATCTCCGGTCAATGTCACCCCGCAAAGGCCTGCGATGAGAAGTTGAAAGAGCGTATAGAAGGAGACCCTTTTCCCGGGGAGCTCATGCTCGATATTGCTTTTAGAATAGATGGCACAGGCAAGGGAGAGAAAGAGGAGGATGATGAGGATATAGGCATTTAAGGAATCCACCACCAGTTCAATTCCCCAGGGCGGTTTCCATCCTCCCAGCCAGTAATGGATGGGGCCGTGAATCAGCACACGCCGGAGGATGATGAAGGACATGATGAACTGGGCCGTCAGGGTCAGCCAGAAGATGAAGATGCACGACTTCTTATTGAACCACCCGGCAACGAGAATGGTAAATGCGGAAAAGAGAGGGATGACAATGGTCAGAATGGGTAGGTGTTCAATAAAATCTGTCATAAGATGGAACATTTAAAAAGCCGCTTAGGCTTGGGCTCATCTCCCTTCTTTTTTGATGGCTTCGATGATTTCGGACTCCTCAATGGTCCCATACTGCTCCTGCAACCGGATGATTAAGGCGAGGGCCACCGCAGTGGTGGCTATGGCAACGACGATGGCGGTCAGGATGAGGACATGGGGCAACGGGTTGACGTATTGGTAACCCTTGAGGATCATCTCCTCGCTCACAATCGGCGCGGTTCCCTTTTTGACGACTCCGAGAGAGATGAAAAAGAGAAAGATCGCGGTTTGAAAGATGTTCAGGCCGATGATCTTTTTGATCAAATTTTCTTTGGTGATGATGGCATAAAAACCGATGAGCATCAGGAGGATCGAGACCCAGTAATTGTATTTTGCGAATATCTCTGAAATCAGCCACTCCATCATGGTGATGTTTACCCCGTTAGAAAGCCCCGCTGCTTGCAGCGGGGATGAAGATATAATTCCTTTTAGAGCGAACACGGGGTTAATGCCCCGTGTGAACCTGCCCGTTGGAAAGTCGAAGACTTTCTAACGGGGTTTATTCCTCCTTCTCCTTTCCCTTATCCCATGCAAGGTCGAAAAAGATGGAAATCATAATGGCCATGACGGTCATCCCGACGCCGATTTCAATCAGGTCGATTCCCAGCGCCCTGTTTTCTTCAAAATGAGAGGTGAAGGGGATGAAGCCGTAATTCAAATACTGCGCAGCTCCCAGGCTGAATATCATGCTCAGGAGGCCCACACCTCCATAAATGTATAATCCTGCGGAACTGAGCGCCGTATTCGCCGATTCAGGGACTCGCTTCTCCCCCCTGGCGATATTAAAAACAACAATATAAAGGATGAAGGAGGAAGCAAAAACAGCGCCGCCCTGGAACCCTCCTCCTGGCCCGAGCGATCCGTGGAAGATCACGTACAGGGCAAAGAGCTGGATGAAAGGGATCATGATCCGTGAAACCGTTTGGACGACGACGCTCCCCTTTTCCTTTTTAGGATTCAAAGTCTCCCCCGCCTCCTTAATAAAAGGATGACCGACACCCCTGCCGTAAAGATGACAACGGTCTCTCCCAGGGTATCATACCCCCGATAATCGGCCAGCCCGTGGGTGACCATGTTGGGAACGGCTGTTTCCTCCAACCCTTTTTCGAACCACCGGACGACAAAGGCATAGCGGTAAATCCGGAGTTGCTCCCCTTCTTTGACGACCCAGTAATACTTTTCCTCATTTGCGTAATGGGCCTCATTTTTCGGAATGAAGAGGTTCCACTGTTTTTCTTCACCAGGGACCTTCTCCGCCCTGGAGGGCAGAGGAAACTTCCTCTTTTCTAATGCGCTGGTTAATGCTCCTGGAACCCCCCCCTGGTTCAAAATATTTTCTGACGGACCGGAATGGAGATCAAAGAGCTTCACCGATTTAATGGAAGGAGCATTCGGGTCGCCGAAGTCAGGGATATCCTCGGCCACATAGATAAAGAGCCCACCGAGCAGGATGACTAAAATGAGCGCAGTGGCTTTAAACCTTTTCATTTTTTCTCCCACCTGGTTGTCCTTGCGAGGGCCGCAATCATGAAGGCGGTGGTCACGCCTGCGCCCACGGTGGCCTCCATGAAGCCCACATCCACGGATTGCATCTCCACCCATGCCAGGGCCATGAGGAAGCTGTAGGCGCCGAGCAAGATGACAGCGCTCAGGAGATCCTTGATGGTAACGGCTGCAATCGCTATGATGACAAGAAGAAATAGCAGAACAAGGTTGATGGACATTGTCATCTCAGTCTCTCCTTTTGCGAAAATGCTGCAGAATACCCCGCTCTCCAGGCGGGGATAAATGCAGCGATTTTAAAAATCCGATAGACCGTTCCGCCAAGGCGGGATTGTCCGGCAACCGCATTTTCGCCGAGACTGGAAAGTCTCGGCTATCCGTGAATCCCGCCCTGTGGGCGGGATTCACTACGATTCCATAAAGATGTGGGCCACTTTCCTCTGCATGGTTTGATCCACCAGCAGGGCATCCGCAGACTCCTTTGCAATGGCATGGACCTGAAACTTTCCCCTTTCAGGTTCTACGTTGATCGTGATGGTGCCGGGTGTTAATGTGATCGAATTGGCCAATGTGGTCAGGGCCCAATCTCCCCTCAGGGAGGTTTCAAATTCGAAGACACAGGGGTCGATGGGCATTTTCGGATGCAACACCCGGCAGGCGACATCAATATTGGCCAGAACGATCTGCCATAATTCCCATGGAATATAACAGAGGAGCCTCCAGAATTTTAATAGGGTTTTGTCGCTTTTTCCTTCCACCAGGAGGTCGTGGGAAAGAAAGGCGACCAGCGCACTGCAGATTCCACCGGCGATGAGGTGAAAGGCGGTCAAAAGGCCGGATAAAACGATCCAAAAGAGACACATCACGCCAAAGGTGATGAAAAAACCGAACCATTTTCCTTCCTTCTTCATCGTCTCTCCTCTCCTGATGTCCAGGGCTTCACCCCTGTTCGATAGGCTGCTTTCATGATCGAATGGGTGGCTGCAGGATTGGCGATAAAGATGAAGAAGATGAGGAAGAGAAGTCTGACCGGGACAAGGGGATGGTGAGAATAATGGAAAAGATGATAGAACAGGAGGCCAAAAATAATGAGCCCTCCTCCCAATGTATCGCACTTCCCTGTGGCATGCAGTCGCGTATAAAAATCGGGCAATCTTAATAATCCGATGGATCCCACGAGCAAAAAGAAGACGCCTCCGGCAAGCAAGAGGGCGACAATGATATTAACTAAGAGCATACATCACCTCTTTCGACATATTTGGCAAATACCAGCGTGCCGATAAAGTTTAGCATGGCATAGAGAATGGCGATATCAAAGAAGAGGGGCCTTTCAAAAAAGTATCCGAGGATGACCAGGAGGGCGATCGTTTTGGTTCCGACGACATTTACGGCTGCGACCCGGTTAAACACACCAGGCCCGACTGCCCCCCGATAGAGACTGAGAGAAATCGATACAAGGATGAGGAGGGCCACGGCTAAAAATAGGGTGATCATCTACTCGCTCCTTTTCATTTCATATTTAGAGGCATTTGACTCCTGAAGGAGGATGAGGCTTTCGAAAACCGATGGAGATACAGGGCCGCGCTGATCGAGATTGAGAAATTTAGCCAACATATCTATCATTGCTTGTTAAAAATCGCACAAATCATATAAGGTGTTTTGGGAATAGTCAAGTTATTTTTTTGTCCAGTTGACAGGAGGTCTGATTTTAAGTAAAGTCCATTTATCCCGTTAGAAATAACCCGCTGCGCCAGCGCTTGCGCGGCGAGTGCTGCGCTTGGATTCAAGTCCCGCTACAGCGGGACTGAAGTTTCTAACGGGGTAGACTTGGTGATGAAGATCCATATCAGAATTAAAAACTTCATTTCAAGGCACCTGTCCCCTGCGAGAATCTTTATCCTCAGCTTCGGCGGGGTCATCCTCATCGGAGCCTTCCTTCTCTGGCTCCCATTTTCGGCTTCAAAAGGGCAACTGCGTTTCATTGACGCACTCTTTACCTCTGCCTCGGCCGTCTGCGTCACCGGACTTGTGGTCGTTGATAATGGGAAAGATCTCTCCCTGTTAGGCCAGGTGATCACCATCTTCCTCTTTCAGATCGGAGGATTGGGCATCATCACCTTTTCGACCGTCTTCTTTGTTTTGATGGGACGGGGGATTTCGTTCAAAGGGAGGGAGATCGTCCAGTCCACATTTCTCCATACCCGGAGAAGAGATTTTTTCGTTATTCTGAAGTCGGTTTTTTTCTATACGCTCATCTTTGAATCAATCGGAACCCTTCTCTTGTTCATCCGGTTTTCCAGAGATTTCCCGCCGGGGACGGCCCTCTATCAAGCGATCTATCATGCCATTTCCGCTTTCAACAATTGTGGATTTTCGCTATTTTCGGATAGCCTGATGCAATACCAGGGAGACCTGCTGGTCAATCTCACGGTGATGGGATTGCTCGTCACCGGAGGGATCGGCTTCATCGTCCAGTATGAAATCTTCTCAAAATGGAAGGGGGTTCAGAAAAGACTCTCCGTTCATAGCAGGATGGTTCTCATCACCACGGCCGTTCTGATTTTCGCGGGGGCCTTTTTCTTCTATTTCTTTGAGCGGAATCATCTTCTTAAGGATGCGCCCCTCCTGAACACGGTCCTGGCTTCGTTATTCCAGTCGGTCACTCCGAGGACCTGCGGGTTCAATACGGTGGATATCGGACTGCTGACCAATGCCACCCTTCTGCTCCTGATTGTTCTGATGTTCATCGGAGCTTCCCCGGGCTCGACCGGTGGAGGAATCAAGACAACGAGCACGGCCCTCCTTCTCCTGATGATCTGGAACCGGCTAAGGGGAAATGAGGAGGTCAATATCTATTCCCGGACGATTCCAAGGGAGGCGGTCAGCCGCGCACTCTCCATCATCTTTGCCTCTGCCTTTTCGATCTCAATCATCACATCGATTCTACTGGTCGCCGGAGGCGGGAATCTTTCCCCCCTGGAAAGCCGTCACTTTTTTGTGGAGTATCTCTTTGAAGCGGTCTCCGCATTCGGGACAGTTGGACTGTCGATGGGAGTCACTCCTAAGTTGAATGATATTCAGAAATGTGCAATCATTTTGATGATGTTTGCGGGAAGGGTGGGGCCTTTGACGCTCGCCTTCTCACTCTCAAGAATCAAAAGCGGCAGGGGGTTGACCTACGCTGAAGAGGGGGTCATGGTGGGGTAAATTGGACAGTGGAGCGTGGAAGGTGGAAGGTGGAATGTAAAATTCTGGAATAAAGATTTCGGATTTCGAAATGCGGATTGCGGAATGAATGAACAAAAGAGAGATTGCGGATTTTGGAATGCGGATTGTGGAGTGCTGATTAATCCTTCGTGGATTGAGGATATTCCATGGGCTTGGGGCAAGGTTACTGTAACGAAGCCCGTTTCGGTTAAGATGAGGCTCGTTTCCGGTGACGAGGCTCGTATCGAAACCCGAAGCTCGAAGCTTGAATCTCGAGTCTCCAGCATCGACATACGAGCATCGATACGAGCTTCGTCAACGACAACCGTAATCTTCTAATAATAACGATACAGGCATCTTTACCCTGACCGTTTAACGAGGTCTATTTCCCAATGGAGATGGAGGGGGTCATATGAAACGAGTGGTGGTGGTTGGATTGGGGATTTTTGGTTTTAATATTGCCAGAGACCTCTTTGAGAACGGATTCGAAGTGGTGGCTATAGATAAGGATAAAGAGGTGGTTCAGAAAATAAGGGACTACTCCACGAAAGCCATTTTAGCCGATGGGACGGACAAAGAGGTGATGGAATCGATCGGCATCCAGGAGGATGATGTGGTCATTGTCTCCTTTGGAGAGGACCTCGCTGCCGCCACCCTGCTCACCCTTCACCTCAGAGAGATGAAGGTGAAACGAATCATCGTCAAGGCTCCGGATGAGGATCATAAGCATGTCCTGGAAAGGGTAGGGGCTACGGAGGTGATCATCCCGGAAAAGGAGATGGCGGACAAGGTAGCCAGAAGCTTGATTTCACCGAATGTTCTCGATTATATCCCCCTGTCGGAAGATTATACGATCTGCGAGCTCGTCCCTCCCCCCGGTTTCATGGGAAAGACGATCGGAGAACTCCATCTGAGGAGTAAATACCACATTGAGGTGATTGCCGTAAGGGAGGTGCTTCCCGATAGGATCAGAATGGTGCCCCGTGCCGATTTTGTGATTAAGGATAGCGATGTCCTGGTCGTTATCGGTAAAGAAGAGAATGTCCAAAAAATCAAATAGGGAGATAGGGAGATGAGGGATAGATGAAGATTGTCATTGTCGGAGCTGGAGAAGTAGGATTCCATCTCGCTCAGCGACTTTCCCATGAAAAACACGACCTGGTCATCATTGACAGCGATCCGGAGAAATGCGCTCACGCCCAGGAGACGCTCGACGTCTCGGTGATCCAGGGAAATGCATCGAGTCAGAGCGTTCTGAAAGAGGCAGGCCTGGAATCAGCCGATATGCTGATAGCGGCATCGGGGGTTGACGAGATTAACCTGATCGCCTGTATGGTCGCCTCGAAGATGGGAGTGAAACGAAAGATTGCACGGGTAAGAAATCCGGATTACTACGAAAAGTGGTCCATCCTGAAGCCCGAAGATCTCGGTGTGGACCTTTTCATCCATCCCGAAGAGGAGGTCATTGAAGAGATCACCCGGCTCCTCATGCGGGCCTCGGCCTCGGAAGTCATCGAGTTTGAAAACGGCAAGATTTTGGTGGT
Organism: Deltaproteobacteria bacterium; assembly: GCA_016875255.1. Next base: position 6,961 of record VGRU01000153.1, read on the forward strand.
GGGGCTGAAGCTGGATGCGAGATGTCCCAATTTAAACAAACCCCTCAAAGAAGTCGGAAGCGAAGAGGAGAGAAGGAATGTCCGGGTGGTGGCCATGCTGAAAGGGGACAAGACGATCATTCCCACCGGAGAGGACTATTTCAGCAAAAATGACCAGCTCTTCGTAATCGCCAAAAAGGAAAGCCTTTCTCATGTTCTTTCCCTTACTGGCAAGACAGACCAGAAACTCGACCGGATCATGATCCTGGGAGGAGGAAAGATTGGCCGTGGATTAGCGGAAAAATTGGAGCGACAGATGGAGGTTACCCTCGTTGAGTCGAACCGGGAAAAGTCGGTGAAGATCGCGTCCCAGCTCAAAAAAACGGCTGTGTATCAGGCGGATGGAACGGAGATCGATACCCTTGCGAGGGAGGGCCTCCTCAATATGGACGCCTTTATTGCGGTCACCTCTGATGATGAGAACAATATTCTCTCCTGCCTGCTCGCCAAGCATCTCGGAATCCATAAGACAATCGCCCTGGTCAATAAACAGACCTATCTTCCACTCCTGCCTGTCATCGGAGTCGATTCCACGGTCAATGTGCGACTCTCCACGGCAAACGCCATTTTGCGTTTTATCCGGAGAGGGACCATCCTGTCTGCAGCTACCTTTCATGGAATCGATGCAGAGGCCATCGAGTTTGAAGTCATGAGGTCGAGCCGGGTTATTGGCAAACCCCTGAAAGATTTGGGAATGCCAAAGGGGTCCCTGGTGGCGGCCGTGGTTCGACAAGGAGAAGTCTTCATCCCGTACGGGAAGAGTGTCCTGGAACCCGGGGACAAAGTGATCGTGTTTGCTCTTCCGAAAGCCATTTCAGCCATCGAAAAGAGATTTTCATAAAACGTAACAATTTAGCTGTTTGAAAAAGCTTCATAAAATCCCTCCAAACCTCCCTTTGCCAAGGGAGGTAAAAAGGGTATCCCCCTTTGGAAAAGGGGGATTAAGGGGGATTTTATGATGATTCTTTTAATCCATTGACTCATGAAACTCTTCTTTTCAAAAAGCTAAATTGATACGAATATTTTAGTCGTTGCGACTCGAAACCGAGCGGGACATTATTTCTTTTGGGGTAAATCAAGAGACAACATTGAAACTTTCTAATATCATTTATACCCTGTCCAGCCTCTGGCTTCTGCTCAGCGGGTTCTTCGCCCTGCCTTTAGGGTTTTCACTCTATTTCCAGGACGGGCTTTATCTCATTTTTATTGTCCAAATGGTCGGGATGGGCCTTCTGAGCGTGATCTTTCGGTTTCTCATAAAAAGGCCGAACGAGCTCAGCATCAGAGAAGCCTTCCTGACCGTTTCGCTGACCTGGATCACTTTTTCCCTCTTCGGGGCTCTCCCTTTTATCGTCTCGGGCTATATCCCAAATCTGACCGATGCTTTTTTCGAGACGATGTCAGGGTTTACCACAACCGGAGCCAGCATCCTAACCGATATTGAGGTTCTTCCGAAGAGCCTACTTATCTGGCGAAACATGACGCAGTGGTTAGGGGGAATGGGAGTGATCGCTCTGGCCGTGGCAGTTCTTCCGTTTCTTGGTATTGGAGGTGTTCAACTCTTCAAGGCGGAGGTTCCAGGTCCGATCAAGGACAGGATCTCTCCGCGCATCAGTGAAACCGCTAAAATTCTCTGGGGTGTCTACCTTCTGTTCACGATTGCTGAAATCCTTCTTCTGATGTTGGGCGGCCTTTCTCTCTTTGATTCTGTCTGTGTGACCTTCGGGACATTGGCAACGGGCGGATTTGCTCCCACCAATGCGAGCATCGCGGCCTATCCTTCTCCATTTATTCATTATGTGATCATCGTTTTTATGTTTATTGCCGGGG
>VGRU01000154.1 GCA_016875255.1 Deltaproteobacteria bacterium
CCCCGGAAAAGAGTTGACAGAAACCTTCCGGGCTGATGCCATGTATAAATTAGAGAAGATCAATGTCTTCGATGTTGTTACAGATGCATCCCGGTTTATTAAAGAACAGGAGGGCGAAAAAGTTACGAGCGCCCTCTCTTTTTCCCTCTCCATGGACACCCGCAATGATTTCTACAATCCGACCAAGGGGGCACGGCACAGCCTCTCCCTTCAGAATGCGGGAGGGATCCTGGGAGGAGACAACTATTATGTGAAGGGAATGTTGGAAACCAGTTGGTTCTTTCCCCTCCCTTTGAAAACAGTGCTCAACCTCAGGGGAAAGGTGGGATTCGTTGAACCTTATAGTGGCAGAGAGGTTCCCATCTATGAGAAGTTTTATGTCGGCGGACTCCATACCCTCAGGGGATTTGAATACGGCATGGCCGGCCCTTTCGATGTGAACAGAGAACCCCTGGGCGCAAAGAAGATGGTATCCTTCCAATCTGAACTGATCTTTCCCCTTGCCTCTGAAATCGGTCTGAAGGCAGCGATCTTCTGGGACGTGGGTAAGGGATTCGATAAATTCAAAGATATCACGCCATTGAAGACAGGGGTGGGAGCTGGAATTCGCTGGTTCTCTCCTTTTGGACCTATCCACATTGATCTCGGGTTCAATCCCAATCCTAAGCCCGGAGAGAAAGGGAAGGTCTTTGACTTTACAGCAGGAACGGTTTATTAGGGTTTGGGGTGTCAGAACGAAGAAATCTAAAAAGAAAAGGAGCAGGAGCAATGAGAAGTAAAAAAATGGTGGTAGTAATTGGAATCCTCATTCTACTGGGAGGTTTCGGACTGGCTTTCGGACAAGCTCAGGCCCCCGGCCTCAAAATTGGCTTCGTCGATATCCAGAAGGCTGTCAATGAATGCAACGCTGGCAAAGAGGCCAAAAAGACGATCGTGAAAGAAGTCGAAAAAGTTCAGCGTCAATTTGCGGACAAGCAGAAAGAACTTCAGGCCCTGAAGGAGGCTCTCGACAAGCAGGCGCCGATGCTCAACCCGGATGTCCGGGCAACTAAAGAGAAGGATTTACAGAACAAAGTCCGGGAATTTCAGCGCTGGCAGGAGGATTCTCAGAACGAGGTGAATCAAAAAAGGGTGGAGATGGAGCGGAATATCTCGATGGGGCTTCAGAAGGTGATCCAGAAATTAGGAGCGGACGAGGGATATACCTTCATCATGGAGTTGAATGAGAACATTGTACTCTTCGCCTCGAAGGCCGTTGACCTCACGGACCGGGTGATCAAACTACATGATGCGCAGAAAAAATAAAATTCTAAATTCGAAGCACGAAATCCGAAGTTCGAAACAATCTCAAATGACCAAATTTCAAATGTTCGAAACAAAAAAAGTTTAAGACATTTGAATTTTGAAAATTCGGATTTGTTTCGGATTGATCCCTTCGGGAAGCTTCGCCCGATATTCGCCTGCCTGCCGGTAGGCAGGGATTTCGGATTTATTGATAACCTTAAAGCAGGGATTGAGATAAGGATGAAAAAAAAGCTCAAGGAGTTGGCCGAGTTTGTCGGCGGAACCGTCGTCGGGGATGGTGAGGTCGAAATCACCGGCGTGGCCTCTATCGATGAGGCAGAGGCCGGCCAGATCACGTTCATCGCCAATCCCAAATATCTTCGGAAACTGGGCGAAACCAGAGCATCGGCGATCATCGTCTCAGACAAAGTGACAACCGCGGACAAACCTCTGATCTGTGCAGCCAACCCTCATCTTGCTTTTGTAAAGATTCTCACCCTCTTCTTTCCCAAACCGTATCAATCCAAGGGAATCGCTCCCGATGCCCAGGTTAGCCCCACTGCCCAGTTGGGCAAAGACCTCACCATCTACCCTTATGTCTATATCGGAGACCGATGCCGGATCGAAGACTGCGTCACCCTCTACCCGGGCGTCTATGTGGGTGAGGACACTGTCATCGGAGAGGATTCCATTCTCCATCCCAATGTCTCCGTCTATTCGGGCTCGGTCATTGGAAAGAGGGTCATCCTTCACAGCGGCGTGGTGATAGGAGCTGACGGATTCGGATTTGTTAAGGATGGGAAGACGAATGTGAAGATTCCTCAGGTGGGAAAGGTGATCATTGAAGACGATGTTGAGGTCGGCGCCAACTCAACGATTGACCGCGCTGCACTGGGCCAGACAATCATCCGGAGGGGAGTGAAGATCGATAACCTCGTCCAGGTGGCTCATAATGTGGAGATCGGCGAGGATTCGATCATCATCGCCCATGTCGGCATTGCCGGTTCGACCAAGATCGGGAAAAATGTGATCCTTGCCGGACAGGTGGGAGTGGTTGGTCACATTGAGATCGGAGACAATGTCATGGTGGGCGCGCAATCCGGAGTGGGCCAGAATCTGCCTTCCGGTCAGGCGTTTTCGGGATCTCCTGCCTTCCCCCACCGTGAATGGCTTCGCGCGGTCAACATTTTTCAGAAATTACCCGAGATGAAAAAGACCCTCACCGATATCGAAGCCCGATTAAAGAAGGTCGAACAAGCAATCTCTGAAAAAGGGAAGGAGACATAGATGATTGAAGCCAAGGAGATTATGAACATCCTCCCCCACGCTTTTCCTTTTCTGCTCGTTGACCGAATCCTTGAGGTCGAGCCGGGGAAAAGGATCGTGGGCATCAAGAATGTCACCTATAATGAACCTTTCTTTCCCGGCCATTTCCCGGGTCAGCCCATTATGCCCGGAGTCCTGGTCTTGGAGGCCATGGCCCAGACCGCCGGGATCCTCGTCTTCAAATCAATGCCAGAGGGGGTTCAAGAAAAAGTCGAGGAGTATCGAAAGAGACCCGTCTTTTTCCTGGGAATCGATAATGCTCGTTTTAGAAAACCGGTCATTCCGGGAGATCAGCTCCGGTTTGAAGTAGAGGTCACCCGTCAGCGCCCGTCCATTTGGGGATTCAAGGGGAAGGCCTTGGTGGACGGGAAACTGGTCGCCGAGGCGGACCTTCTGGCCATGATGGGGGAAGAGAAATGATCCATTCCACAGCGATCATCGATCCAAAGGCCGAAATCAATGAGGGAGTTGAGATCGGTCCTTACACCATCATCGAAAAGGATGTCCTCATTGGAGAGGGAACCTGGATCGGCCCCCATGTCGTCATTCGAGAAGGGACGACGATTGGAAAACGATGCCGGATCTTTCAATTCTCCTCCATTGGAGAGGCCCCCCAGGCCGTTGCCTATAGGGGAGAGAAGACCTCTCTCATCCTTGGGGATGACAATATCATAAGGGAATTCGTCACGCTCCACCGTGGCACGGTCAAGGGAGGGGGAAAGACGGTCATCGGCGACCGTAATTTCTTCATGGCTTACTCTCATGTGGCCCACGACTGTCAGATCGGCCATCAGGTTGTCATGGCAAATGGAGCCACCCTTGCAGGACATATCGTGATTGAAGACCATGCCGTCATCGGCGGTCTTGCAGCCATCCATCAATTTTGCAGAGTGGGCGCCCATGCTTTTATCAGCGGTCTCACCGGTGTGGTGCTTGATATTCCTCCTTACATGCTGGCCGCGGGAAGCCGGGCAAAACTGTTCGGCCTTAACACCGTGGGCATTAAACGCCAAAACTTTCCTGAAGAAACCATCAGGGCATTGAAGACAGCCTACCGTATCATCTTTCGATCCGGTCTGACACTGGAGAAGGCTATTATTAAGGTTGGGGATTCTGAAATCTCCCGGATACCGGAGATCGATCACCTCCTCCGCTTCATCCAGCAGACCAAGAGGGGGATCTGCCGATAAGTGGAAAAGATCAGGGTGGGCGTGGTCGGTGGGGGTTACTTCGGCCAATTCCATTTAGAAAAATATTTGAAAATGGAAGGGGTGGAATGGGTGGGGGTGGTCGATATCGATCCTTCCCGTTGCAGGGAGATTGCAAAACGATACCCGGTCCAAACCTTCTCTCATCATTCGGATCTCTTCGGTAAAGTCCAATCCGTTAGCATTGCCGTCCCCACTCCCTTTCACCATACCATCGCCAGAGATTTCTTCCTTCGGGGGACGGATGTCCTTCTTGAAAAACCCATCGCCAGCACTCTTGAGGAGGCCGATGAGCTGATTGCCCTGGCCGAGGCTAATCGCCTTATCTTGCAGATAGGCCATCTGGAGCGATTTAACGGAGCCCTCCTCGCCGCAGAAGGAATGATCCAGAATCCTTTCTTAATCGAATCTCAACGGCTGGCCCCTTTCTCAGGGAGAGGAGCCGATGTGGATGTGGTCCTCGATCTCATGGTCCACGATATCGATATCGTTTTGAACCTGGTCAGCTCAAGAGTAAAGCGCCTTGATGCCATCGGCCTCCCCATCCTCACCCCATACTTTGATGTCGCCCATGCGCACATCGAATTCGAAAATGGGTGCAGGGCCAATCTGACCGCCAGCCGGGTATCAAAGGAGAAGGTTCGTAAAACAAGAATCTTTCAGCCCGATGGAGCATTGACGATCGACTACTTCTCCCAGGCAGCATCCTTTTCTAAAAAGGTGAGCCAGCCTGAAAAGGGACGCTCTTTTGAAATGGTGGCCGATGAGATCCCGGTCATAAAAAACGATCTCCTTGAGGCGGAGATTCGCTCCTTTCTTCAGAGCGTAACGGATCGTAAAGGAGTGAAGGTCTCCGGCCAGGACGGAAGGCAGGTCCTCGAGGTCGCCCTCTCGATCATCCAAAAGATGGAAGAAGGGGTGAATCGTAACGCATGAGGATTAATAAAAATTGAAAAAGATCATGCTGGTTGCCGGAGAAGTTTCGGGAGATCTTCATGGAGCCCATCTCGTCGAGGCCATCCAGAAGATCGATCCGGACATTGAATTCTTTGGTGTCGGTGGAGAGGGTCTGGAAAAGAGAGGAATGAGGCTTCTCCATCATGTCCGCTCTCTTTCTGTTGTCGGGATCTCCGAAGCCTTCCGAAAGCTGAGGGTAGCCCTCAAAACGCTTCGGGAGTTAAAAGGAGCAATGGAGCAGGAGAGACCGGACCTGGTTATTCTGATTGACTACCCGGAATTTAACCTCCGGCTTGCCCGAATCGCCCGTCAGAAGAGAATACCCGTCCTCTACTATATCAGCCCCCAGATATGGGCCTGGAGGCCCGGAAGGGTCAAATCGATTGCGAAGCGGGTGAGGAAGATGGTCGTCCTCTTCCCTTTCGAGGTTCCTCTCTATCAGGCTGCAGGAGTCGATGTGGAGTGGGTGGGACATCCCCTCCTCGATATTGTCAGGCCCTCGCTCCCAAGAGAAGAGGCTCTTAAGCAATTCGGCATCGACCCTGAACAAAAGACCGTTGCCCTCCTTCCCGGAAGCCGGAGCGAGGAGGTGATAAGACTTCTTCCGCCCATGCTGACCTCGGCTGCCCTTCTCCAGGGGGCGATTCCAAGACTTCAGTTCATTCTCCCTCTTGCTCCGGGCATCTTAGAAACCAACCTTTATCCCATTCTGAAGGATGTCCCTGTTCCAATCAAGATCGTCAATGGGTTTAATTATGATGTGATGGCTCTCTCGGATTTGATCATCACCGCCTCCGGAACAGCAACCCTTGAGGCCGCCATCCTCGGAAAACCGATGGTCATCGTCTACAAGGTTTCTTCACTCACCTACTGGGTTGCCAGGGCGCTGACCCGCGTGAAATATATCGGTTTGGTCAACCTCATCGCCGGCAAGGAGATCGCCAGAGAGCTTCTCCAGGAGGAGGTCAACCCCGAGAGGATTGCTGAAGAAGCCCTTCGCCTTCTGAGAAATCCAGTTCTTTACGGGAAGACCGTCGAATCGTTGGCAGAAGTGCGCCATAACCTTGGGGAACCTGGCGCGGCCAGCCGCGCCGCCCGCATCGTTACCTCCTTGCTGTATGACCGGCAATTATGATAACATTCTTTGTATAAATTATTTCGTCATTCGTCATTGGTCATTGATGATTGATCATTGACAATTGAGAATTGAAATGGTTCTCTATCGCCGTCTCCTCCAACTCGTTAAGCCCTACTGGATCAAGTTGGGCCTCGCTATGGTCTTTATGGTTCTCGTTTCCCTTCTGACCGCAAGCCAGGCCCTCCTGGTCAAGCCGGCCATGGATGGCGTCTTCTTCAAGAAGGAGGGAATTCCGCCCGTCGTAAAGAATATCATTATCCAGCTCGGCCTCGGAGACCTGTTGCTCAAGAAGGATATGGAGATGCTCCTTCTGCTCCCCATTGCCATCATTCTCCTCTTTCTTCTGAAAGGCGCTTTTGATTACGGTCAGGCCTATCTGATGAATTTCGTCGGCTTAAGAGTGGTGGCGGATATCCGGCAGCGACTTTACGACCATCTTCAGAATCTCTCCCTCTCCTTCTTCACACGAACGCCCACCGGTATTCTCATCTCACGGATCACCAATGATGTCAATCTTGTCCAGGGATCCGTCTCCAATGCGATCACCGGTCTCATTAAAGATGCCGTGACCATTTTAGGGCTGACCGCTGTCGTCTTCTATCGGGACTGGAAACTGGGATTGATCGCTTTCATCATCTTTCCTATTGCCATCATCCCCATCAAAGAATTCGGAAAGAGGCTCCGGAAATTTAGCAAAAAAGGCCTCCAGAGGATGGGGTCTCTCACCACGTTTCTTCACGAGACGATCACCGGCAACCGGATTGTCAAGGCATTCAATATGGAAGAGTATGAGAAGCGACGGTTCGCTGAAGAGAATGAACGATACTTCAAAATCTTCCTCAAACGGGTGAAGATCAGAGCTCTCTCCCATCCCCTGATGGAATTATTGGGAGGAATCGGGATCGCCGTGATCATCTGGGTGGGCGGTTACAGTGTGGTCCGGGGAGAGGTCAGCCCCGGAACCTTCTTCTCCTTTATGACCGCACTTCTGATGCTTTATGCGCCGGTCCGCAATCTGAACAAAGTAAACCTTGAGGTGCAGGAAGGTCTGGCTGCCGCGGCAAGGATCTTTGAACTCCTCGATACAGTGGCCGAGGTCAGAGAGGAGAAAGACGCCCTTTTGCTTTCTCCGATTTCAAACGGGATTGAGTTTAAAGAGGTCGCCTTCAAATATGACTCAGCGCCGGTGCTCAAATCGATCTCCCTCCAGGTCAGGGCCGGTGAGATCATTGCCATTGTTGGGATGAGCGGAGCGGGAAAGACCTCTCTGGTCAATCTCCTGCCCCGCTTTTACGATGTGGAACAGGGCCGGATTCTGATTGATGGGCTGGATATTCGAAAAGTGACCCTGAGATCATTGAGGGAACAGATCGGGTTGGTCACCCAGCAGACCATCCTCTTCAATGATACGGTTAGAAACAACATCGCTTACGGGAGCCTTCAGCGATCGGAGCAGGAGATCATCGAGGCCGCGAAAGCGGCCAATGCCCATGGCTTCATCCAGAGGTTTCCTCAGGGATATGACACCGTGATCGGAGAAGGGGGGGTGAAGCTCTCAGGCGGAGAACGCCAGCGAATCTCCATTGCAAGGGCCATTTTAAAAAATGCTCCCATCCTGATCCTCGATGAGGCCACTTCCTCCCTCGACTCCGACTCAGAGACCGAGGTTCAGATGGCCATGGACCGTTTGATGAAAGGACGAACGGTCTTTGTCATCGCCCACAGGCTCTCCACCATCCGGAATGCCCATCGCATCATCGTTCTCTCCGATGGAGAGATCGTGGAACAGGGAACTCATGAAGAGTTGATGGCTTTCAACGGAGAATACCGGCGGCTTTATGACCTTCAATTCAGAGACGACGGGATGAGGGGCTGGAAGTCAGCCAAGGCGAAGAAAATCTATTGAGTCGTCGTATAGTCAAATAGTCTCATAGTCTTATGGTCTTTCACTATCCGACTAATGGACTATGCGACGATATGACGAATGACTCAGAACGATTGATCATGACGGGAATGAAATTGATTAAGAAGAAATTGGTAAGTTGGTTCGGTCCCGGGCTGGCTTACCGGGTCATCAAGCTCCTGGGCCGGACCATGCGGTTCGCAGTGGTCAATCCGCACATCCAGAAATCCTTCGTGGAGAAAGGCATCCCATACATTGCCGCCTTCTGGCATGATAGGCTTTTGATGATGCCCCTTGCCTATCAAGGGAAAAAGTCGAGCTTCCTCGTCTCGCCTCATCGGGATGGCCTGATCGTCGGAAGGGCTTTGAAACGATTCGGGTTCAATCCGATCTTCGGCTCCTCATCCAGGGGAGGCGCTTCCGCAATCAAAGAAATGGTGAAGGCGATTCAGAATGGATCGGATATGGGCATTGTCCCGGATGGCCCCAGGGGGCCTCGCCACCGCCTCCAGCTCGGTGTGATCGAATTAGCCAGGCGGACAGGAAACCCAATTCTTCCGCTCACCTTCAGCGCTTCGAAAAAGAAAATCTTTAAAACCTGGGACCGTTTTCTCCTCCCCTATCCCTTTTCAAAAGGGGTCTTCATCTGGGGAGAACCCATCTATGTGGATCACAATGGAGACCGGGGCTATCTTGAGGAAATGAGGCTTCTTGTGGAGAAACGATTGAACGAATTGACTGAGGAGGCAGACCGCTACTTCAACAAAAGTAAAAAAGTGTCTAAAGTTGATAATCTCGTAAAAAGTCCCGATCTGTCACCCTGAACTTGTTTCAGGGTCTCATAAGTTCTTGAAACTGTTAGATGCTGAAATAAATTCAGCATGACATTTTTTTCATTTTTTGACTTTTTACGAG
>VGRU01000155.1 GCA_016875255.1 Deltaproteobacteria bacterium
GATACCAGAATAAACAGACTCTTTGGTTGAACTCCCTTGATTGCCTGATGTCCGGATATCCTGCATCCTGATACCCTGATACTCTGATATCCTATATTTCTTACCGATCCTGATACATCCGTTTGTAGTAGTCCAGATACTCCCCTGTCTTGATCTTTTTCCACCATTCCCGGTGGGTTTGATACCATTCAACCGTCTGATCGATCCCTTCTTCAAAAGAGACCGTGGGCGTCCACCCCAGTTCCCTCTCGATCTTGGAAAAATCAATGGCATACCGCCGGTCGTGACCGGGACGGTCTACAACAAATCGGATCAGAGAATGGGGTTTTCCCAGTCGATCCAGGATGCTCTTCGCCACATAGAGATTGGTCCTCTCACTTCCACCCCCTATGTTGTAAACCTCGCCCTCCTTGCCCTGTTGGAGAACCCTGTCCAGAGCCCTGCAATGATCTTCTACATAGATCCAGTCCCGGATATACATCCCGTCCCCATACATGGGAAGCTCCTTATCTTCCATGGCATTGGAAACCATTAGCGGAACCAATTTTTCGGGAAACTGGTAGGGACCATAATTATTCGAACATCGCGTGATGACGGCAGGAAGGCCATAAGTATGGCAATAGGCCCGGACCATTAAATCCGCCGCTGTCTTGCTCGCTGAATAGGGGCTGTTGGGAGCCAGAGGGGTTTCTTCGGTAAAGGCGCCGGTCTCTCCCAGGGAGCCATAGACCTCATCGGTAGAGATATGAAGAAAACGGATCTTCTGTCCGGGGGAAACCTTTCTTATCGCCTCCAGCAGGGCAAAAGTCCCGAAGATGTTCGTCCTCATAAAGGCGCCCGGATTTTCGATGGAGCGGTCCACATGCGATTCTGCCGCAAAGTTGACAATGGCATCCACCCCTTTCCGGATCAGCTCCTCCATGCGTGCCGCATCGGCAATATCTCCCCGGATGAAATGGTAACGAGAAAAATGGGAGAGGTCGGAAAGGTTTTCGAGGTTTCCGGCATAGGTTAGTTTATCGACATTGATGATCGAGACCTCAGGATAGTTCTTCAAATAATATCGAACGAAATTGCTGCCGATAAATCCACATCCGCCTGTCACCAGTAGTCTCATATTAAGTCCCGTTTTACATTGTAGATTGCAGATCGCAGATCGAAGATTTAAATCTATAACCTCCTTATGCAATCTGCAATTTCAATTGAGTTAGCCATCTTTCCTCGACCAATCATAGGGAATATCCTTGCCGTAGGGAGGAAGACGGTATTCATCCGGCGCGCTGTAAGCATAAACTTCCGTCGGAATGTTGATGATGATCGCCTCTTCCTCGCTGACGCACTTCCATCCATGATAGATCATATTGGGCACCTGGACCAGCATCGGGTTATGGATTCCGATGTAAAATTCATTGATCTCACCCTGGGTGGGTGACTTCTCCCTTGGATCGTAAAGGACGAGTTTGATCATCCCCTGGACCGAGACAATGTTGTCGGTCTGGATTTTGTGATAGTGCCATGCCTTCACCACCTGCGGGTAGGTCGTCGTCACGTAGGCCTGGCCGAATTTCAAGAAGAGATCGTCATCCGCCCGGAGGATCTCCATCACCCTCCCCCGCTCATCCGGAATCACCTTCAATAATTTCGTTCTCACGCCGTGGATCATCGCTTCCCCCCCCATTTGAACCCAATTTCAGATTTCAAATTTAAGATTTCAGATTTATTTCAATTTGCAATCTGGAATCTGAAATTTAAAATTTTTTTATAGGTTATTCGCTCCAGTCTGAGCCACTAACTGATTAGCCCGAAGCAGAGATTCGAAGGTTCCTGCATCCGTCCACCACCCATCCAAAATACCATAGGTCATCGTCCCTTTTCCAATATATCGATTATTCACATCGGTAATCTCCAGCTCTCCCCGGTCAGAAGGTTTCAGGGACTTGATGAAATCAAAGACTGTGGAATCATAAAAATAGATTCCGATCACCGCATATTTTGATTTTGGCTGTTTGGGCTTTTCCTCGATCCCGACAATCCTGTCTCCTTTCAACTCCGCAACGCCGAACCGATGCGGGTCAGGAACCTCTTTGAGGAGAATCTTCGCCCCCTCCTTCTGTCTTCGGAAAGCCTCTGCCGCACTTCGAATATTCCTCTCGATGATATTATCTCCCAACACAACGCAGACTCCATCTCCGGCGGCAAAAAATTCTGCAAGGCCGAGGGCCTCGGCAATCCCCCCCTCTCCCTGTTGATAGGTGTAGTTGATATGCTTCAGCCCGAACTCCTTTCCGTTTCCGAGCAGCCTCAGAAAATCACCGGCATTATTTCCACCGGTGACGATCAGGATGTCATCAATGCCCGCATTGATCAGGGTCTGGATTGGGTAATAGATCATCGGTTTATCATAGACCGGAAGCAAATGTTTATTCGTAACCTTTGTCAATGGATAGAGCCGCGTTCCCAACCCCCCTGCCAAAATCACTCCCTTCATTACTCCCTCCTTTTTATCCGCCCGTTCTTTACAAACCCATATAAAAAGGCTTCTTCCCCAATGAACCCAGGCCTAACAGATTGAGATAGACCTGGAACTTCAACTCCTTTTTCTGGACCCCATCAGGAGATCTACCCTTATCCTCGACCGTCAGTCCTAATGTCCAGCACTGCGCCTGATACTCCGCCCCATAGATATTCTCTACCTTCCAGTGATCTTTTAAATTATAGCGCGTTGAGCCATAGAGATAGAGAGGAGGGATCGTCTTGACCCGGGCGCCCGCATTGATCTCTTTAATGTTGCGCTGGGCATATCGGTATTGAACCTGAAGCGCATCATCTCGCTTATCCTTGATGTTGATGGAGGCATTCCCAACCTCCAGATTTCCATGATAGGGGCTGAACTCTCCGTCTAATTTTGCAGAAAGGTAAGGGCTGACATTCCACCAGAGTTCTCCCTGGATATTGGAAAAGTATCTCCCCTTGCCCTTTGAATCCCGCGTGAAGGGGTCTCCGAGACTATAGGACTGGAAGACCTTCAGCTTTGCGTATTCCGAAGGTCCGGAGCTCACCCCTTCCTTCTCAGGTTTTCCCACAAGCCTTTGGGTGAAGCCATAAGTGATCTGACTCGAATACGGGATTCGATCCAGATCGTCGAAGACGGGATGTTCTTTCTGGTTAACCCTCGGGCTATAATGATAGCCGATCATGGGTTCGATGGTATGCATCCATTTCGCCATCTTATGAAATCCGAACATTTTCGAAACTGCCCCCGGATTGTAAACCCGGTAAAATTCGGTGGAGACCTCCGTGTTGGCCACAACCGTCTCCCGCGACTCCCATCCTTTATATTGCCGGGCCGGATCATCAAGAGACTTATACAGGGTTTCTCTTGGCCCCACACTCGATTCCACCTTCACGACATTGAAGAGCCTCACTGGATAGGAAAGTCTTGGGAAGAAGTCTCCCCGGTGCGCTTCCACCCCCTTCTCTCGCCAGAAATAAGTGTAAGAAGCGCCGCCATCGAAGAAGAGCGGCGTATTGAAAAGGGATTGGGGGTGGGCAGAAAAACTTATTTGCGGCAGCCTCTGAACCGTCTCATCATTGCTCTTTTTGGTGAGATCCTGAAAGACGGAGGCCTCTGTCAGGAAACTGAACCGGTCCCAGTTTTTGCCTCCAAAGATGGTGGACCTTAACTGTCCCCTGCTCCTTGAGTCGATCTTCGCCTCTCTCGGAAGGTCTTCGTCAAAATCGCGGTGGTAGTGGATGTCGCTCACGCGATTGATATTGGCCTTTAAATAAAAATCGTGTGGAAATTTTTGTTGATGCTGGACGAGGAAGGCATAACGATTTTTATTAAAAACCTGATCATCGATGAAATGGAAGCTGGCCTGTCCCCTTGTCTCCGGAGTAAAGGCATAGCGGTATTCCAAGCCTTCTTTAAAACCCCTCTTCCCTAAATAATCGAGATAAAGAGTGGCATCCATGTCTTTCGCAATGGCCCAGAAGAAGGCGTTCTTAATCTCGGGGCCATACTTTTTCGAATACCCCACCCGGGGGAGGAGAAAGCCTGTCTGCCTCTCTCTTTTTACAGGAAAGATCCCCCAGGGAAGATAGAAGGATGGAATGCCTTCGAGATAAAAGGTCGGACCCTTGGCAATCCCGTATCCTTCGACCGTGACCTCCAATTCTTTGACCGTAAATTTCCACGGAGGCCGCGCCGCATCGCAGGTGGTGAAAGAACCCTCCCGGATTCGATACCGGTTCTCTCCTAATTTCTCGCCCTCCTTGCTTGTGATATGAAAATTCTGATCCTTGAGAAAGAGCCTGGCCTGGTAGATCTTCCCCAGCCGGGTATCGATGTTGATTTCCAATCGTTCGCACTCGAGAACATCCTCTCCTTCCCTGAGCACAATATTCCCCCAGGCCACGAGATCCTTCGTCGCCATATTCAGTTGAGCATGATCTCCCTTAAGAAAGAGATCTCCTCTTTTTACTTCCACTCTTCCGTGGGCCTCATAAACCTGACTGTCCCGTTCATAGGAGAGCTCATCCGCCTCAATCTCCACAGCCCCTTCCCCCTTCTCCACTTTCACATCGGTGATCTTTCCATCAGAGAGAGGGGGATGAAAGAGGGTCAGAAGGATGGAGAAAGAGCTCAGGACGAACCAGCGATATCTCATAATCCTCCCCTGGGAAGAAAGTAGGATCTGGCTTCTCCAACCGTATAGAGCGATCCGGTAATACAGAAGATATCTTGTTCGCCTGTGAGAGCAAGACCCCTGTCAATCGCCTTCCTGAAATCTTCAATAACCTCTGCCTTTTTCCCATTCCGTCCCAGGGCCTTCCTGAGCGAATCAGGAGAGGCGGCGCGGTCCGTGCCAGGCCGCGTAAGAACGATGTGATCTGCAAGCGGAGACAGACAGTGAAGAATGGAATGGACATCCTTGTCTTTCATGATTCCAATCAGAAGGACGAGATGGCGATATTGAAAACCCTCCTTTAGAGACTCTCTCAAAGAGAGAGCTCCTTCGAGATTATGGGCGCCATCGAGAATAACTCGAGGGGAGGAGCTTACCATTTCCAATCTTCCGGGCCATTCAACCGCCTTCAACCCTTCGACGATGGCGTCGTTCGAAACGCGATATCCCAGATCATCCAGGATTTCCATGGCTCCGAGGGCGGTGGTGGCATTGATCATCTGATGCGATCCGCGGAGGTTAAGAGAAAGGTCCCACAGTTTTCGATGGAGGCCTTCGTAATGAAAACTCCTCTCCCCTCCTGGAACATAACGGAAATCCTTCCCAACCCTAAAAAAGAGCGCCTTCTTCTCGCGGCATATTTTTGAAAAGAGGCGGAGCACCGTCGGCTGGGTGGCGGCTGTGATGAGTGGGCGGCTCTCTTTGATGATCCCTGCCTTTTCTCTCGCAATCCTCATGATGCCCTTGCCAAGAACATCTTCATGATCTTTGCCAATATTCGTGATGATGGAGATAAGAGGATCGACCACATTGGTCGAATCGAGCCTTCCACCCAGACCCACCTCCAGGATGGCCAGATCGACCATCTTCTGTTTGAAGTAAAGGAAAACCATTGCAGTGGTAAAATCGAAGAAGGTGAAGGGAGGGGCGACACCAGCCTTCTCAATCTTCTCCCGCATCCACTCCGTCAGTTCTGCCACTTCCTCTTTCTCGATCTCCTTTTCATTCACCATCATTCGTTCCGTGAACCGGATGAGATGGGGAGACGTATAGAGGCCAACCCCGTAACCCTCTTTTCGCAAGATCGAAGCAACCATGGCCGCAGTGCTACCTTTTCCGTTCGTCCCTCCTATATGGATGGCCTGAATGTCCCGATGCGGATTTCCAACGGCCTCGAGAATCTCCTCGATCTTCGTCAACCCGAAAATCATTCCGAACTTTTCAAGACCATAGAGATAGTCGAGCGATCGTTGGTAGCCATTCTTATTCATTTCTAATCTATTCCTTTACCCCGTTAGAAAACCCCACATCCCATGGCCGAGCCTAATCGGCGCGGCGTTGAAAACTCTGCGTGAGCTATTTCGTTAGAAAGACTAAAGCTTTCTAACGGGGTTTACTGATCAACCTTGAGCATTTTGAGGAGGGAGGCAAGGGTGTGCCGGAGATCTTTTCGCTCAACGATGAGATCGATCATCCCATGTTGAATAAGGTATTCCGCCCGTTGGAATCCCTCCGGAAGCTCTGCTCGAATCGTATCTTTGATCACCCTTGGCCCTGCAAATCCGATCATTGCTTTTGGCTCCGCGATGATGATATCACCCAGCATGGCAATGCTGGCCGACACCCCCCCTGTGGTCGGATCGGTCAAAACCGAGATGTAGGGAAGCCTTGCTTCCTGGAGTCTGCCAAGGGCTGCGCTGGTCTTGGCCATCTGCATCAGAGAGAGGATCCCTTCCTGCATCCTGGCTCCTCCGGAGGCGCAAAAGATGATCACGCCGACTTTTTTCTCGATCGCCCTCTCAATCAGTCGGGTGATCTTTTCCCCCACCACCGAACCCATACTTCCGCCCATAAAATTGAACTCAAAGACGCCCACCATCGCCGGTCCGCCCTCGAACTTCGCCTCTCCGCAGATGACGGCATCATTGTGACCGGTTGTCTCCTGAGACTCTTTGACCCGGTGCGGGTACTTCTTCGAATCTTTGAATTCCAGGGGATCGAGGGAAGTAAGATCTGAGTCGTACTCAAGAAAGGTGCCCGGATCAACCAGGCACTCCATTCGCTTCCGGGCCGGTATCTGAAAGTGATAATTACACTTCGGACAGACCGAAAGATTCCGTTCGACGACCTTACGGTAGATCATCTCATTGCACGACTTACACTTCAACCAGAGCTCATCGAAGAGCTTCGGGTTCTCACGCTTCTCTTTCTTCTCTTCCTCTTCTCCCTTTCTGAACCAGGACATCGAACCGATCGATCCTCTCTTCTGAAGGCTTTTTATTGTGTAAGAATCTAACAAAATAAGGGAGATAAGTCAAATGAAATGAGAACTTCCAAAATCCGTAATCGTTATCCTGAACTCGTTTCAGGATCTCTGGTTACGGAGGAGCAGAGATGCTGAAAATATTTCAGCATGACGGGAATGTTATTAACGTTTCTTCATTTGGTTACGGATGATGGAATTTCCACGAGGATTGAATCCCATGCCTCGCTGTGGTATTTTGAAGTGATGAACAGGAAGATGAAGGTAAAAATAGATTCCATGGCCTTTAGGGGATATGGTGTGGCGCGAGTGGATGGAAAAGTTCTCTTCGTTCCATATGCTGTCACAGGGGATGAAGTTTGGATTGAGATCACAGAAGAGAAGAAGAAACATTCCATGGGGAAGTTGGTCCGGATCGTTGAGCCTTCTTCCTGGAGAGTCGATCCTCCCTGTTCATACTTTGGCCTGTGCGGTGGATGCCAGTGGCAGCATATTGACCCTTCTGTTCATGGAGAAATGAAACGAACGATTTTAATTGAAACCCTCAAGCGGCTGGGAAAACTCGATCAAATGCCTCCTGTAGATGTGGTTCCTTTCCCAAAACCTTATGGCTACCGGGTCAGGGTTCAATTGAAAGTGGGAAAAAAGACCATCGGCTACTATCAGGAAAAATCCCGACGAATTGTGGACATCAGCTATTGCCCGATCTCTCATCCGCTCGTCAACCGGATCATCTCAATCCTTCGAGACCAACGGAATGCCTTTCCAGACATGGAAGAGATCGAGATTAATGTCTCTCCCGAAGAGGAGAAAGGGGCTCTTTTATTTCACCCCCGTTCCCACGATCAACGGTTTGAACATTTTGCAAGGCAGCTTCTTCAGGCCCAACCCGTTCTCAAGGGTATCGCCATTTCAGGAAGAAGAGAATGGACTCCTCTTGGCGACCCTTCTACGTCGTTTACAGTACCTGTTTCTGACGGTGAAGAAGAAAAGAGCCTTTCGTTTCAAATTTCCCCTGGAAGTTTCTCGCAGGTAAATTTCGAACAGAATGAAAAGTTGATCCGGACCGTGGTCGAATTCTCCGGTGGTAGGGAGAATGAGAAGGTCCTCGACCTCTATGCCGGCGTGGGAAATCTCACCCTTCCTCTGGCCATCCATGCCGGAGAGGTCTGGGGAATTGAAGAGAACGGGGTGGCTGTTGAAGATGCAAAATTCAATGCGGAGAGAAACGGAATCCGAAATGCCCGTTTCATTGAGGGAAAGGTGGAGGAGGTTCTAAAGGTTTGGGATAAGGGAAGGCCTGATCAGATGATCCTCGATCCTCCGAGGGCAGGCTGCAAGAAGGTGATCGATCAAATCGTGAAATTGGAGCCTAAAAAAATCGTCTATGTTTCCTGTGAACCCACCACCTTTACCAGGGACCTCCGCCTCTTCACTGAGAGAGGGTATTCACTCGAAAGGCTCCGCCTCATCGACATGTTCCCCCAAACCTATCACATTGAAGTCGTGGCCTTGCTCACGCGTTAAAACTGCAGAAGGATGGAGGAGCGGTCCTTCGGACCTTGAGGATAGAGGCCAAATCTCTTGCCTCAAACAAAGTGCTCCTCAAGCGAAGCAATCCTCAAGCATCGAAAACCTTAGATGACTTTATTAAGCGGATATTCGATGATCCCCACTGCCCCTCGTTTCAACAATTTCGGGGG
>VGRU01000156.1 GCA_016875255.1 Deltaproteobacteria bacterium
CCCGGCGAAAGAGAGCCGATGAGGTGGTCAAGCCGGAAGTGCTCCGCCGCATTGATCGTTACCATCTGATAAACCAATTCCGGCGGGATGCCAAGTTTCAATGCACTTCTTATGGATGCATCAAGATATCCTTCCTCGAGGAATCCTTCAGGGTCAACGCCATCTGTGGAAAGAATAAGCCTTCTGAAATCGATCTTCTTCTTGAAAATTCCAGCCACTCCGGGAAGTTCTTTTCTAATCGAGCCTTCCCTGATCATCACCCAGTAGCCCAGCCTCAGCCTCTCAAGCACTTCCTCTTCGGTGATGGGTTCATGGCAGGACGATATGCCAAAATCGGCATAAGCCTGAAGCTTTCTCCCGGAGGCGCCTGCGGTGTGGCCTTCGATCAATTTGCCCATTTCAAGAGCAATGGCAACAAGCTCCCTAATCCTGTTTCCCTGTTTCCCTTCAAGGAAAATGTTGCCCCAGTAAATCTCACCTACCCCAAGACACTTTGGATTCTTTAATAATGACACAAATTCCTCAAGGCTCGGAGCCATGACCTCTTCGGCGGGTGTAAGCCCACAGACAGGCGGAAGGGTGTGATAAAATCGGATCGGCTGCCCCTCAAAACCCAAAACAGGGTACTCAATGCCCCCCTTCCCCGCAATGTATGCGGTCTCCATCACTTCAGTGATGAGGGTGGTCACTCCGGTCGGGATGAGATGCCTTATAAACTCTTCGATCCCATACCGGTTGCTAACCGTATGGGTGTGACCTTCAATCAATCCTGGCAGAATCACCATTCCGCCGGCATCGATCACCTGTGTCTGATGATCTCTCAAAAAATCATTATCAGTTCCTGCATAAGCGATTGAACCATTCTTGATCCAGATCGATTGCCCCTGTATAAACTCACCGGTGAGGGAATTGAAGAGGTTGGCATTTGCGATGACGATATCGGGTGGGATTTCTCCTATCGCCACCTTGCTCAGAATGAATCTTTTTTCCATCTCATCCATGTGAACCCTTTCCGGTTATTCCGCCCTCCTCCATCTCACTCTTGCCCGGCAGAGCTCCCGGCCATCCTCTTTTCTGATCATCTTATGCAGGAAGGTCGGGATGGAATCTTTCTGTCGTTCGGATTGAACGGAAAGCTCATCGCCGCAGTTTGACTCCGCGAGGAAATTGATTTCGAAATTCGTGATGTGGTGGGTCTGGTTGATCTCAAACGGATAGCTATCCAGAATCCATTCGATATATCTCGCATTATTCACATGCTGGTGCATATCCAGATCGCCATAATGGACGCTGAAAAACATTTCTTCGCCTGGAACGCCTGGAGCAGGAAGCTTATCCAGTTTTGTCTCCGCTCCGTGCTGGTCCGGAATGGGATTCAGATCTTTGAGGAAGGGTTCAATCCGCTGGGGTTTCCGGCTTTTTAAATTCAACACCACCCAGGCGCTTTTTGCGCCGCCGATCACCCTGCCATCCTCCTTAATGATAGAAAAATCCCGAAACGCGAAGAGGCGGCTGCTCTCCAATAACCAGGTCTTGACCCGAATTTTATCTCCCCATCCGGGATACTCGTTCATTTCAATGGCCAAACGGGATAAGACCCAGAAATGATCATTTCGAGCCAGATCGGAATAACCTATTCCGATGCGATGGGCGTGGTTCCATGCCGTCTCCTGCAAGTATTTCCAGAGGGAAGGAAGGAAAACCCTGTTTTTAGCATCCACCTCATAAAAACTGACTAGATAATCATCCTCCCAGGTCTTTGGTTTGGATAAACTCTGTGTCATCTCCATTTCCTTTGCGATACAACGTAAAACAGAGGCTGTAAGTTGTCAATCTTTCGGTTTCTCCAAAAAGCACTTGGGCTTGAAACCCTCCGTGGGTTATGATACGGTCAAATCCAAATTGGGGAGAATGAACTATTTCGTCTAAAGGAGGAATCATGAAGGTTATTGCATTGAATGGGAGCGCGAGGGGGAAGAAAGGGGTAACAGGGAGATTGCTGGATTCGCTTTTGAAGGGGCTCTCAGAAGGAGGAGCTACCGTGAGAGAGTTCCAGATCAAGGAAATGAATATCTCAACCTGTCGGGCGTGCCTGACGTGTATGCATAAAACACCCGGTCAATGTGCTCAGCGGGATGATATGGACCAGATCTATCCGTCCCTGAGAGAATCGGATCTCTTTGTGATGGGTACGCCCGTATACACAGACAATATGAGCGCCCAGATGAAAACCGTAACAGACCGCTGTATCTGCGGTATGGATCCATTTTTACGGCTCGACCCTGCAAACAGGGTGAGGCACTCCTTTAGTTGGGCGATGCCTTCAAAATTCCTCCTCGTCTCAACGTCGGGATTCCCGGAGATGGAAAGCTTCCAGCCTCTGATCATGACGTTCAGGGCCCAGGCATCCAACTTTGGTTGTGAATCCATCGGAGAAATCTGTATCCCCGGCTCCATTGCCTTGCAGATGGCGCCGCAACTTCTCGAGCCTCGCCTTGATCTGATTCAGCGGGCGGGCAAAATGCTTGCCCTCCAAGGGAAAATAGAGTCCACCCTTCTGGAAGAGATGAACAGGCCAATTCTGACCGTGGAGAAATACCTCGAAATCTCCGCAAAATACGAAGCCTGGGCTAAAAAGAGCCGGGAACAGGCCGCCTAGTTCAAGCCTGCCGTAGCCGTCGCAAAGAGCGCCCATGTAATACATGTTACCTCTTGACTTAAGGGCATACTGTCAGGCCTTGAATCTTGACAAATTCGTAAAAGAGACTTTTTAGGTACGATCCAGAATCAATACTCTCAATTCACATTTCAAGGCCTGACACCATGGGCCAACATGGGCCAAAAATAAACAATATTGCCTTTGTCCGACTCCAGAACCACAGAACCAGAATGTCAGAACGTTGTGACGCTCTTCCATATTAACCCATGAAGTAGTCTTTTAGAAAACGAAGGAGCGTCTGGATACCCAAACGATGTTTTTTGATATGATGCCAGATATCCAGGATCGCTTTTTTCGATCGGGTATAATAGAGGAGGTGTGCCTTGAGCAGAAGCCATTCCATTCGGATGAATGAGAGATGATCGTGTTTAAAGACTAAGTGCTGCATATCGAAAAAAGACCAGGGTGCCCTCCATTTAAAGATTCGGCCCTTCACCTGCTCATAGATGGCTGTGCCCGGGTAGGGGGTGAGAATGGAGAACTGGGCGACATTGGTATTAAGCCTTTTAGCAAAGCGGATGGTTTTATGAATCATCTCGGCCGTTTCATGTTGTCCTCCCAGGATATAGGAGGCATGGATCTCAAGACCATTCTTTTTGAGCATCTCTACGGCCTGAACCGTGCTTTCCACATCGATCCCCTTCTTCAATTCATCAAGGGTCTTCGGATTGAAGGATTCCACACCGATGAAGACCGACTTCGCTCCTGCCCTCACCATCTCCCTAACCATTTCTTCGTTTCGAAGCAGTAGGTCTATCCTGGATAAGCACCACCACCAGAGATCGAGTTTCTTTTCGATGATCCCATGGCAAATTTCAATTACCCTCTTCGGAAAGAGGTTAAAGGTGTCATCCACAAAGGCGACGGCATTAAAATGATATCGGCGATAAATCTCTTTGAGTTCGTTTAAAATGGCCTCCACACTCCTCATCCTCAGTTTCGTTCCCCAAAAATGGGAGGAAGCACAGAAGGCGCATTGATACGGACATCCACGGCTGGTCATCAAAGGGGTGATGTCTCGACCTCCAAATTTGGTCCTTCGATAATCGTCCATATGAATAAGATGTCTGGCAGGAAGGGGGAGTCTGTCAAGGTTCTCCATGAAGGGCCTGGAGGGGGTTCGAACGATCTGGTCATTTGAAAGAAAACTGATCCCCTGGATGCAACGGAATTTCCCATCGTTCTTCTGTAAGGCAGCCGCTAATTCTGAGAAGGTTATCTCCCCTTCTCCATGGACGATGAAATCGACTCTTCTGGTCGAAAGGATCTCTTGATCCACATAACCAGGATGAGGACCTCCCATGACCACCGTGCAACCACTCGCCTTGGCTCTCTTGGCTAATTGAAGGGCCTGACGATGACGGGTGGTATCTGTGGAGATACCGACAATGTCATATGTCTTAAAATCGATCTCTTCTTTTTTCCTTCGAACAGCTAAATCGTTGACTGCGACCTGATGACCTTCTTTTTCCGCATAAGCCGCGACATAGAGAAGGCTAAGAGGGGGAAAGAGAACCCCTGTTGCCTTAAGAGTCCCTGTTGGAGCAGGATTGATCAAAAGAATCTTCATTGAATTTCAAATTCCAGATTTTTTAATCTGCAATTTGCAGAACAGATATCACACTGAACCCTTTTTTACAAGCTTTAATCAGGAGTCCCAATTCGGTCTCAAATCGAGATGTGGAGAGGTCAACCATCGATCACAGGAAGAAGTTGTTGGGGGATATAACAGCGCCTACGGGATACAATTCTTTCTATTTCACTTGGTTAATTAATCTGCTATAATGTGGACGTGTCTGCTATTTCAATCCCTTTAATGTTTTTGAAGAAGAAGCATGAGGTACGATGTCACTGTCATTGGGGCTGGGATGGGAGGACTGACCTGCGGTACCCTTCTGGCTAAGGAGGGGCTCAGGGTACTGATCTGTGAACAATCCTCAAAACCTGGCGGCTACTGTGTAAATTTCAAGCGAAATGGGTTTACCTTCGCGCCTGCTGTCCATTATTTCAATGAATTTGGTCCCAATAGTCAGATGCAAGAGGCCTTCCAGATTTTGGGCCTTCCTCCTGAGATCGAATTTTGTCCACAGGACCCCCAGCGCCGAATCATTACCCCTCATTTCCATCTCACCCTCTCCACTGATATTGATCGGTTCGAAAGGGATTTAATCCACCTCTTTCCCAAGGAGAGACTGTCTATCCCCGCATACATAGGGGAATTGAAGAGGCTGGTTAAGAACATTGAGGGCCTTTCCATCAAATCTCTTGACCTCATCAGCCTCAAAGAGAAGTCTCAGCTATTATATCAATTTATCAAAAGACCTCAACTCCTCCGGTATCGCGGCAAAACGGGCCAAGAAGTCCTGGACTCTTTTTTCAAAGACCCTCTCTTAAAATACCTCCTCACCTTTGGTTCACGTAAGGGCTCCTCTATCTTTTCCTGTGCAAGTCCTATCATGTGGGCCATGAAGGGGAACTTTTATTACATCAAAGACAAAGAAGTAGAGGCCTTACCTAAACTTTTTCTCAGATATTTTGAGGCTTACGGCGGGGAGATTTCCTTTAATACCCTTGTAAAGAAGATCGTGATTGAGAAAGGGAAGGCCCGGGGAGTTCAGGTTGAGGGAGGAGAGGAGATCCAATCCAGATATGTCATCTCCAATGGGGATTGTCACACAACATTTCAACATCTAATAGGTAATCATCTATTACCTGATCGATTCTTAAGGAAACTCCAAAAAAGAGAGAGCTCAGCACCGATCTTCACCCTCTATTTAGGTGTAGATCTCGATCTGGCACAGATGGGCTTTGATGGAGCTCTGGTCCATTACTACCCCTCAATTCGTAAAAACCCATGGGAGGAGATAGACGTAGGGGGATTTGATATTGAAAAGGAGAAGATGGCGATCCGTATGGATAGCATAAAGAACCCGATGCTTGCTCCAATAGGCAAGCATACCGTCGCCGTCGCTGCCTTTGCTCCTTATGAACTCTTTACAGATGGGGGCAACACAAGTCCCCATTATACAGAGATAAAGGAAGAGATCGCCCAAAAAATCATTGGCATCACGGAAAAGGTGATCCCTGGCCTGTCCAGTCATATTATCGTTCGGGATGCTTCAACACCTCTTACATACGAGAGAACGACATTAAACAGGCACGGCGCTACCATGGGTTGGTACCTATCGGCAAAAGAATTGTCAAGAATTCGCAGCCAGAAAACACCCATTACCAATCTTTATCAGGCAGGCCACTGGACCTTCCCTGGCGGAGGTATACCAATGGTGATCATCTCTGGGATCAATGCAGCTAAACTTATCTTGAAGAGCATGAAGAAATTTACATAGAAGGCGACATTTTTATTTTCTTCTCTTTTGTCTTGGCATTTTAAACTCTGTTTTTCATAAGGCTCAACTGTTACAAAAGTTAGTATTTGAACTTACAGACACGATAACATTATCCCGCACATAGCTCGTAACTGGCACTCACTCCAGGGTTTATCCACCATTCCAATCAGTAATTGACAAATTCTCAGAATTTTAACTTCCCCGCCCCTGCCTACCCTGCCTGCGGCAGGCGGGAATGCCGACGGTAAAAATCTATTAAAACCTAAATTGAGCGATTTTTTCACCCCTCACAAGGGAGGCGGGGACGCCGAAAAGCCTTTTAGAGCGATTACCTTTAATAGGTTGAATTAACCAAGCGGCCTGTTCAATCATCGCCTGTTTGGTGAATCATTATGGCCAATTGCCCTTTGTTTCAATGTATCGCATTCTAAAAGGGTTTGAGGCATCTCGGCCTCCCTTGTGAGATAGGGTGAATCGCTCAATTTAGGTAAAAGATATATTTTATCAGGTGAGCTTGGAGAAGTCGGCGAAGCTTAAGAAGAGTTGGCCAATTCCATCGAGCAGGGCGAACCGGTTATGCCGGACCGCCTCATCTTCGACCATCACCATGACGCCGTCGAAGAATTCGTCAATCGCTTTCTTCATTCGGCTCATCTCAAGGAAGGAGGCAGGGTAGTCCCGTTGACTGAGGAGTTGATCGATTTTCCCTTTCGCATCCATAAACGCCTGATAGAGATTCTTTTCGGCAGGCTCGGAGAAGAGGGAAGGATCGATCTCCTTCCCTGAAGGCGCTCCTTTCAAAATATTCATCGCACGCTTAAAGCCGATCACAATCGATTCAAAGTCCTTCCATTCTTTCGCCTCCCGTAATGCGTCGATCCGGCGCTGGACATCCAGAAGTTGATCGAAGGAGGTTGAAAGGACAGCTTCGACCACATCAAAGGGATAACCTTTGTCCAGAAGAAAGTTCTGATAGCGAACCCTGAAGAAGTCCAGAGCATCTGTCCTCACTTCGGGAAAAGGCCGCACCGTCTTCTCGCTCAATTGCCGGCCGGCCTCTTCAATCAATTCGACCAGAGAGAGAGGATATTCTTTCTCGATAATGATCCGGATGATCCCCAGCGCCTGACGTCTCAGGCCAAATGGGTCGGCTGTTCCGGTCGGAAGGAGGCCCACACCGAAGCAGCCCACGATCGTGTCCATCTTGTCGGCAATGCTCACCACATCTCCGACAGGGCTCGAAGGCAGCCGGTCCCCTGAAAAACCAGGCAGATAGTGCTCATAGATTGCCTCATAGACTTCTGCCTTTTCTCCGGAGAGCCTTGCATACTCCCTGCCCACAATCCCCTGAAGTTTTGGAAACTCCCCGACCATCCCGCTCACCAGATCGGCTTTGCACAGAAGGGCCGCTCTCTCCACAGCCTGCCGGAGTTTCGGGTTAATGCGCTCCACAATAAAAGAGGCCAGGTTTTTAAATCGTATCACCTTCTCATAAGAGGTCCCGAGTTTTGCCTGGAAGACGACCTTCTTCAATTCTTCGACCCTCTTTTCCAGCGGGATCTTCAGGTCATCTTCGAAGAAAAAGGCCGCATCGGAAAGCCTCGCCTTGAGGACGCGCTCATTCCCCTTCACCACCACCTTCTCATCTTTCGGGACAAGATTGCTGATGAAGATGAAATGGGGGAGCAATCGTCCATGGTCGTCCATCAGGGGGAAGTATCTCTGATGCTCCTTCATCGAATGGATGACCACCTCCCGCGGCAGGCGGAGAAATGTTTCATCAAAGCTCCCGCAGAGTGGAAGAGGATATTCGACAAGAAAGTTGACCTCGTTAAGAAGTTCCTCATCCTTCAAAACTTTCCCGGATACCCTGGCGCCTTCCCGGATCATCCCCTCTTCTATTCTTTTTTTCCTCTCGGCCGGATCGACAATGACCGAAGCCTCACCCATCTTCTCCAGATAGGTCTTAAAATCCTTCACCGCCATGGGATCGGGATGCATGAACCGATGGCCATAGGTGATCTTTCCACTCCGGACATCTCCCAGTTCGAAAGGGATGACCTCCCCCCCGAAGAGGCAAAGAATCCAGTGAATGGGTCGGGCAAACCGGATGGAACCCTCTGCCCATCGCATCGACTTCTGGAAGGGAATGGAAAGGATGACTTCAGGAAGCAGGGAAGGAAGAATGTCGAGCGTGGCTTTTCCGGACTCCTTTTTAACAGCGCAGAGGTATTCCCCTTTCTCTGTCTGGATCACTTCAAGGGATTCAACGGGAACCGATTGACCTTTTGCAAAACCGATCGCCGCCTTTGTAGGAGCGCCCTTGGAATCGAAGGCAGTCGCCTTCGAAGGCCCTATTTTTCTGATCTCCTCATCTGTCTGTTTCTCTGACACGGATTCGATATGGAGGACGATCCGCCTGGGCGTCCCCAGGGTTCGGATTCCCTTGAAATCGACCCGGTGTGCCTCCAGCTCTTTCCGTACAAGCGTTTCCAGATCGGCTAAGGCCTGCGGCACAAATCCAGCAGGTATCTCCTCCGTCCCGATCTCTAA
>VGRU01000157.1 GCA_016875255.1 Deltaproteobacteria bacterium
AACTTATAATTCAAAATTCCCCAAGAATGAGTTATGAATTGAGGTAATAAGTTAATGAGTTAATACGTGAAAGTGCTGCTGTGTTGCGGTGCTGCGGTTAGGGAATTCGAGTTAATAAGTTAATAAGGAAATGAGTTGTTAAGTGCTGTGTGCTGCGGTTAGGGAATTCGAGTTAATAAGAGAATGAGTTATTGGGTTATCTCAGAAGCAATCTCTGAAAGCCTCTTAACAGGTAATGCAAATACATCTTTCTTTATGGGGTAATACTCTTCACCTGGATAAATTATAAACCCCTTTTTACAAGAAAGGTCTTCAAAGGCTATAGAAAAACCCCTCTCCAGTTTGGGACTTAGAGAATATTGAATCTCCACAGCAAGAGGCTGATTCTTTCTGTCAAATATCACCAGATCAATCTCCGCACCAGCAGAAGTCCTGTAAAAGTATAGGGGTGTATTTTCTGGGAGTATGCCTGCTATCTGTTCAATTACAAAGCCCTCCCACGAACTACCAAGGACAGGATATGCCTGAAGATCATCAAATGACTTTAGCCTTAATAGGGCATGCAAGAGGCCCAAATCACGGATATAAACCTTCGGAGATTTTGTCAACCTTTTTTTGATACTAAAATGGTATGGCACAAGCTGTCTCACAATAAAGGTGTCCGTAAGGATGTCGAGGTAGTTTCTGACAGTGGGTGCAGAGAGTCCAAGACTTTTTGCAATCTGGCTTGCATTCCAGAGTTGACCATGCGTGTGGGCAATCATCATCCAGAATCGTCTTAAGTTTGTAGAAGGCACATGAATCCCGAGCTGAGGAATGTCCCTTTCAAGATACGTTCTGATAAATGACTCTCGCCATATGAGACTTTCGTGATCGTCTTCGGAAAGGAAACTTAAAGGCAGCCCCCCTCTTAACCATAGAGTCTTCAAAGTATCGAAGCCCACCTCATCAAGACTTAAGGGTTTGAGTTCATGATAGATGATACGGCCTGCAAGTGTTTCTGATGCCTGTTTGATCATGTCAGGGGAGGCTGAGCCGAGTATGAGAAACCTCTTAGGGGCTCTATTTTTATCGACCAGCGCCCTTAAAAGGGGAAATAAATCTGGGATCCTCTGAATCTCATCAATAATTACAAGTCTACCCGGAAACTGGCTCAGATATAATTCCGGATCTTGCAACTTAGCAATATCTGAAGGAAGTTCAAGGTCAAGATAGAGAGCATCTCTTGAATCTTCGGCGATTATCTTCGAAAGGGTCGTTTTTCCGACCTGTCGACACCCTATCAGCCCCACCACTGGGTAATGGCCAAGAGATCTCTTGATAGTTCTTATCAACCTTCTGTCAATCATGCTTGAATATTAAAACATTCTGTTTCAATTTGCAAGGAAAATTTCTAAGAGTTATTTAGGTTTATTGGGTTTGTTGAGTTATCGGGTTGGAGCACGAATAGAAGGAGGCTTGACAAGATTGTTAAAGATGTTAGAATTCTTTACAGTAAAGAAGTAAACCCCGTTAGAAAGTCTTCGACTTTCCAACGGGGTAAAGCCAAGGGGGATCTATGCAAGTTACTAAAATTAGCCCGAAACATCAAATTACGATTCCGAAGGAGGCCTTCGAAAAGCTCCGATTAGAGGTGGGTGATTTTTTGGAGGTAGATGTCATTGAAGAAGGACTCCTTCTTACCCCCAAGAAACTCATTTCCAAAGATCAGGTTTGGTTCTGGACAAAGGAATGGCAGGAGAAAGAGAAGGAGGCCGATGAAGCCATTGCAAAAGGAGAAGTTTCAGGGCCTTTTAAAACAGCCAATGAATTGGTTCGTCATCTCAGAAAGAAACGATGAAGATTCAGACGGCCAAGCCTTTCGACGAGGATTATCGCGCCCTGACTGAGGCCATTAAGGAACGAGCACATAAGCAATTTGTTCTTCTTATGGAGAATCCACATCATCCGTCTTTAAGGGTTAAAAAGATAAAAGGCCACCCCAATATCTGGGAAGGCAGAGTGACAAAAAGCTATCGCTTTACTTTTCAAATATCAGGAGAAATATATCTATTTAGAAGGATAGGGACTCACGACATCCTTAAGACTCCATAATCAATGTACTTCGTAAGTCCTCCTTCGCTGGCCTACCCGCTGGACTTCCCTTCACTGGAACGGTTCTGGTAGGCAAGCAAGTCTTTTGAAATTCAAGAGCTTCGGCGGATACCCTTTTTTCAAGGATTTGAAACACTTTAGCTGTTTGAAAATCTTTGTAAAATCCCTCCCGACCTCCCTTTGCCAAAGGGAGGAGATAGGGGTTTCCCCCTTTGGCAAAGGGGGATTAAGGGGGATTTTATGATGATTCTTTTGATCAATTAACTCATGAAACTCCTTTTCTCATAAGGCTAAAGTGTTACAAGGATTTTAATTTTTCGCTTTTTTGTTAAAATATGATAGTATCAAACCGTATGAAAAGTTGCGTGCAGGATTTAGCCAAAGAAGAAGGGAGGAGACAGACAATGGATCATACCGAAAAGAGACATGGGATGGGGTGGATTCCGGATTATCCGGATTTCAGGGATTACACGGACCAGACCGATGAGGTTCGGTTGATCTTCGGACCCAAAAGCTCTTTAAGGGCCAAGAGCGCACCGGTATCTTCGGATCTCCGGCCATGGTGCTCGCCCATCGAGGACCAGGGACGGATCGGTTCCTGCACTGCCCATGCAGGGGCAGGGGTGATTGAGTATTATGAGAGAAAGGCATTCGGGAGGCATATCGATGCCTCACGGCTTTTTCTTTATAAGGTGACGCGCAATCTGATGAAGATGAAGGGAGATACCGGCGCCTACCTCCGAAGCACGATGGGCGCAATGGTGCTATTCGGGGTGCCTCCCGAAGAGCACTGGCCTTATTCGGATGATGAAAAGAGATTCGATCAGGAGCCTTCGGCTTTTTGCTATGCCTTTGCGCAGAATTACCAGACGATCAAGTATTTCAGGCATGATCCACCACGGACAAAACCCGAGGAGTTGCTTGGCAGGATAAAAACCTATCTCTCAAAGGGCCATCCCGCCATGTTCGGGTTTACGGTCTATAACTCCATCGAGCAGGCAGAGAAAGGCGGTAAAATCCCTTTTCCATCTCCGAGGGAAAAGATCGAAGGCGGGCATGCGGTGGTTGCGGTCGGGTATAATGATAAGATGAAGATCAAGAATAAATACGGGAAGGTGGAAACGACCGGCGCTCTCCTCATACGAAATTCCTGGGGAAAGGATTGGGGGGAAGGGGGATATGGCTGGCTGCCTTATGAGTATGTGGTGAAGGGACTTGCAGAGGATTTCTGGTCTGTTTTAAAAAAAGAGTGGGTCGATACAGGAGAGTTCAGGGAATAAGGAAGCCAGGAAAGCAGGAATAAGGAGGAAGACCTGTGCAACCTCCACACCTTTGGAGTGTCCAGCTAAGATGGTTCGCAGTATTCGCTCGAGTTTAAGACGGTATTATGATAGAATTGAAACGAATCAGGTTAATTCAAACAATCCATGAAGGGGGAAGGCTGATGGACTTTTTAAATAAGAGGAGATCGGTTTTTGTTTTTATCATTCTTTTTTGCTTCATTCTGTCCGGATTATCGGGTTGCAGCAAGGAGGCCAAAAAGGAGAAGCACTGGAAGAGGGGGGAAAAATATTTCTCTGAGGGCAAGTTCAAGGAGGCAATCATTGAATATAAAAACGTTCTCCAGATCGAACCCAAGAATGCCGATGCCCGTTACAAACTCGGGCTTACCCACTTAAGAGTGAGAGAGTTTCGGGAGGCCTTTTCTGAGTTTTCGAAGAGTGTTGAGTTAAACCCCGATTTAATTGAAGCGAGGCTTCAGCTTGGAAACCTCTTTCTCCTGTCAAGAGAACCCCAAAAGGCCAAAGAACAGGCCGAAAAGGTCCTCGCAAAAGATCCAAACAATTCCTCGGGCCGTCTGCTCATGAGCTCCATCTATACTGTGGATAGGAATCTGGACAAGGCCATTGAGGAGACGAAGAAGGCGATCGAACAAGATCCCAAGAAGATTGAAGCCCATCTCCATTTAGCCAACCTTTATATTATGAAGAAGGATTTTGCTAAAGCAGAACAGACATTCAAGGAGGCCATCCAGGTCGATGAAAAATCAACGAAGGCCCGGTATGGACTGGCTGAGTTTTATCGGAGAACCGGGAAGGCCGAGTTGGCTGAGGCTGAACTGATTGAGGTGACAAAAATCGAACCTAAAGACCCAAATACTTACATTGCCCTGGGAAATTTCTACGTTTCTTTGAAGAAAATGGAGGATGCGGAAAAACAATTCATCAAATCCATCGAGGTGGACCCAAAGAAAGCCTCTGCTCACATCCATCTGGGAGACTTCTATTTAATCTGGGGGAAGAAAGAGAAGGCCATTGAGGTCTACCAGAAGGCGCTCGAGGTGGATTCGAAAAGTATTCCTGCAAGGGCTAAATTAGCCGAAGTCCACCTTAATGATCGTAAGTTGGATAAGGCCTCTGAGATGGTCGCGAAGATCCTTGAGATCAATCCGAAAAGCCATGAAGGAATATTCCTCAAGGGCCGCCTCTATCTGGCCAAGACGGAATTCAATGATGCCATTAATTTATTTCAGTCTTACCTCAAAGATAATCCAAAATCTTTTATGGCCCATCACTTTCTTGGCCTTGCCCATCTTGGCAACAGGGATATCCAGCAGGGGAAAACGGCGCTTGCCGAAGCCGTCAAACTGAATCCCAACTGGACAGAGGGGAGATTGTTGCTTTCGGATATCCATCTCAGGGCAGGGGCTTTCGATTTGGCCATTGAGGAAGCTCAGGAGGTTTTGAAAAGGGATTCCAAATCGATCCAGGCCCTTTTAGGCCTTGGGAATGCTTACTTCTTGAAGAGGGATATCCAAAAAGCCAGCAAGTCTTTTGAAGAAGTCATTCAGATCGCCCCCAATAATCCGGTTGGATATTTCCAGAAAGGCCGAGTCCTTCTGGCTCAGAAGAAAGATAAGGAGGCGTTGGTTCAATTAGAAAAGGCTTTGTCCATCCAGCCCAATTTTTTAGAGGCCCTCAATCTTGTCGTCGCCATTCATATGAATCAGAAGGAGAATAAGAAGGCCATCGAGAGGGTGGAGGCCCATATCAAGGCATCGCCTCAAAACCCATTTTTCCACCATATGTTAGGAAGTCTGCATGAGATGAACAAGGAGATGGAGAAAGCAGAGGCTGGCTACAAAAAGGCCATTGAAATAAACCCGAACATCTCCGGGTTTCATGTCTCTCTTGCCAATTTCTACAGTCGGCAGAATTTGACAGAAAAAGCCATTGAAGAATATCATGGAGCCATTAAGAAGGACCCGAACTCTATCACAGCCCATATGGGTTTAGGGATCATCCATGATACTCAGAAAAAGTATGATAAGGCCAAAGAGTATTATCAAAAGGCTCTTAAGATCAATCCTAAATACACCCCTGCGGCCAATAATCTTGCCTATCTCTATGCGGAGAAGGGTGAGAATATTGATGAGGCCCTGGCTTTAGCCCAGAGCGCCAAGGAACAGTTTCCGGATGACCCCCACATCTCGGATACCCTCGGATGGGTTTATTACAAAAAGAATATCTTCACACGCGCGATTACTTATTTGAAAGAGGCGAATGAAAAAATTACGGACAACCCTGTCATGCGATACCATCTTGGAATGGCTTACTTTAAGAATGGTGATAACGAAAACGCTAAAAGGGAATTGAAAAAGGCCCTTGAATTGGACGCTAAGTTTGCAGGAGCCGAAGAAGCAAAGGGTACGTTGGAGAAATTGAAGTAAGTTCCTGTGGCCGTTAGGATACCACAAACCATAAAAATGGTCCGTAGGTCACGGTTAGGATTAGAAAAAAATAAAGGCTCTTCGCGTAAGTGAGTGGGGCATTTCAGTCATTTTTCTCCCCCAGGTTAAGGAAATGTCTCTTTTTCCCCCTCTTTGGCAAAGAGGGGTGAGCCTGCCTGCCGGCAGGCAGGCTCACCCCCCTTTTCCAAACTCATCTTTACCCATAAATTTAGTCGCTGGACACAAGGGGCACTCCGATCGACAATCCATCCCCCTCCTCACCTCCCCCTTGAAGGGGGAGGAAAGTGGGGATTACCTCCCCCTTCAAGGAGGACCATAAAGATTTCCCTCCCCTTCGAGACTGTGTCGTAATTACTAATTTGTCACCCTGAACTTGTTTCAGGGTCTCGTAAGTTGTTGGAATGATTAGATGCCGAAACAAGTTCGGCATGACATTTTTTCAGTTTCCCCTATTACGACACAGTCTCTTCAGGGGGAGGGTTAGGGTGGGGGTGGGGTATCCTAAACCCCAATCACACTAATTGTACGATCCCTACTTGTGTCCAGCCCCCCAACTTATGGGACATGTTAAGTTTTCCAAAGGGGGGCTACGTTTGCCATTTATAATGGAAATCGTAGGGCCAATATCCATATCTTCATGATGTTTTAACCCACTCGCTTTCACGAAGACCCAAAATAAAAAAGGGTTATCGGTGACGATGCTTGTATCGAAGCAAGAGGCTCGGTAAACGAAGCTCGACGAGTATCGAGTTTCTATGATCGAGCATCCCTGCCTACCGGCGGGCAGGGATACGAGCTTCGACAACGACAAACGTTGGTTCCTTCAAGAATTATTTGGCGTAAGATGCAACCCCTGATGAAACAGGCATCTTAACCTTTACCTTTTGACTCTTGACGTTTATTTTCTAACTAAGCTTTAACCTTGCGAACCTTTTACGGGCCCTGACCGGGGTCTTCTTTTGGCCAACCCATCCTCAATCCTGACTGAGATTTCTCATAAACTCGATTCCCATCCAGGCCGTGAAGCTTCCCAATCCGATATCCGGACCTTTTCGGAAGGAAGGGTAGGAAAACATTTTCACATTTTAATGGTAATCCATCAGTACTTTTGGGAAAACATTTTCCATTTTTGAGAATCTCAATCTTATATGAATAAATGAATAACATAATGATTATAAATGGTTGAAATTCCATGGCGAAAGTGGTATTAAAATTGCTTTATGAAATGTTGAAGAATCTATAGAAATATGAAAAATCAATCCATTTTTAACACCCAGAACGATTTATTAAATTCGATTTTCCCTCAATCCGATAAGGATGATCCTGGCTCACTCGAATTTAAAAACCTGATAATGTCAAATGAACCGCATGGTTCATTCAAATCCTCTCTTCTCATCGAATTGATTCAACGCATTGACCATTCACTGGAATCCATCAAATATTTTACCCGAGTATCCCGAGGAAAATTTAGCGATAAGACCTTCGATGATCATTTCCATCATATTCTCAATGATGAGATCGGGAAAGTCGATCTGCTCCTGAGCTCTGTTCTGAATTACCTCAAGGTCAATTCCACGGAAACAAAAATAAATACGGTACACACTCTCATCGAAAATGTGCTAAAGAAGAACCAAACCCAAATAGAGGAAAAGAAGATTCGAGTGTTTAAAAAATTTAAAGAAGACCTTCCCGAAACCATCACTCCAGATGAGCATTTGAAATATATTTTGGACTCTACCCTTAAGTATGCGATAAGATGGATGCCTCTCAATGGAGGGATTGGCTTTATGACCAGATTGTTTATCAATCAGAAGCAGCCCGGAGAGGTCAGCGCCCCATCCATCGGGGAAGGAAAATATATTGAAATATCGATCCACTTTGATGGTTATAGAAAAACGATAGAGCCGTTTGAGACAATCTTGAAAGACCCCTCTCCAAAAAAGAAAGAAACCCTCGATTTTGAGGTAAGACTCATTGACGAAATGGTCAAAAAAAATCAAGGGGTGATGGAATTTGGAATAGATGGCCAAAAGGGAAGGACATTAATCACTTTAAGATTTCCAGTAGAGAGAAGGAAGGTCGTTTATTATCCATCGATCAATTAAGGGATAAGAGATATGGAACATATATTGGCTTATGAATTCTACCATCACAACCAAGAGGACCAACGTCATTTAATTGGGATTCTCCCCGAAAGCAGAAAAGACCCTCAACGAATCACTCCTGAATCGATCATGAATTGGGTGAAAAAGCTTTTAGGGAATGATTGGAATATGGAAAGAATTGGTTTTATTGAAGTGACCATTGACAAGATGACAGGTGAAATAGTTGAATCCAAATAGAAGGTTAACGATTTAGAAGAGCAGCCTCCCCCTCCGGGAAATATTTCGGCTCTCACCCCTTCAGACTTCCATCCAAAAATTCGTTCTAAATAATTCTTCGGCAAGGGTTAGGGTGAAGACGCCCGTTTCGCAAGGCCCGCCGTGCCGGCCCGCCGTCGCGACAGGAAAACGTTGACGTAGCCTCCATAAAGGATTGCCTTGAAGTAAAATTTGTTTTAAATAGTCTTGACGAAATTGCGTGAAAATCATATTGTTGGATTGAGATGCCCCTGTAGCTCAGGTGGATAGAGCAACGGATTCCTAATCCGTGTGCCGCCCGTTCGAGTCGGGCCAGGGGCGCTTTTTTGGATTCAAGGTTTTATCGAATTCTCTTACAGTCTTTATTGAAAGCTCTGAAATTATTTGGCATATTAATTGCTTAAT